>CAYTQK010000264.1:0-4311 GCA_964439745.1 uncultured Desulfobacterales bacterium
ATGAGGATACACCGTGACCGTCACGGCCTGGCTGTCGGACAATTCGCCATCGGAAGCACGGAAGGTCAAATCATAATCCCCCGCCTGGCCGATGGCGGGTGTCCAGGTGAACTTGGCGGAGCCGTCGCTCTGCTCCTCTAAATCGGCTCCGACCGGCAGGTTTACAGCGGAAATTTCCGGAATGGTGCCGTCCGGATCGGTGGCTGACACCGCAAATGACAATTCCTGGCCCTCGGCTGTGGCCTGGTCCGAAAGGGGCAGCAACGCCGGCGGGCTGTTGTGACTGGTGACATCGTCAAAGACAAAAGTATAGGAACCGGTACTGCTGGTATCAAACAGGTTGGCAAAATAATGCCAGCCGTCTTTGGGGTCGGCTTTTCTTTGCTGGGACCGCCAGGCATTGGCCGGCTTGATCCGCTTGCCGTCGCTGCGGATCACTTCGATCAATTTGTCCTGCCGGAGCAATTCTTCCAGTTGTGCCTGTTGATTCTGCGGGTGATCCGGATCGGGAAAGGACAGGTAAACAAATCCGGCCGAAGCGGGGATGGAGACATCACAGGTATACCGGGTAGCGGTTTCCTGGTGCAATTCCCAGATAGTATCTGACGACAGGTCGGTCGTCTCGGTCTCGGTGCCGTTGGACTCGAACACCTTATAAAAGGCGGCGTCCACGGTGAGAAAATCATGGATTTTATCCCGGCCCGGCAGATCGACCAGCACGTCTTTTACCAGCAAGTGGGTATGCACGTTGTCCTGCTTGATGATGGAGGTCAATTCTCCTCCCAGTTCATCGGCATGGGAGATATTGGCGGTAAAATCGGTAAATTCCCCGGAAAGGGTACAGGTCATGATCCAGCGGGCCACGGCCGTGGCATCAGGGGCGAGATCTCCGAAATCCACCAGCAGGCTTTTTTCGGCCGGTTCGCCGTTGACCTGTGAGCCGGTGATCTCGAAACCGATTAAAAGTCCTTGCTCGTTTTCAACGATCTCGGGCTGAGCGGAATCAATCTTGAGATCGTGGGCGGTATTATGACCGATATTCTGCACCCGCACTCCCAGCGTGAACGGCACGGGAGACTCGTTCTCCGAAGTCCAGGCATCATCGCCATAAACATTCCGGGTCAGAAAATAATCCAGAACCATCTGCGGCAGGGGTTTGACATAGATATAATCCGGGGTCACCTCGGTGACATGGGTCTGGCCGCCGAGGGTATAGGACAGCCGGGCTCCGACATAATACAATTTGCCCTGCGGCTGGGCATCGGCCGACCCGGGCGTGGGGATGATCAGCCAGTGCAGATCCGCTTTCGATAACGGGGCTACGTCATCAATGTCCCAGCCGCCGGCACTGCCCTTGGTAATCCCTTCTGAATCGGGGCGAATGAAAAAGGCGACATCTTCCTGCTCGGTGGTTTCCGAAGAGGCCAGGACGGTATTGCCTTCTTCATCGGCAAAGGTGACCGTCACCTTGACATCCTCCAGGGGCAGGCTGGTCAGACCGTTGGTGATCTTCATATGAGCGTCAAAGGCCTGACGCTCCAGGGTCAGTTCCTGCCGGATTTCAATTTTTACCACCGCGCAGACAGCTTCGGCAGCCGCGGCATTGGCCCCCATGCCAGCCAGCAACCAGCACCAGGCCACTGCTGACAAAATCATCCCGTAATGAATCGTTCGGTTTCTGACCATTGCTTCCCCCGCCCCTGTACCCGGGTTATGAGTCCATTTTTACGGTAATGCCTTCTCCTTCAAACCGGTACCGATGGTTGTCTTTCATCTCATTGGGACAGCCGCTACCGATAATTCGCGTGGCGATATAATCACCGTCGTTGTCCATGAAAACCCCGTTTTGCGGATCTGCCACATGCCACCTGCCGTTGACGTAAAATTCCGCCCAGTTATGATAGTCCCCGGCGGAAACGAGCTTGTTCTGATCGCAGACATAACCGCCCACCCGCCGGCAGGGAATGCCGGCCGCGCGGCACAGGGCGGCAAACAGATCCATATATTCGGTGCAATCCCCTTTTTGATGGGTATAGGCAAACAGCGCGCCCCGTTCATGTCGGAAATAGGCGGATTGCGCGATACGCGCGGCTGTCCAGTTAAAAAACGCGGCCGCGGTATCTTGCGGGTCTGATTTTTTCAACCGGGCGGCCTGCTTGATGATATCGGGATGATCGGATTCCACGTAGAGCTCCGGCTGCAGATACAACGCCTCCACGTCTGGTGATGAAATACGGCAGGGAGATTTTGTGATCAGCAGTTCGGTCTGGATGGTGATGTTTCGGAGAGCGTAGGGAGGAAAGTTTTCTATGGTAAAACCAAGAATCTGGTTGCCGTGGCAATCGGATGTCAGGTGGTAGGGATGGGAAGTTTCGATTGCCTGGAGCGTTTGCGTGGATGTTTTGGAAACCGGGGCATAGGCCCACAGGGAAACATTTTTTATAAAGCGGTTGGTGGAATTTTTAAGGGTGAAACTGTAGGTGAGATACCGGGAAATTTGCGGAACGTTTTTATCTCTATGAGAAAGCTGGACCGCCAATACAAGTACGAAAATCAGTGCGGCGATGTTTATGGCCCAGATGACTCTTCCCCCCATGCGGCCTTGCTCCTCCCTTCTGGTCACAGACGCATCGGGGGATTTGTGGCAAACAAATCACCGAACGGATCCGAGGCACGAAACAACAAAACGGTCCGCCCTCCCCTCCCACGTTGTTGTTTTTTCCGTAAAAAGAATCGTTTGGAATTGATAGATTAACAACTTTCATCAATTACCTCTCTTGTCAACCATTAATTAACTTTATTTTGTTTTTTTTAAATAGCAACTATTTTATATTTATCCGCGAGTTAAAAAAATCATAAACAATTTAAGTAAAATAAAATAGAAACCAGGGCTTCTGCCCGAAACGAAAAAATCGTAAAAACAAGAATAAAATGCGAAAAAAACTCTACTGCCGCATCTCCTCTCATTTGCCCCGACTGTCCCAAAATTGATGGCTTCGTAAAAGTCGGAATTTACCATATTTCGTCACTCCGGCAGAGGCCGGGCGCCAGTGGAATCAAATAGTTCTGAATTCCGGCCAACGCCGCAGCTGCGCTCAAGGCGACTCGTGAAATATCCGGGTTAGGCAGTCCCGGAAAAAACCGTCACCCCACCACAGCAGGCATGGCAAAAGAACAAATGTAAAAATATAAAGAGCGTCCCCAAAGGGGTTAGATGATGGTGATGATTTCGGGGTAGCGGCCCAGGGGCCACATGCCCTCGGCGGTGACCTGGTGGGTGTTCTCGATGCCGACCACGCCACGGCCGGGGAAGATCAGCTTGGGTTCCAGGGCGACCACCATGTTTTCTTCCAGGGTCAGGGTCTGGCCCTGGGCCAGAAAGGGGAATTCGTCCAGTTCCAGGCCGACCCCGTGGCCGACAAAGCGGACGCGGTTTTGCCCGGCGCCCATGAAATAATCGGCATAGCCCAGGTCAGCGGCCTTGTCCACGGCCATCTGGTAAAGCTCCCCGGTCACGGCCCCGGGCCGGGCGGCTTCCTGGATCATGCTCTGGATGATCAGCATGGCCTCCTGGGCCTCGACCAGGTCGTCGTCGATGTGGCTGATGGCGAAGATACGGGTGTGGTCGGAAACATATCCCTGGAAGGCAAAAGCCATGTCCACCAGCACCGGCTGGCCCGCCTGGATGCGGCCATAGCCGGCGCCCTGGGGAAAGGCCGGGCTGGTGCCGGGTCCGCCGGTGGGCGAGGCCAGGTAGCTGGGCACGGCCGCGGTCGGCCCGGCCATGAGATGGCCGTAAAAAAGTTCACCACCCCACAGCCGCATGCGCATCATGCCCTGGTGGCCCAGGCGGCGGGCTTCGGCCTCTACCGCGGCGTTGAACTCCAGTTCGGTCATGCCTTCGGTCAGCACCTTGGGCACCGCCGCGGCCAGCCGGTCGGAAAGATCGGCGGCGGCCCTGATGACGCCCAGTTCATGGGCGGACTTGACGGCCCGCTGCAGACGGATCAGGGGCGAGACATCGACCAGCTGACTGGCCGCGAACAGAGACCCCGTCTGCAGGTAAAGATTGGCCGGAATAACGTCCATCTCCAGGCCCAGCCGGCCGGGTGCCGCGCCGATGGCCGCCGGAATCTGCCGGGTGCTTTTCAGCGGTCGGATATCGGCCAGGGCGGATTCGGCCCGGGCCCGTTCCAGGTCCTTTTTGACCAGCAGGACCGGCTCGCCGGCGGCCGGCACGTAAAGATAGGCCTGCTGGGCGGTGCCGGCATAGTAAAACAGGTCGGTGTTCTGCATGATCAGGGCGGCGTC
>CAYTQK010000265.1:0-4298 GCA_964439745.1 uncultured Desulfobacterales bacterium
GGGGGAATCCCTGGCCCTGAGTGAAGGTCGGGTGGGAGAGAGAACGGGTGGGGCGGACCGGCAGGACGCCGTCCGGGGGACGGATGCGGCGGCCATGCAATCGTTCCAGGGCCTGCCGGAAATGGCCGCGGGCGGCTTCCCGGTCGGATTGGGCCAGGGCCTGGTAGGCCAGGTCGGCTTCCACGCGGGCCGCTTCAAAGCGTCCGGGGTCTGCCATGGGTAATGATGCCTTTTGCATTTGATTTTTCTTGTTATTTCGATCCGGTTCAGGTAAATATAGAATAATTCAAAAATCAGGGGGAAGCAACCAGTATGTCGATATATGGACAGTTTTTTGTTTAAATATCGACAAATCCTGCCTTTTATTTTGTTATAACTTATAAAATTAAATAGTTATATAATATATGGACCTGGCCTGAATTTTGCTGTAAATGGTAAAAAAGATTTTACCCGGGTCCAGTCCCGGGAAATACCAACCAATCCCCATAGGGATGTGTCTGTCCGGGCAGCGTGAATTCCGGTCCGGACCGGATTCTGATTGTCGGGGGCACCGGGAAAAAGGAGTATCTATGCGTGACGTTTATGTAATCGGCGTGGGCATGACCAAATTCGGCAAGCACATGGACAAGAACATGAAGACCCTGGCGGCCGAGGCCGTCAAGCGGGCCCTGGAGCATGCCGGCCTGGAGCAGAAGAATATTCAGACGGCCGTGGTGGGCAACGCCTACCAGGGGCTGGTAACCGGCCAGGAGTCCATCCGGGGGCAGGTGGTCCTGCGGGCCATGGGAATCGGTGATATTCCCGTGACCAACGTGGAGAATGCCTGCTGTTCTTCGGCCACCGCTCTTCAGGTGGCCTGGATGGATATTGCCCTGGGACTCCACGAGGTCGGCCTGGTCCTGGGCATGGAAAAGATGTACATGGAGGACCGGGAAAAGCGCCTGAAATTGTTTTCCGCCTCGGCCGACGTGGAAGTGCTGGAGATGATCGTCAAGGCCATGAAGGAAGACGCCGAAAAAAAACGCAAAGAGGCCGAGGCCCGGGGAGAGGTCAAGGCGGAAAAATCCTCCCAGGGCGGCAGCGCCTTCATGGAAATCTACGCCATGGGCACCCGCATGCACATGGACAAGTACGGCCTGACCCAGCGGCAGTTGGCCATTGTCAGCGCCAAAAATCATAACAACAGTGTTCACAATCCCTATGCCCAGTATCGTCAGCCCTTTACCGTGGAAGAGGTCCTCCAGGCCCCGCCGGTGGCCTATCCCCTGACACGTCCCATGTGTTCACCGGTGGGCGACGGCGCCGCCGCGCTTATTCTTTGCTCCCAGGAGTATGTCAGGAAACTGGCCGTGTCCAAGCCGGTCAAGATCCTGGCCACGGTGGTGGGCAGCGGCATGGACCGGGGCTTTGATGATCCGGATATCGGCCAGCGGCTGAGCAGGATCGCCTATGAACGGGCCGGCGTAGGACCGGAAGACATCGACGTGGCCGAGTTCCATGATGCCACCGCTTTCGGCGAGGTGTTAAATACCGAATCGCTGGGGTTCTGCCCCCGCGGCGAGGGCGGCATTTTTGCCGAGGAAGGGCATTCCGCCCTCGGCGGCAAGCTGCCCATCAATCCTTCCGGCGGACTGGAATCCAAGGGGCATCCCGTGGGCGCCACCGGCGCCGGGCAGATCGCCGAGCTGGTCTGGCAGCTCCGCGGCGAGGCTGACGGCCGCCAGGTGGAGAACGCCCGCATCGCCCTGGCTGAAAACGGGGGTGGGAACATCGGCATCGAAGAGGCGGCCATGGTGCTGACCATTCTCCAGGCGGACTGGTAATTCACAATAAAGAGGGGGCGGGTATGTTGTCAGGCGCACAGATTCGATCACTGATCCGGCGGGAGCCGGCATTTGATGATATCACCTGCAGTCTGCGGGCCACCGGCCGGCAGCCGCAGGGCATCATCCGGGAAACCGCCAAAGTGGTGGCCATCGCCCGAAAGTTCAACGACGAGGTGGCCCGTCCCCAGGTGCTGCAGATGGACCGCCGCCTGCACGAAGATCCCGATTACCTGCCCTGGGATTTCGTCAAAAAGGCCAATGAATGGCGGATGTATACCATGTTTCTGCCCAAGATTTTCGGGGGGCAGGGATACAGCCTTTCCTGCGTGGGCTATTTCATGGAAGAGCTGGCCTCGGTCTGTCTCTCCCTGGCCAACCTGGTCGGGGTGCACTACCTGGGCTATGCCGGGCTGGTCTCCACCTGGAACATGAAGCTGGCCAACCGCATCTCCCGGGAAGTGCGGGAGGGCGAACGCACCGGCCAACCCTGCCTGATCTCCTTTGCCATGACCGAGCCCGACGCCGGCACCGACTCCCAGAACGTGGAATTCATGGACAGCGGTTCTCTGGCCTGCCATGCCCGGCCGGTGGACGGCGGCTATGTGCTCAACGGCACCAAGATCTTCATCAGCTGCGGGCACCTGTCCACCTGGCACGCCGTGTTCGCCTACACCGATCCGGCCAGGGGCGCGGAAAACATGGTGGTACTGGCGGTCAAGACGGGCGCCGAGGGATTTTCCTTCGGGAAAAAAGAAAAAAAGATGGGCCAGAAGGCCAGCGTCGCCAGTGAACTGGTTTTCCGGGACTGCTTCGTTCCGGACGACCAGGTCCTGCTGGACAAAAAGACCACCGGCCGGCTGTCCCGCGGCGCCCGGGAAACCACCGAACAGATCCTGGCGTATATCTGGGGCGCCTCGCGGACGGGCGTGGGCGCTTTCGGCACCGGCGCGGCCCGCGGCGCTTATGAAACGGCCCTGGCGTTTGCCGGCCAGACCGAGGTGGAGGGAGCCCGGCTGATCAACCATGAGTGGTGCCAGCATACCCTGGGAGAGATGTACAAGAACGTGGCCCTGGCCCGGATGGCCTATCTCGAGGCCGGGTATGCCAATGGCCTGCACGGCCTTTGGAAGCTGCTCAATTTCAAGCCCCTGTACTACAGCATGCGCCTGACCCCCGCCCGCCTGGCGGACCTGATTTACGGCCGCTTGTGTGAACGGCCGTTCTTCACCCGATTGTTCCAGAAGATCAGTTTTGACTTTCAATCCGAAGAGGAGATCAACCGGGTGGACGGCCTGGGGTCGCTGGCCAAGTTCGTGGGCACGGATGCCGGCGCGGCCAATTGCCGGCTGGCCCTGGAGCTCATGGGCCAGGCCGGCATCCGGCACGATCACCGGGCCGAAAAGATGATGCGGGACGCCAAGCTGCTCCAGATCTATGAAGGCACCAACGAGGTCAACCGCATCAACCTGTTCAAGCGGTTCGGCTGCCGCACCTGTCCCGGTGCCCGGTCGTTCTGCGCCGCCAATCGATAACAACGGCCCCGGCGGAAGGACAGATGGCATTCCCGGTCGGGAAAGGAGAAGGCCTCCTCCCGGCCAACTGATCGGTTCATCCCCGGGGAGATAGTATCCAATTCGAGGAGGGAGGAATCATGTCTGAAGAAATCAACGCCCTGCCCATGTTTACAGGTATCGGCCTGAAGGTGACGGATCCCGCGCAGACCGCCCTGGTCTTTGTCAACGAGGACGGCAGCGACGAACCATTGACCTATGCCGATCTTTTCACCCGCAGCAACCAGATGGCCCGGGCCCTGCTCCAGGCCGGCGTGGGCCAGGGGGACACCTTTATCCTGCTGATGAAAAATCACCCGGAATTTGTTTATGCCATGTTCGCGGCGGTGACCATCGGCGCCGTAGTGGTGCCGGTGGACCCCCGTTCCAAGGGCCGGAAACTGGCCTTCCAGATCAAGAATACCGGTGCCAGGGCCATTCTGGTGGAAGACCAGTTCCTGGAAGGGCTGGAGGAGATCGCCGGGAACATCAAGGATGTCCCGGTGATCGGGGTGCTCTACCGGCCGCATCACGATATTCCCGTCAATTCCAGCTATCCGGTCCTGAGCGAGGTGCTGGACGGCCACTCCGGCGCCCTGCCCGACAACGCCCGGCCCTTTGATCCCACCGCGCCGGCCCAGATCATCCATACTTCCGGCACCACCGGCGATCCCAAGGGGGTGGTGCTGAAGCAGGACCGGTTTATGATTTACGCCTTTATGGCGGATTTCCTCTGGCAGTACCAGCCGGATGACCGGCCCTACACCGGCTTGTCCCTGACCCACGGCAACGCCCAGTCGGTCACCCTTTTCCCCTCCCTGGCCAAGGGATTGCCGGCGGTTATCAGCGAGCGGTTCACCAAGAGCCGCATCTGGGACATCTGCCGCAAATACAACTGTACCACCTTTTCCCTGCTGGGCGG
>CAYTQK010000266.1:0-4297 GCA_964439745.1 uncultured Desulfobacterales bacterium
TCGATGCCGTGGACGAGATCCCGCCGCACCGCTGGGTGGTGCCGCCGGAGGAGGTGTACAGCCCGAAGTTCGCCGTGGACAAGACTCATTCCCGCCGGGCCGGCGTGGTGGAGCTGGATTTCGATCCCAATGGTTTTGAAATTGATGCCGCGCTCCTGGAGCGCCTGGATCCCCTGTACCAATATACCCTGACCGCGGCCCGGGAGGCCTTTGCCACCTGCCGCACTTCCTCCATCAGCCGCAGCCGGACCGGCGTGATCCTGGCGGCCATCGCCCTGCCCACGGTCGGGTCGGCCGCCTTGTCCAACCGCATCGGGCTGCGCCTGGCAGAAGAGCAGCTTTTCCCCGGGGCGTCCGGCAAGCCGCCCGCCCGCCCGGATCTGGCCGAAATTCTATCCTCCCGGGTCACCAGCCTGCCGGCCTCCCTGCTGGCCAAGGCCTTCCGCCTGGGCGGCGGCGCCTATACCCTGGACGCCGCCTGCTCCACCTCTCTCTACGCGGTCAAGCTGGCCTGTGACGAACTCTGGTCCGGCCGGGCCGACGCCATGATCGCCGGCGGCGTCTCCCGCCCGGAAATCCTCTATACCCAGGTGGGTTTCACCCAGCTGCGGGCCCTGTCGCCCTCGGGCCGGTGTGCCCCGTTTGACGCCGATGCCGACGGCCTGGTGGTTGGGGAGGGGGCCGGTGTTTTCATGCTCAAGCGGCTGGCCGACGCCCGCCGGGACGGGGACGAAATTTACGGCCTGATCCACGGCATCGCCCTGTCCAACGATATCGGCGGCAACCTGCTTTCCCCGGAAACAGAGGGCCAGCTGCGGGCCATGCGCGCCGCCTATGATCAGGTCGGCTGGTCCGTGGACGCGGTCGACCTGATCGAGTGCCATGGCACCGGCACCCCCGTGGGCGACGCCGTGGAGCTGGCCAGTATGCGCTCACTGTGGGAAGACGTCAACTGGACCGCCGGCCAGTGCGCCATCGGCTCGGTTAAGTCCAACATCGGCCACCTGCTGACCGGTGCCGGTGCGGCCAGCATGATCAAGACCCTGCTGGGCTTCCGCCGCCAGACCCTGCCCCCCTCCATTCATTTTCGTCGTCCCCTGCCGGACAGCCCCCTGCGGGACGGCCCCTTCCGGGTGCAGACCGAGGCCGCTCCCTGGCCGGTTCGCCAGTCGGGACGGCCGGTGCGGGCGGCGGTCAGTTCTTTTGGTTTCGGCGGCATCAACGCCCACATGCTCCTGGAGCAGTGGCTGCCGGATGCCGATCCCGGCGTGGTGCCGTACGCGGCCGCCGCCGGCCAAGCATCACCGGCCGGTTCGGCTGATACCCGCCCGCCGGAAGTGGCCGTGGTCGGCATGGAGGCCGTTTTCGGACGTGCCGCCGGCCTGCGAACCTTCCAGGAGACCCTGCTCCGGGGCGAACAACTGCTGAAAAAACGCGGGCCGGACCGCTGGCGCGGCGGCGAGGCAATCGCCCGGGATTTTCTGGACGCGGACATCGAACGCGGCGCCTTCATCGACGAGGTGGCCGTCCGCGTCGGGGAATTTCACATCCCGCCCAACGAAATCGACCAGATTCTCTGCCAGCACCTTTTGATCCTGAAGGCCATGGCCCGGGCCATGGCCGACGCCGGCCTGTCCATCGGCGAGAAGCGGGTGGATACCGGGGTGGTGGTGGGCATGGATTTTGACGTGGCCGCCAATGATTATCATTTCCGCTGGAACCTGTCCAACGCGGTCACCCACTGGGAAACGGCTTTGGGACTGTCTCTGCCGGAAGCGGAGCGCACCGCCTGGATCGGACAGGTTAAGGAGGCCTGGTCGCCGCCGCTGACATCGTCGCGGGTGGTGGGCGCCCTGGGCGGCATCATGGCCAGTCGCATTGCCAAGCAGTTCCGGCTGGGCGGCCCCGGGTTTGTCGTTTCCAGCGAGGCGGCCTCGGGCCTGCGCGCCCTGGAGATAGGCGTGCGCTCGCTGCAGCAGCAGGAGACAAACCTTTTCCTGGTGGGCGCGGTCGATCTGCCCGGCGACGTGCGCCGGGTCATCGCCGATGACGCCCTGTTGCCGTTTTCCCGCGGCGGCCGTATCCGCCCTTTTGATGCCGGGGCCGACGGTATCCTGCCCGGGGAAGGCGCGGCCGCGCTGGTCTTGAAGCGGTTGGACGACGCCCGGGCCGACGGTGACCGCGTCTATTCGGTTATCAAGGGATTCGGCGCGGCCAACAGCCGGGACGTGCTGGAAAATACCCCCGAAGAAGCCGCGGCTCTACTGGAAAAGGCGGTGCATGCCTCCCTGGAGCGGGCCTTCCGGGATGCCGCCGTGCCGCCCGCCTCGGTCTCCTTCGTGGAAGCCCACGGCAGCGGATGTCCGGCCGAAGACCGCGCCGAGGCCGACGCCCTGTGCCGTTTCTTTTACGGGGAAAACCCGGCCGCCGGCAAGAACTGCGCCCTGGGCTCGGCCAAATCCAGCATCGGTCATGCCGGCGCCGCCGCCGGACTGGCTTCATTTGTCAAGACCAGCCTGTGCCTGTATCAGCAGGTCATTCCGCCCCTGGCCGAATACACGGCCCCGGCCGCCGAAGCTTTTGAAACCTCCGGTTTTTACATGCCCCGGTTTCCCCAGTACTGGCTGCGCAACCGGGAAGAAGGTCTCCGCCGGGCCTGCACCTCCGCCATTGCCGCCGACGGCAACTGCTTCCAGGTGATCAGCGAGGAATTCGAATATGCGCCTTCGCTGCCGGCGGAACTGCTCTCCCGGGTGGCGGCCGAGCGGGCCATGCCCCTGGGGCTGCGTCCCGGCCGGCCCGGATTGTTCCTGGTGGAGGCGGACGATGATCGGGGGTTGCTGGCCGGCCTGGATGAACTGGGCCGTCATATCCGTAACGTGGACGAACGGGATGCCAACATCGAGGCCGTGGCCCGGGCCTGGTACCGCCGGACGGGGCTGCATCCGGAACGTGCCTACGCGGTCTCCCTGGTGGCCGCCGATGTCCTCGAACTGGCGCGATTCATCGACGAAGCCCGCCGGATGGTCAGCGACGGCACCCCCGGCAGTATCGGCGGTCTGCGCGGCATCCGCTACACCCCGCAGGTCAATCCGGTCGGTTCGCTGGACGGCAAAATCGCGTTTGTCTATCCCGGTTCGGGCAACCATTATCTCGGCATGGGCCGGGAGCTGGGCGTGGATTTTCCCGGGGTGATGCGCCGGCTGGACGCCGATGCCCGCAAGCTGAAGGACCGTATCATGCCGGAATGTTATTTCCCCTGGCGGCACGACTGGTCTTCCGGCTGGGAGGAGGAGAGCCGGAAAATCATCGCCGCCGATCCTTTGCACATGATCATCGGCCAGGTCTCCCATGGCGGGGTGTCCACCCGCCTGGCCGAACAGTTCGCCCTGCACCCGGACGCGGTCATCGGCTACAGCCTGGGCGAATCGGCCGGCCTGTTCGCCACCGGCGCCTGGGTTCACCGCAGTGAAATGCTGGACCGCATGCGCGCCTCGGACCTGTTCACCACCCGGCTGGCCGGACCCTGCACGGCCGCCCGTGAGGTCTGGCACGTGCCCCCGGAAGAGCCGGTGGAATGGCGGGTGGCCGTGGTCAACCGCGGGGCGGGCCAGGTCCGGAAGGTTGTCCGGGGATTTCCGGCGGTCTATCTTCTCATCATCAACACTCCCAAAGAATGCGTCATCGGCGGCCGCCGGGCCCAGGTGGAAGAGGCCATCAAGTCGCTGGGCTGCGAGGCGGTCTTTCTGGAAGGCGTTGTCACCGTCCATTGCGAGGCGGCCGTGCCGGCCCGCGAGGACTATTACCAGCTGCATGTTTTCCCGGTGACGCCCCTCGAGGGAGTCCGGTATTACAGCTGCGTCAAGGGCGGCACCTATGAACTCACCTCGGAAAACGCCGCCCGGTCCATTCTCGACCAGGCGCTGTACGGATTCGATTTTACCGAAACCATCCGGCACGCCTATCGCGACGGGGTGCGGGTGTTTCTGGAAATGGGGCCGCACGCCTCCTGTACCCGCATGATTCAGAGCATCCTGGAAGACAAGCCGCACCTGGCGATATCTTTGTGCAACCGCCTGGAGAACCGCTACCTGACTGTTTTAAAATGCCTGGGCGCGCTGGTGGCCGAGCGGGTGCCGGTGGACCTGGATTTTCTCTATGGACGCCAGGCGGTCTATGCCGACCCGTCCCAGAAAAAAGCCGCCCCGGCCGAGGCGGACCCGGCCCGCCGGGTTATCGTCAGGACCGGCCGCAAACCGGGGCTGCCGTCGGTGCCCGCCCCGCCGGCCCGGTCCCT
>CAYTQK010000267.1:0-4277 GCA_964439745.1 uncultured Desulfobacterales bacterium
GGCCAGGGGACAGAGGTTGCCAGGATGGTGAATTTCCGGCCGGAAGAAGTGGCCCTGCTGGCCGCCAGTCGGTGGACCCGGATTTCAGTGGGCGCCGAATCCGGCAGGCCGTCCATTTTACGGTATATTCGAAAACCCCACACAGTGGAAATGTTGCTGGAAGCCAACCGGTATTGGGGCCAGTACCCCATTCATATTTTTTATAGCTGGCTGGCCGGCCTGCCGGGGGAGACCCTGGCGGATATTCGGCTGACCATCGCTGCCATGCTCCGCGTTCTCAAAGAAAATCCCCATGCCAGGCTTTCTCCGCTGTATAACTTTTCCCCCTTCCCCGGCACCGCTCTCTGGGAAGAGGCCATTACTTACCATGGCCTGATTCCGCCCACCCTGTTGGAAGACTGGTCTGCCTACAGCTGGGGGCGAATCAATGTTCCCTACCTGAAAAAAGAAATCCGGTGCGTCTTGAATAATCTGTATTGGCCCAGCCTGTGCCTTGACAATAAATTCGATGATTACGGGGTGCCGTCCTGGCTGTCCAAGGGGGTCCAATGGTATCGTCCCTTGGCCCGTTGGCGGATGAAACATTTGTGGTTTCATCTGCCATTGGAAAAAGTGATTGCCAGGCAAGTGGAAAAAATTCTTTTACGCAAAAAGGGGCAGACCCCTGCGCCATGGACTCTCTAAAGCCAAGTTTTTCATCCCACCACCCCCGCGTCCTGCTGATAAAACCGTTTTGTTATAGTGACGTCATCTCCCCACCTCTGGGTATCGGATACCTGGCGGCTGCGCTCCAAAACAAAGCCCGGGTATTCCTTCTTGACGGAGTGAAAGACAGACTGCAACCCGCCCGATTACAATCCGCGCTTGATCGGTTTGAGCCCGACCTGGTTGGCCTGTCCGTAGTATCCGCGGCCTGGAATACTTCCCTGGCCTACCTGAAAATGATTCGGCAGACGCGGCCGCAGGCCCTCACTCTGGCCGGCGGCCCTCACCCCAGTCTCCTGCCGGAATCCTGTTTCGCGGCAGCACGGGGAAACCTGGATTATATCCTGCGAGGTGACGCAGAGGCGGCCCTGCGGCTGCTGATAGAAAGATACCGGGAAAAACAGGGGCATCCGCTGACCGGCCAGGATATTCAAGACATCCCCGGCATTTACACCGAGACAGGAGGGGAAATCATTCAAACCCCCATGCCCGTCAACCAGCCCTGCCACGACCCGGTCATGCCGGCCTGGCAGTTGATGCCGCCGGCCGGCTACCCGCAATCCCCGCAAGGCGCTTTTTTCCGGAAATTTCCCGTGGCGCCCCTGATCACTTCCCGGGGATGTCCCCATGAATGCGGTTTCTGCAGCGTGGCCCGTCTGAAAGGCAGACAAGTGAGATTTCGTCGGCCCGACCATGTTACCGCTGAAATCCAGTTATTACGGTCGGAATACGGCGTTCGGGAAATTCAATTCATTGATGACAATCTCACGGCCGCCAAATCTCATGTTATGGCCATATGCGAATCCATGCTGACCAACCGGTTGTGTATCCCTTGGTCTTGTCCCAATGGAATCCGGGCCGATACCCTGGATGAAGAAATGCTCGAGGCCATGCGGGCGGCAGGCTGTTATTCCCTGTCCATCGGGCTGGAGGCGGGCACCCAGGCCGGCCTGACGCGAATGAACAAACATCTGGACCTGGAGCAGGCCATCTCGGCCGTGCACCTGATTGCAAAAAAGAAACTGGAAGTCAACGGCTTTTTCGTGCTGGGATATCCCGGCGAAACTCGCCAGAATATCCGGGAAACGATTCAGCTAGCCAAATCTCTGCCCCTGACCAGGGCTCATTTCATGCTCTTTACCCCCCTGCCGGGATGCCGGGAATTTGACCGCATTCATAGGGAAGCCAAATGGGACACACACTATGACACCAGCTTTGCCCAGGTTTCTTTTGTACCGGAGGGCTTTACCAGCCGGCAATTAAAATGGTGGCACCGCCGGGCCATCTTCTCATTTTATGGCCGCCCGGAGCATGCCCGAAAATTGCTGGCTGAGATCCGCTCCCTGGGCCGCCTGCGTTACTTTTTCCGGCGTACCTGGCACTGGTTGAGTGGTCTTTGACCCGAATGCTGCTGGTCATCATTTCCCTGCGGTAACCGATCAGGACGACCACAATTCCAGGACCACCCATTCTTTTTTTTAACAAATTGAAGCATAATGGTCTTGTGAAAAATCAATCTGCAAATGCCAAAAAAGGAGCGATCCTGGTGGTCCGGCAATCGAAAAAAAACAAAATCCTGCTACTGAATCCTCCTTCATCCCGGAAAATTCTGCGGGATTATTATTGTTCCACCTTTTCCAAGGCCTCTTACTACTGGCAACCCATCGACCTTCTGGCGGTGGGAGCCCTTTTGCAAAACAGAGCCGAAGTGACCATTATGGACGCGGTGGCCAGAGGCCTGTCCCCCAAAAAAATCCATCAGTGGATTGCGGATCACGCCCCGGATGCCGTCTTTGCCCTGGTCTCGGCGCTGACCCGGCACACCGACCTGACCTTTCTCCAAGGGCTGACCGCCGCCGGACGACGACTGGTCATTGGCGGAGAGGCCGCCCTGGACTGGCACTTTGATTTTGACCGATATCCTTTCGTAGATGGCCTGCTGCTAGATTTCACCTGTGGCGAAGCGGTCTCTTTTTTAACCGGCCGCCCCCCGGCCGGACGCCTGCGTACCGCCGAGTACTGGCCGGTTGCCCCCCGGCGTCAATCGACTTACACCCTCGGCATAATGCCCCATGAACACTTGGAACCGGATCATTACCGCCTGCCCCTCTGGAGAGGACGATTTTATTCCCTGTTGACAGATTTCGGCTGTCCCTTTGACTGCCCTTTCTGCAACTCGGGCCGGTCGTCCCTGGGGTTTAAATTGCGGGATCCGGGGGAGATCGGCCAAGAACTGGGCCGACTGCACCAGCTCGGTGCCCGGCAATTGTATATTCGGGATATGACCTTTGGCGCCGACAAAAACCATGCCGATACCGTTTTACGGCTTCTGGAACCTTTCTCCTTCCGGCTGCGAGGATACCTGCGGGCAGACCAAGTCACCCCGGCCTTTGCCAGGCGATTGAAAAAAGCCGGTTTCGAAATGGTGCAGATCGGTGTAGAAAGCCCTCGGCAGCCCCTCCGGCACGAGCTACGCAAACCCATCAGTGATACGGCACTGGCCGAAGCGTTTGCCGTGCTGCAAGAGACTGGTATTCAGGCGGGCGCGCACTTTCTAATCGGCTGGAGGGATAAGGATGTCGACTCGGCACGAGCCTGCGTCCAGGCGGCGCGACAACTAAAGGCGGCCTACTGCTCCATCAATATTTACCGGCCGAGACTAGGAATCGATCCCATGGCGACCGGGGAGCCGGCCAGGCATCGCCTGCTGTCGTTAGCCGTCGAGTACCAGATGAAACGATATAATGGCGCCCGGTACCTGCGCTTTCTGTTTCGCCGGTAAGAGCCCTGTCCGGGCGCCTCTTATCGTCGTTCCGGCGAAAGCGGGGCGGAGTAGACTTCCACTTCGTTCAGCGACAGCACTGTTTTTTCCGAAGCCTGGATGTGGATGTACCGGGCCTGCCGCGGGGGATCGAAAACCAGCAAGGCCCGACCTTCCCGGTCAAAAGCCTTTATTTTCACCGGCTGCCAATGCCGACCATCCGTGGAAAGGGACAGGATCAACGGCAGCTGGTTGATTTTCCCGCTGTCAAACCCTGTGAACAAGGCAACCCTGGCCACCGTCTCCTCGGTTTTCAAATCCACCGTCCACCAGGGCTGATCTTCTTCTGCGGTAAAAAAACAGGAATCCACGCCGCGCCCGCCGTCCACGGCCTGCCGGCTGTGATAGCGATAGGGATAGCCGGGCGTATGGCTGCTCATGGCCGTCCATTTTCCAAAGGCCAGGTTGACCGGGCGATCCGGCGGTGGCGTCTGCCAGGAATAGCGGGTCCCCAGATTATCGCCACCATAGAGACTGGCATACCAGAATATGAAAATACCAAGCGCCGCCGCTCCGGTGCCTACTGTCACCCAATAGCCACCCGGCTTGTTCATGATTTTCAAGCCTGTCCAGACGCCCAACAACACCAGCGTCAGGCAGCTGATGAGCATCCCGGTCACCGCCGCCGAACTCCAGTACCGGAACTCAATGACATGCTCTCCCGGCGGCAGCCCCACCGCCTGCGAAGCCCCTTTGGCCCGGTAGATCCCCGTTTCCCGACCGTCCAGCCAGGCCCCCCAGTTATCAAAAC
>CAYTQK010000268.1:0-4232 GCA_964439745.1 uncultured Desulfobacterales bacterium
CGGCTTGACAGGGCTTCAAAAACCCGTTAATTTATGACTGAGCGCTCGCTCAGTTTACCGGGCCAATAACAACCCGCCCAGGAAATCGCAGGCAGGAGAGGTCATGAACGAATTTTTTTCCGGCCCCCACGAGGTACCCACCGAGGTCAAGGACAAGGCTCTGGTCCGGAAAAGAAGGCGGCAGATCGTGGACGCGGCCGTGGCCCTGTTCATCCAGAACGGCTATCACAAGACCACCACCCGCCAGATCGCCCGGGCCACCGGTTTTTCCATCGGCAGCCTGTACGAATATGTCTCCACCAAGGAGGACATTCTCTACCTGGTCTGCGACGCCATCCACGCCGAGATGGAGGCCAATGTCGACGCCGTCCTGGCTCGCCAGGAACCGGGCATGGCCGCCCTGGCCGGGGCGGTCCGGGGCTACTTCACCGCCTGCGACCACATGAGCGACCATATCGTGCTCATCTACCAGGTGACCCAGTTTCTGCCGGACAAGTGGAAACAGCGGGTGCTGGCCAACGAGATCCGGGTGACCGGCATCTTCCGGGACCTGCTGGAAAAGATCGCCGGCGGCAGCAGCCTGCCGCCGCATGATGACCGCCGCCTGGACCTGATCGCCCACAATATCGCCGTGCTCGGCCATGCCTGGGCCTTTCGGCGGTGGTTTTACGCCGGCCATTATTCGCTGGAAGAATATATCGCTTTTCAGACCGAAAACATCATCAATGCCTTTGCCGCCCGAAAACAGAATCAGGACGCACAACACAAGGAGAGCCGTCAATGACAACCGAAATTTATAAGCCGCAAAACAACATCCGGGTGGTCACGGCCACCTCCTTGTTTGACGGACATGACGCGGCCATCAACGTCATGCGTCGCATCCTCCAGGATACCGGGGTGGAGGTGATTCACCTGGGCCACAACCGCTCCGTGGACGAGATCGTGCGGGCGGCCGTGGAGGAGGACGCCCAGGGCATCGCCGTGTCCAGCTACCAGGGCGGCCATGTCGAGTTCTTCAAATACATCGTCGATTCTTTGAACGACCATGACGCCGCCCACATCAAGGTTTTCGGCGGCGGCGGCGGGGTAATCGTGCCCGCGGAGATCCGGGAGCTGGAAGACTATGGCGTGGCCCGGATCTATTCGCCCGAAGACGGGTCCCGCCTGGGTCTGCAGGGGATCATCAACGACATGGCGGCCCAGCTGGATTTTTCCACCCTGGAAAAACGATCCGTACCAGCCGCCATGCTTTCGCCGGACAACCCGGGTGCCGTGGCCCGGATGATTTCGGCGGTCCGCCAGGCCGCGGCCGGGGGCGGGCCGGCCCTGGCAGAACTGGGCAAGGAACTGGCGGCGGTAACCCCCGCCAAAACCATCCCGGTCATCGGCCTGACCGGCACGGGCGGGGCCGGCAAGTCCAGCCTCTTGGACGAGCTCATCCTGCGTTTTCTCATGGACGATGACAAGGCCCGCATCGCCGTCATCTGCGCCGATCCTTCCCGCCGCAAGACCGGCGGCGCCCTGCTGGGCGACCGCATCCGCATGAACGCCATCAACAGTCCCCGGGTCTACATGCGCAGCCTGGCCACCCGCCGCTCCCATACCGAGATCCCTTCGGCCATGCCGGAAACCGTGGCCGTGGCCCGCGCGGCCGGCTTTGACCTGATCATCGTCGAGACGGCCGGCATCGGCCAGGGCGATTCCCATATTTACGACCTGGTGGACGTTTCCCTCTACGTCATGACCAGCGATTTCGGGGCCTCATCCCAGCTGGAAAAAATCGACATGCTTGATTTTGCCGACCTGGTGGCGGTTAACAAGTTTGAAAAACAGGGCTCCGAGGACGCCCTGCGGGATGTTCGCAAGCAGATGCAGCGCAACCGGGGCGCCTGGGAGACCGCACCGGAAGAGATGCCGGCCTATGGTACCATCGCGGCCAAGTTCAACGACGACGGGGTGACGGCCCTGTATCACGCCCTGCGCCAGGTGATAGCCGACAAGACCGGCGTACAATTTTCGTCCTCTCTGCCCCGGCCGGAAGGTCGCTGCTCTTCGGCCCGGTCCATCCTCATTCCGGCCGACCGGGTCCGGTATCTGTCCGAGATAGCCGACACCGTCCGGAACTACCACCGCCAGACCCGCGACCAGGCGGAGCGGCTGCGCCGCCAGTGGCACCTGGAAGAAACCGCCCGGGCCCTCTCTGAAACCGACGAGGCCGCCGCCCCGGCCGGCCTGGCCGAGCTTATCGACCGGGCGAAAAATGAAATTTCCGAAGAGACCCGGCAGGTGATGGAAGACTGGAAAGACCTGAAATCAGCCTACCAGGACGACGAACTGGTCTACACCGTCCGCGGCAACGAGCTCCGGCTGCCCCTGACCACCGTCTCTTTGGCCGGTTCCCGGGTGCCCAAGATCGCCCTGCCGGATTATACCGATCCCGGTGACCTGTTCACCTGGCTGCGCAAGGAAAATCTGCCCGGTTATTTCCCCTATACCGCCGGGGTTTTCCCCCTCAAGCGGGTGGGCGAGGACCCCACCCGCATGTTCGCCGGGGAAGGAGATCCGGCCCGGACCAACCGCCGCTTCAAGCTGCTATCCGCCGAAGCCGAGGCCAAGCGCCTGTCCACCGCCTTTGATTCGGTCACCCTTTACGGCCACGACCCCGAGACCCGGCCGGACATCTACGGCAAGGTGGGCACCTCCGGGGTGAGTGTCTGCACCATCGAAGACATCAAGGTGCTTTACGACGGCTTCGATTTGTGCGCCCCCAACAACTCGGTTTCCATGACCATCAACGGCCCGGCCCCGATCATGCTGGCCATGTTTCTCAACACCGCCATTGATCAGCAGGTCGAGCGATTTTCGGCCGAGCAGGGCCGGGCCCCGGCCGAAGACGAGCGGCAGGCCCTCCGCCAGCAGGTGCTGGAGACCATCCGCGGCACGGTCCAGGCCGATATCCTCAAGGAGGACCAGGGCCAGAACACCTGCATCTTTTCCATCGAGTTCGCCCTCAAGATGATGGGCGACATCCAGCAGTTCTTCATCGACCACAACGTCCGCAATTTCTACTCGGTGTCTATCTCCGGCTACCATATCGCCGAGGCCGGGGCCAACCCCATTACCCAGCTGGCCCTGACCCTGGCCAACGGCTTTACCTACCTGGAGTACTACCTGGGCCGGGGCATGGCGCTGGACCGCTTTGCCCCCAATTTTTCCTTCTTTTTTTCCAACGGCATGGACCCGGAATACACCGTCATCGGCCGGGTGGCCCGGCGGATCTGGGCGGTGGCCTTAAAGGAAAAATACGGCGGCGCGGCCCGGTCCCGGATGCTCAAGTACCACATCCAGACCTCGGGCCGTTCGCTGCACATGCAGGACATCCAGTTCAACGATATCCGCACCACCCTCCAGGCCCTCTGCGCCATCTACGACAATTGCAACAGCCTGCACACCAACGCCTATGACGAGGCCATCACCACCCCCAGCAGCGAGTCCGTGCGCCGGGCCCTGGCCATTCAGCAGATCATCAACAAGGAGTGGGGTCTGGCCAAAAACGAGAATCCCCTGCAGGGCTGCTTTATCGTGGAGGAGCTGACCGACCTGGTGGAAGAGGCCGTCCTGGCCGAGTTCGACCGCCTGACCAGCCGGGGCGGGGTGCTGGGCGCCATGGAAACCGGCTACCAGCGGTCCCGCATCCAGGAAGAGTCGATCCATTACGAGCAGCGCAAGCATACCGGCGACCTGCCCATCGTGGGCGTCAACACCTTTCTCAATTCCGAGGGGGCCGGGGCCGGCCAAAGCGCCGAGGTGATCCTGGCCCGGGCCACGGCAGAAGAAAAACAATCCCAGCTGGATCGGCTGGCCGCCTTTAAAAAAAGAAACCAGGACCAGGCCCCGGCCGCCCTGGAGCGGTTGCAGCAGGCTGCCCTGGCCGGGGACAATATTTTTGCCGAGCTTATGGAGACGGTGCGCTATTGCTCCCTGGGGCAGATCACCGAGGCGCTGTACGCGGTGGGCGGGCAATATCGCCGCGGCATGTGATACCGGTTCGATTCCGGTGTACCTGCGGCGTTGCGGGAAGCTTGCGGCAGGGGAACTACAGCGGCGCTTCCCGCGCCTTGCGTCCGCGCCGGAAGCGAACCGGTATCAACCAGGAATGTTATAGATAGAATCAACTATGATGGCTTCGTAAAAAGTTTAAAAAAAGATATGCCCGTCAAATAATAAAAAAA
>CAYTQK010000269.1:0-4150 GCA_964439745.1 uncultured Desulfobacterales bacterium
ATCCTGGTTCTCGGCGTGGCCTACAAGAAAAACGTGGACGATGACCGGGAATCCCCCTCGTACCCGATCATGCAGCGATTGCGCGACCAGGGCGCCCGGGTGATCTACAATGATCCCTGGATTCCCCGGCTGCGTCCGACCCGGAAATATGATTTTGCGATGTCCTCCGTGCCCCTGGATGAAACTGTCCTGGCCGAAGCCGACGCCGTGGTCGTTCTGACCGATCACAGTGATTATGATATGGAATTTGTTGTCCGACACGCCCGGCTGATCATTGACACCCGCAACGCCACCGCCGGCCTGAGCAACATCGACGGAAAAGTGGTGGTCGCCTGAGAGCCGGGCCAGGCCGCCGGATAACCGGCGGAGAACCAACAGGAAAAATAGAGGTTGTCCATGGAATTGAAAAAAGCCGTTCAGAGCCGCCGCAGCATTCGCCGGTTTACCTCCGATCCCGTTGACCGCGAGACCCTGCGGGAAATTCTTTCCGTGGCCCGCTGCGCCCCTTCGGCCATGAATACCCAGCCCTGGACCTTTGTGGTCATCACCGGCAAACCCCTGGAAGCCATCAAGAAGGAGAATATCGACAATCTCCGTGCCGGCACGTCGGCCAGCCAGGAGCACGTCACCTCGGTCTGGCCCAAAGACAGCGTCTTCCGCCAGCGCCAGGTGGACCTGGGCAAGCAGCTGTTCACCCTGATGAAGATTCCCCGGGACAACCTGGACAAGCGCCTGGCCTGGATGGAACGCGGCTATCGCTTTTTTGACGCGCCGGCAGCAATTATCATCACCTATGAGGCGGTCTTTACCAGCCCCGGCCCGCTCCTGGACCTGGGCGCGGTGATGCAGACGATCTGCCTGGCCGCCACCGATGCCGGACTGGGGACCTGTATCGAGAACCAGGGGGTTCATTATCCGGAAGTCTTGCGCAAACACGCCGGCATCCCGGAATCCAAGGTCATTGCCACCGCCATCGCCATCGGCCATCCCGACCCGGATTTTCCGGCCAACCAGGTCAACAGCGGCCGGGCGGCAGTGGATGATCTGAGCATCTGGGTGGGGTTTGATTGATCCCGGAGAGCCCGTCCATGAAATCCACCATTTGCAACGGCCTGCCCCGGTTTCAGTTTCCCGGGCTGGCCGGATTGGCCGGCCTGGAACACGGCATTTTCACCCGCCAGGGCGGGGTCAGCGCCCCGCCCTTTGCCAGCCTCAACCTGGGCACCGTTGAGGGGGACCGGCCGGCAGACGTGGAAAAGAACCGCCAGTCCGTGGCCGGCTGCTTTGCCAATCACACCCTGGTTTTTGTCAAGCAGGTCCACGGCAGCCGCGTCCGCGTCTTTGCCAACGACCGACTGCCGGATCCGTTCGAAACGGCACAGATGGAGGGAGACGCCCTGGTGTCCGACATTCCCGGCCTCCTGCTGGGCGTCAAACTGGCCGACTGCCAGTCGGTCATCCTCTTTGATCCGGTCCGCAAAGTGGCGGCCAACATCCACTCCGGCTGGCGCGGCAGCGTGGCCAACATCATCGGCACAACCATCGGGGTCATGGTGGACACTTTTTCCTGCCGGCCGGCCGACATGTACGCCGGGATCAGCCCTTCCCTGGGGCCCTGCTGCGCCGAATTTATCAATTACAAAAAAGAATTCCCGCGACACCTCTGGTCCTACCGGGACGGCCGGGACCATTTTGATTTCTGGGCCGTCAGCCGCGACCAGCTGCAAACCGCCGGCATTCCAGAAAACCGCATCGAGACAGCCGGCCTCTGCACCCGCTGCCGGACCGACCTCTTCTTCTCCTACCGCGCCGAAGGCCGTACCGGCCGCTTTGCCGTGGCAGCCGGCCTGTCACCGGGGTTATAAATACGAAGCGGTTTTCAGAAAATCGATTTTCCGGGAGCGGGGCAGCCGCTTCAGGTGATATTCCACCTGGAAGGCGCGGGCTTTGGTCAGGCGCTGGGTGTGGGCGACCACCCCGTGCACCCGTCGGTCCCGGATGATCAGCCGGTCCGCGCGGCAGTCGGCGAAAATTTTGGCCCCGAATTGTTCGGCCTGGGGAATATAGGTGACATCCACGCTCTGCTTGGCGCCTTCCTGGCAGCCGAACTGGCAGGGGCCGCAGCCCCGGCAATCGCGGACGTTGTGCTTCAGGGGACGGCAGGCACATCCCCCCGGCTGTTTTCAGGCTTTATCTTGATCGTGGCAGGGTGTTGATAAAACAACCCCCCCCGCCGCCTCCTCCGCCGCCGCCGATCAGGGCGGCAGCCCCATTGTCATCACCGGCATCTTCTTCTTCCGGTTCCTCATAAGCCCACAACAGCTGGGGATAGCCATCGTTGACCTCCTCGTGAATTCTCCAGGTGTCTTCGAAGTCCCAGGGATCGTCCAGGCCTTCACTGGAGGTGTCGGTAAAGGTATCAATGTCCTTCATTTGTGTGCTGCTTTTGCCTGTGGCGTCCTGGTCGCCGCCGCCGCTGGTCTCCAGGCCGGAGGTGTCCATGTCCCAGAAACAGTTGTCCACGGAAAAAGACTCCGGCACATCTCCCGTTCCCACAAAGCCGCCGACATCGTCACCATTGCCGCTCACCCGGCCGGTGCTGTAGCTGTTTTCAAGGGAACTGTCTTCTATATATCCCACCAGGCCGCCCACAAGATTTTCCCCTTCAGCGGCGCCCCTGCTGTAGCAGTCAACGATGGAGCTGTTAAATTTCATACTTCCCACCAGGCCGCCGACATAGTTGTCGTCTCCCGATACATCGCCCGTGCTGTAACAGTTGACAATGGAATTGTTATCATAGAGCTCCCCCACCAGACCGCCGACGTATTCACCGAGCCCGATAACCGCGCTCTGGCTGTAGCTGTCTGTAATGGAGTTCTCATAGTAAACCCTGCCTGCCAGGCCGCCGACATAGTTGCCGTTTCCTGAAACAGCGCCTGTACTGTAACAGTTGACAATGGAATTACAGGTATAGAGCTCCCCCACCAGGCCGCCGACCAGGTTACCGTCTCCTGATACATCGCCTGTGCTGTAGCAGTTGACAATGGAATTGCCATTATCTATAGTCCCCAAGATTTGTCCCACCAGACCGCCCACAAAATCAGCGTCACCAGAAACGCTGCCTTCACTGTAACTATCTGTAATAGAACAATTAACGTTGATCCGACCGGCCAGGCCGCCGACCAAATTTTTTTCTCCCCACACCGCGGCCGTGCTGTGGCTTCCGGAGATGGAGGAATTTGTTCGCAGGTCCCCCACCAGGCCGCCGGCATAGGAATCTGGAAATGTTCCCCCTTGTGCAGCGATGGTGCCCGCGCTGTGGCAGTTGACAATGGCACTGCCGCTGTCAACATAGCCGGCCAGGCCGCCGACCATGATTTCCCCGGACACGTCACCACTGCTGTGGCTGTTTTCCAGGGAAGCGTCCTCCAGTTTGCCGGCCAGGCCGCCGACATAGTCTTGCCCGGTGATATCAACGCTGGTGAGGCCCAGGTTCTTGATGGTGGCCCCAATGGCATACCCGAACAGGCCCTGGTAATCGTCCGCACGATCAATGTAAAGTCCCGTGATAGTCTGGCCGTTGCCGTCGTAGACCCCGGTGAATTTGACGCAGTCGTTGCCGATGGGTGACCAGCCTGTGTCAGCGTTCCAGGACGCGGTAGCGGAAGCATCGATGTCCTCTGTCTGCAGGAAGTGATCGTCCCAGTCAGCGGAAGTATCGCTCAGTTCCTCAAGGTCATTCAGATTCGCTATCTGGTAAGGGTCGCCAGCGCTTCCTGCGCCGCCGCTGTAAGCCCCGGCCGCGCCCACCGTGAACAGCAGCGCCGTCATCACCGCAATTATTGTCCGGCAGAATTTTTTTTTCATCCCCACCTCTCCTTTTTTCAGTGTTTGTTTATCCTCCCGGCCGTCCCCGCCGGCCGCCAGCCCCTTCTGTCCGGCATGACTGTAAACAGGACGCCAGGTGGAAATATGGACTACAGGCAAATTCCTTTTTCCGGTTTGGTTCTTTTATGAAAAGACCTCCGGCGGATCCGCAAAAAGAGGCAAGAAGCGTTAACCCGAATATTTCATATCCGTATCCTGCGCCGTGCAGCCGCGCTCAAAGCGACTCGTGAAATATCCTGGTTAAAGGTTTATAAAGGTTTAA
>CAYTQK010000270.1:0-4114 GCA_964439745.1 uncultured Desulfobacterales bacterium
TGGGGCAGCGTCCGCAACTCATCACTTTTGATTTTAATGGGCCGGATGGCCGGGGTTGAGGCCAGCAGTCGCCGCTTGTCCCGGAGATAGGTCAGCAGCTCGGCAAAGCTCTTTTCCTGGCTGACAAAAGCGGAATCGAGCATGTTCAACTGGTTGTGCATTTCCCGCAAAAGAGAATTGGGCCGCTCCATGTCCGGATCGGCCACGATTTCCGCCGGCGGAATACCGCCGACACCGAACAGGCTTTCCGCGTCCGAAGTCGTGGTCAGGTTGGCGATTACCCGGATCTTTTTTTCAAATTCATTCAGCCAGCCCAGCTGGGACTTGATATCGTTGATGCGGCCAGTCAGCGCTGTGATCTGCTGCCGCTGTTCGGACAGGTGTGCCCGGTGACTGGCCAACCGGTTTTGCAAAACTTCCACCGCATGAGCCTCTTTGCGGAGAACACCATAATCGTAAACGACATAACCAACCAGGCCGAGGCAGACCACCACTACTGCCGCCAGCACCACCAGCAGACCGGACGGGATGGTGATCCGCCGCATCGGCCCGCTGGAATTACCGGCCATGACTATGGTCATGGTTTTCTTCATCTTCATGGTGCAAAAATCCCGATAATTACCAGGCCAACTGCTTTTACAAACTAAATTACTTAATTATACTAAATTTTCGCAGGTAATGCAAGCACCGCGGCAAAACCGGCACAACCATGACAAAAAGCAAGGCCGGGACCGGCTGGTTTATTCGTCAACAAGAAGAGACTCCGCCAGGGAGCTGCCAGAAGATGGGCCCGGCGGCCATGGTCAGCGAACAACCACAGCGCACCGGTTCCGCGGCATGGTGCGGACTTCCACAATTATCAATTATCAATAACGTTTTGAAGTTTATTGAACAAACAACTGTAGTCGGAAAAATTCATGAAATATCTAAAAATAGAGACGGGCCTTGCGATAGTAGTCCACCCCGGAGCCCACCGTCAGGACCACGGCAATGGCCAGCAGCCACAGGCCGACCTGGTGGCAATTGATCCCGAAGTACTCGTAATGCAGGAGCAGGGCGATGACAGCGGCAATCTGGAACCCGGTCTTCCATTTGCCCCAGATGGAGGCCGAAATATCGGCACCCTGGCTGACCAGGATCGTCCGCAGGCCGGTTACCCCCAGCTCCCGGCCGATGATGATGCAGACCACCCAGCCGGGAATAAGCCCCTGGGCGGACAGCATGATAAAGGCCGCGGCCATCAGAAACTTGTCGGCCAGCGGATCCATGGCCTTGCCGAATCCGGACACCTGCCCGTATTTGCGGGCGAAAAATCCGTCAAAATAATCGGTTATGGCCGCCGCCGAAAAGACCAGGACGGCCACCAGGGAAGTGAACCGGTTGAGCGGAGCGATCAGCAGCAGCACGATCAAGGGGCTGGCCAGTACCCGGGACATGGTCAGGGCATTGGGATTTTTCAACTGGTCTGTTATGGTTGTCTTGTTGACCATCACCGCCACACCTCACGATTGCATCCGGATTGCACCTTGCCAATGTCAGCCGGACCGGCTGGTTTCACCGTTCCGGGTTTCCCATCAAGGACGAGACGGGTTATTTTTTCTTCTTTTCCCAGTCGTCCAGAAAGGCCTGGATGCCCTTGTCCGTCATGGGATGGGCGGCCAGCTTGTCCAGCACCTTGAAAGGAATGGTGGCTATATCGGCGCCGATCAGGGCCGACTCCAGGACATGCAGGGGATTGCGGATACTGGCCACGATCACCTCGGTATCAAAGGCGTAATTGCTGTAGATTTCCACGATCTGTTCCACCAGTTCCATGCCGTCGCTGGAGAGATCGTCCAGTCGCCCTACAAAGGGACTGACATAGGCGGCCCCGGCCTTGGCCGCCATGAGGGCCTGCAAGGGGGAAAACACCAGGGTAACGTTGGTCCGGATGTTCTCACCGGCCAGGGTGCTGACCGCTTTCAGCCCGTCCACGGTCATGGGAATCTTGATGACGATGTTGGCGTGAATCTTGGCCAGTTCCCGGGCCTCGCTGACCATGCCCTCGGTATCCAGGCTGATCACCTCGGCACTGATGGGACCGTCCACCACTTCGCAAATCTGCTTGATGATGGTTTCAAAATCACCTTCTTCCTTGGCGATCAGCGAAGGATTGGTGGTAACGCCATCGGCCATACCCATGCGGGCGGCTTCCTTGATCTCGGCGATATTGGCGGTATCGATAAAAAACTTCATTGACAACCTCCGTAAATGGTTCCGGCGCCCGGCGCCTATTTTTGTTTGAAATAGTTGTCCTTGCATTCCTGGCTGCAGAAATACAGGTCCTCACCTTTATGCCTGACGTGCAGGCCGTCTTTTTTCGGAAAATACACCTGGCACCAGGGATCCTGCACCATGACGTCATCGATCCGGGCCGGTTCCCCGTTGCCGTCCACCGTCTGCCGGTAGGACCGTTTGAAGTCCAGCCAGGCCTTGCGTCCCCGGTAAAGCAGATAAATTACGGCGATCAGGAGCAGTAAGCGTATCATTCATACTCCTGTACTGCCTGGTGGCGGTGGTTCAGCATCTCGCACAACTCCCGGATATTTTTTTTGTATACAGGGTGCTCCACTTCCGGATCTATATCACATAACGGCTGCAGAACAAAATGCCTTTGGTGCATCCGGGGATGGGGCAGCACCAGCTGTTCCGAATCCAGGATCATGTTTTCATAAAACAGGATGTCCAGGTCAAGGATACGGGGACCAAAGGGGATGGGCCGGCTCGTCCGCCCGGCCCGGCGCTCGATTTCCTGCAGCACGGCCAGCAGGGCCAGCGGCTCCAGGGTGGTCTCGATTTTCACCATGACGTTGACGAACCACTCCTGGTCCAGGTAGTCCACCGGTTCGGTAAGGAACATCCTGGAAGTACGGATCACCTCCACGCCCTCGCTTTCCGCCAGCAGGGCAATCCCCTGCCGGCAGTTCACATCCCGCTGTCCCATATTGGAACCCACCGAGATATATGCAACATGCGTCATTGCTCACCTGTTTCCAAAACGGTCAAAGAATCGGTTTTGACGGCCGGGCCGGTTATCCCCTCGGCCGAGCGCAGGGCCGCGGAAAACCGGTACGCGTTTCCCGGCTTGACCGGTTGCCGGTAGACCCCCTGACGCCGACCAGAGGCGCTCTGCTCCAGTTCTTGCACCGGCCAGGCGGCCGCCCGCACAAAATCCGGCGGGCAGTCCGGGCAGGCGCCGGGGCCGTCCAGCGGTCGGCGCGCCCGGGAAATAATCACCCGGAGGCCGTCGCGATCCGGATCCGGCAGGGCCACCGTAACCACGGCCTCCTTTCCGATGATCTCCCCGCGAATCTCTTCGGGCGGCGGCGGCACCCAGGCGTCCGGCGGCACCGGCAGGTCCTTGCGGCCGCAGGCGGCGGCCAGCAGGACCAGGCTGGCCAGAACAACCAGGTTCGGCCGGCGGCGGGCCTTATTCTCCGCTATTGTCATGGCTTTCTTCTCCGGCCAGGGCTTCCTCGGCTGCGGCAATGGCGGCCCGGACACGGTCGGTAGCCGTCCCCCCAACCGTGACACGACGGTTGATGATCTGCTCCAGGGCCAGGGCCTCAAAGACGTCCGCCGCAAAATGATCGGAAAAAGATTGCAGCGTTTCCAGCGGCAGTTCATGCAGCTCCCGGCCCTGGTCCAGGGCGGCGGCCACGGCCCGGCCCACGCAGGCATGGGCGTCCCGGAAGGGCATGCCCTTGCCCACCAGGTAGTCGGCCAGATCGGTGGCGTCCAGGAACCCCGTGACCGCGGCCCGGCGCATGGCATCTTGATTGACGGTCATATCGGCCATCATGCGGGCGGCCATGTCCAGGCAGGCGCCCAGGGTGTCAACGGCGTCAAACAGGGGCGGCTTGTCCTCCTGCATGTCCCGGTTGTAACACAGGGGCAGGGATTTCATGGTGGTCAGCAGAGCCGTCAGGTCTCCGAAAACCCGGCCGGTTTTGCCCCGGATCAGTTCCGGCACGTCGGGATTCTTTTTCTGGGGCATGATGCTGCTGCCGGTGGCAAAGGCGTCGGAAAGGGTGACAAAGGCAAATTCGGCCGACGACCACAGCACCACCTCTTC
>CAYTQK010000271.1:0-4112 GCA_964439745.1 uncultured Desulfobacterales bacterium
TCATCTGCGGGTTCAGACCCTGGTGGCCACCGAAAAGGGACGGGCCGGCATGGTAAAGGGACATGTCGGCCGATTCATTATTGATGAGGCAGTGCCGCGCGCATTTATGGAAAATCAGAACGGCCTGCTGAGCAAAGCACTGCGCTCCCCGGCCGTGGTCCAGACCTGGGTGCGGGATCGGGCCGATGCCGAGGCCATTCTGGCGGAGTCGTCTCCGGCCGGGGTGATCGCGGCCGATCAGGCGCTGCAAACCAGTATTCTGGAGCTTTTGGCGGACGGGGAGGACCTGGACGAGGTCGGCCGGATGGTGGCGGGAAAAATCATCGAGACCATCGGTTTAATGTGACTTTCGTTCTTTCTGGTAATCAAATGCTTAGACTGCAAGCATGTATTTACTTTTTGATAAACGTTGTTGACAACCAGGATCGGTGTCTGTATAAATCAACGTTAAAAACTACATGATCAGTGGATCGCAATGGACCTGTTGTAAATAGTTTATCGATATTAAATAGTTGTGATGACTCCGATATCAGGAGATTGTTACACTCAAATTTATAAGGAGAGAAAGATGGAAAAGACAGTCCGCGTTATCCTGATGGTTGTTCTGGTGATCTGCTTCTGCCTGCCGGCGATGGCCGCGGAAGAGTGGCAACTGGAAAAGGAAGAAGACGGAGTCAGCACCTATTCCCGGGAGGTCGAGGGATCCAAGTATGCGGCCTTCAAGGCTACCACTGTGATCAACGATACCATGGCCGCGGTCGGGGCGGTGTTGCGGGACGTGCCGGACTATCCCAAGTGGATGGCCAAGGTCAGTGAAACCGATATTGTCAAGAAACACAACGCCAATGATATGGATGTCTATTTGGTCATGGACTTTCCCTGGCCCACCAAGGACCGGGATGTGGTCACCCAGGCCCGGACCACCATCGATCCCGTCACCGGCGACCTGATTGTCAATACCACCGTCCTCAAGGATTGCGGTATCCCGGAAAAAGACGGACGGGTGCGCATCCAGGAATTGGAGCAGCAGTTTATTCTGCGGTTTATAGAGATGGAAAAGACCGGGGTGGAATTCTCCGTGCACATGGAGGCCGGGGGAAAACTGCCGATCAAGCTGGTCGACGCCGAAACCCAGAAGGTCCCCAGCAAATCCTTGATTAACCTGCAGGAGGTGGTCCAAGAGGATAAGTATCAGCAAGCCGATCCCTTTAGCGCCATCAACATGCCCATCACCAAGATCATTACCAAATCAATTTTGAAGCAGCATATCAGCGATCCGGCCATTATTGATCTGGTCATCAATGACCAGGAACTGATCAAGACCACCATGTATGGAGGCTATACCGACGAGGGCATGGAAAACACCGCCCGGGCCATCGTGAAAAAATATGTCAAAACGCCCCTGTACGCCGAAAAGATCGCGGGCAACTCCTATGAGGAAGAACTGGCCCTGCTGGCGACCGACACGGAATTGCTGGAGGAGGTGCTGGAAGATGATGACATTCCCAAAATGATCATGACCTCCGGCGGCATGAGCGAACTGGTGGTGGGCCGTCTGGTGACGCTTATCAAGGATGAGTTGGACTGAGACCGGCCCCTGGCGGGATCATCAACATCGGTATAAAACATGGAACCAAGAAGGGCGGAGGATACTCCGCCCTTCTTGGTTGGCCGCGCCCGGCCGGGTCAGCTGGATTCATTTTTTACATCCGCCTGGCCGTCGGCATACCGTTTTTCACCATACCAGTCGATCTGCCGGCAGATGCCGCGGATCAGCCGCACTTCCTTGGCGGTCAGTCCCAGGCGGGCGAAGAAGCGGCGGAAATTGTTCATCCAGTAGTCCGGGTTCTCCCGGTTGATGAAATCGATCTTGATGAGCGCGGCCTTGAGGTGGGCGTACATGCCTTCCAGTTCGCAGTGGGCGGCCATTCGCGGGTGGAAGGCCGGCTTTTCCGGGATACCGGCGGTAAACAGCTCGTAACAGATGACCAGCACCGCCTGGGCCAGGTTCAAAGAAGCAAAACCGGCCGTGGGGATCTGCACCAGCCGGTGGCAGTATTTCAGGGCCTCGTTTTCCAGGCCCCGGTCTTCCGGGCCGAACAGGACGGCGATTTTGTTGCCGGCCGGCAGGGCCTGAACGGTCGCGGCCAGTCCGGGCGGGGATACCACCATCTGTCGCTGCTTGCCCTGGCGGGCAGTGGTGCCGGCGATGAAGGTAAATGGTGCCAGGGCCTCGGCCAGGCTGTCGGTCACCACGGCCCGCTCCATGATATCGGCCGCCACGTGGGTGGCGGTTTTCCGAACGCGTTCCGGATCGGGATTCTCCGGCGCCACCAGCACCAGCCGCTCCAGGCCCATGTTTTTCATGGCCCGGCAGCAGGCGCCGATATTCTCCGGGATGCGGGGCTTGACCAGAACGATGGTGATATTTTCCACGGTCCGGGCTCCGGTCAGTTGCCGGCAATCTCGAAGGCGTTGAAGAAATACCCGATTTCAAAGGCCGCCGTCTGGGGGGCATCCGAGCCGTGGACCACGTTTTTTTCGATGTCGGTGGCGAATTCCCGGCGGATGGTTCCCTCGGCGGCTTCCTCGTAATTGGTGGCGCCCATCAGGTCCCGGTAACGTTGAATGATATTATCTCCTTCCAGGACCATGACCACGGCCGGACCGGAACACATGAAATCGGTCAGGCTGTTGAAAAAAGGACGTTCCCGGTGCACGGCGTAAAACCCCTCCGCCTGGGCCTTGGTCATCTGTACCATTTTCATGGCGGCAATGGTGAACTGGTTCTGCTCCAGCCGCTTGATGATTTCACCGATCAGTCCGCGCTGCACCGCATCCGGCTTGATAATTGACAAGGTTCTTTCCATGAATTTTCTCCCGTTATTTTTTTCGTTTATTTGTCCGAGTGTCTTGCCTGTTACCTGAAAAAAGCGCCCAAGTCAACCGGCAAATCGAACCGGGCGGGAACTGTGAGCCGGCCGGTCCGGCGCGGAAAGGGAAGATCTTGCGGACCTTCGATAAAACCGCTATGATTTATTGCACAGGCTGCTGATCGGCAAAAAGCGCGCCGCCGGCGGCCTTCTGTCAACCTTGAGAACCGCAACCAGAGGAGCCAACCATGCGATTTGTCATTATCGGCGGAGATGCCGCCGGCATGAGCGCGGCCAGCCGGGCCCGCCGGAATGATCCCGACCTGGAGATCACCGTACTGGAAAAAACCGGGGATGTTTCCTACAGCGCCTGCGGCATGCCCTATAATATCGCCGACGCCGGCCGGCCCATTGATGACCTGGTGGTCCGGCCGGCCGGCGTGTTCCGGGAAAAGCAGAATATCGATCTTTTGACCGGTCATGCCGTGGAGCGGATTGATCCGGCCGCCCGGACCGTTTCCGGCCGGCGGGCGGATGGGACGGCCTTTTCCCGGGAATATGACAAGCTGCTGGTCGCTTCCGGCGCGTCCGCCCGGGTGCCGGAAGTCCCGGGGATGGATTCATCCGGGGTGATGGTTCTGAAAAGCCTGGCCGACGGCCGGGCCATTAAGCAGTACCTGGCTGATCACCCGGTGCGCCAAGCCCTGATCATCGGCATGGGCTACATCGGGCTGGAAATGGCCGAATCGCTCCGGTCGCGCGATATCGCCGTGACCATGCTCAAGCCCCGGGAGGCCTTCCTGCCCTGGCTGGCCGAACCGCTGGCCCGGGTGGTGAAAGAGGAGGTGGAATCACGGGGAGTAATCCTTCATCCCGGCTGTACCCTGGAGGCGGTGGAAGGCGGCGGACCGGCGCTGGGAGCGGTCTGCGACAGTTTTACCCTCTCGGCGGATCTTATTATCGCGGCCACCGGGGTTACACCCAATAGTGAAATTACGCAGGGGACGGGAATCGAACTGGGGCCCCGCGGGGAAATTGCCGTCAATAGCCGGCTAGAAACGACCGTCGACAGTATTGACGCGGCCGGCGATTGCGCTGACGCCTATCACGTGGTTACCGGGCAGAAAACCTGGGTCCCCCTGGCCCTGTGGGCCAACCGGTCCGGCCGGGCCGTGGGCGACAATGTCTGCGGCAGAAATGTCGCCCTGCCGGGGATCGCCGGGACGGCCGTCTTCAAGG
>CAYTQK010000272.1:0-4099 GCA_964439745.1 uncultured Desulfobacterales bacterium
ACAGCGGCCTGGCCATTCTGCTGCGCTCGGACGATGATCATGACTGGCGGGAGTTAAATCCTGATCCCTTAACATATTTTTCAATCCACAATGAAAACCCGAATCCTTACGGCACCCCGCTTTTGCGGTCCTGCGAGTTCGTGGCCAAGGTGCTGGTCACCATCCAGAACGCCATGCTCAATACCTGGGAGCGCTTCGGGGACCCCTCGTTTAACATCGTGTACAAGACATCCCGGAAAGACGGTGCGGATCATGAAGCCCGCCGAAAGAAGATTGCAGACGATTTTGACGCAGCCATCCGGGCCAAGCGCAAAGGCAAGAGCGCAGATTTCGTGCGGGCGATCGACAAGGATTCTGAGATCTCCATCCAGGTGATCGGCCATGACAACCAGGTGCTGGAAGCCGAGGTCCCGGCCCGTCACGTGCTTGAACAGATCGTTGCAAAAACCGGGCTGCCGCCCTGGATGCTGGGGCTGCACTGGTCCACCACTGAGAGATTGTCCAACGCGGAAGCTGAGATGCTGCTGGCAGATGTTGCTACGCGCCAGGCGGCGAAACTGCCTATGTTTAGTAACCTGGTGGCCACCATGCTCAAGCTGCGAGGCCGCACCTGGAAACGCGGGGACTGGCAGCTGAAGTTCGCAAACGTCAATCTGCACGATGTTGTCGCCCAGGCCCAGGCCAGGTTCTTAAACGCCCAGGCGGACATGTACTATTTGCAGAATGCGGACATGGCCGGCATTGAAATCAGCCGGGAGGATTTGTCCATAGGGAAGCGCCCCGAGGAGGCGGGTAAAAAGCCGGCCAAGAAGGCAGCACAACATATGGTATCCCATGCAGCTGCAGTTAATACCATATATAGCAGCAAGGCGGAAATGCTGGCCGACGGCTGCAAGGAAACCCAGCGGCCGAAGCCCTGGCCGGAAATCGACGAGCTGGAAAACGAATATGAAACCCGTCTCAAAGATGACTGGGAAGAGCTGCTCATTGAGGTCAAGGCGATTCTCGGCCTGGAGATGCCAAAGGCTGCAGCCGGGGGCAAGGCTCCTGATAACGGTGACGATGAAACAGCATTTTCCATGTCTTCCCAACAGCGTGCACAGGTGGAGCAGGCCGCAAAAGAGTGGATCGCGGCATATGCCATTACCGCAGAAGACTCGCCGGTGAACTGGTTCTATGGCCAGGCCGTGTCCCAGGGTTATTTCAGGGCTGCATCGATTTCCGGTAATGAGCAGCCCAAACTAAATATTATCAAGAACCGTGAGCTTTACGACACCTTGCGCAAACAGGGCTTTGACCTTGTCAAAAACAATGCCACCCGCTCAATCCGGAACCGTATCCTGGCCGAAATGGAGGCCTACACCATTTCCGGCTCCAACCCCACCGAAGTGGCCCGCAGGCTTGAGCGGCTGTTCGGCGATGCCAATGCCAACTGGGAGCGCCTGGCCAGATCCGAGATGACCCTGGCGGCGGAACGGGCGAAAAAAGAAGAATGGCGAGCATGGGATGTTACTCAAATGGAGTTTGATCCGGCCCCGGATGCCTGCTCCATGTGCATGGCCCTGGCCGGGGTTTACGACATAGATGAATGCCCAGTGCCGGTACAAGATACGCACCCGCGCTGCAGGTGTTCCACCATGCCGGCGGATCCGGAATAAAAAAAGTGACATCATCTGCCAGCACATGTCACAGGCCGCGTGTAAACTGAATTTGCGCCTTTTGTAAAAACCAAAAAAGGAGAAAGAGAATGGCTGAAAAAGGAAAGACCGACAAGGTCGGCACCAATGAAACCGATGACAGCAAAAAGGATTTCAAGGGATCAGGGGTCGAGGGAGAAAAGGGATCTTCGGATGACGAGGTTTCCATGGAGTTCGAGGCTGTAAAGCGCGCCCTGGGAAAGACCCTGGGCAAAACCTTTGATGCCGAAGCCGGTCCGGAAGACGTTGCCGCGGCGGTCGATGCCGAGCTCAAGGCAAAAGACAAACAGATCGCGGAGCTGAAAAAGCCGGCCAAAAAGGCGGCGGAAAACGGTCCGATCACCGGGGAGACCGTGCTTGCACGCATGAAAAAGAAATAAGGCGGGTGCCATGAAGATCAAATTTTACCAGAAAACGCGCCTGGGCGGCGGCACCAAGGCCGTGCAGATTCCGGCCGACGGCGCTCGGGTAACAGATGAGCAGCTTGCCAGGATCAACAAGTATGCTCTTTCTCCGCTCACTGCGGATGACGTATATGTCCGCAAATACCTGATCGCCCACAACATGGTGGACCGCGACCGGGAGCGGTTTTCAGAAGAGCTGCTGGACAATTTCGCGGCCACTTTTCCCGGCAAGAGTTTCTTGTTTGCCCATGATCGCGGTGATTTTCTGCCGCTTGGCCTGATCTTTGACGCCGGAACAGAAGAAATGTCTCCGGAGCAGTTTGCGGAGCTGACCGGCGAGGAAGCCCGGCTGCCGGACGGCATTGAAAAAGTCAAGGTTGTGATGGCCTGGTTTTACATCCCGCGCACCGAAACATCCGCTGACATCATCAAGAATATCGAGGCGGGCATTTACCGTCACGGGTCCATCGGGTTCGGCGCTGCCGACCTGGCGCCGGTCAAGGGCGAATACGACCAGATCCTATTCTGGGAGTACAAGGCCCCGGGCGAGGCCCGGGAGGCATCGCTTGTCTGGCTGGGCGCCCAGCACGGGGCGACCACCCAGAAGGCGGCAGGTGCCGGGGGCAATCACCCCGAGCCGGCACCGGAACACAATAAACACAACAAGGGAGACGATAACATGAAGATTTTAAAGACATTGCTCGGCAAATGCCTCGGCAAGAGCTTTGGCGATGACGTGACCGAAGAGCAGATGGCCAAGGCCGTGGAAGACGCCATATCGGAAAAGGATCAGCGGATACAGACCCTGGAGCAGGAAAAGTCGGATATGTCAGCCATGGCCGAGGTTGGCAAGAAATACCGCAAGCTGCTCGATGACGAGTACGTGCGCATGAAAACCGCCCTGGGCGAATGCGAGGAGACCGAAGAGGCCGCCAAGCAGCTCAAGGGATTTGCTGCACAGCTCCCGATCGATTTTCTGGAAAACGAGGTCAAGGCGTTAAACAAGCGCATGGCCGAAAAATTCCCGGCCGACAGTCAGCTTTCAGGCGATCAGCGCAGGGACAAGACCGGCGACGGCAAGGGCGCGGAGGAAAACGAGCTGATCCCGGCCGAAGATTAAGAGATCCGCCCGGGCGGCGGTCTTCAGGGACAAAACCAAAAGATCAACTCTAAAATAGAGGAGCATGAAAATGGCCCGAATCATTGAAGGAATAAAGGAAACCAAGACCCTGAAATATACCCACGACGCCGAGGTATCCGCCGGCGACGTGATCGTGGTAGGCGGGGTCGTGCTGATTGCCGTAAACGACGCGGAAGCTAATGAAGAAGCTGTGTACATGTTCGCCGGCCGGGCCGCGCTGCCCAAGGCTACGGGCGCCGGGGAGGCCATCGACTCTGTGGCCAAGGTGTACTGGGACGGTACCCAGGCCACCACCACCGCAACGGATAATGATCCGGTCGGGATCTGCGTTGAGGCCGCCGGTGATGATGACGATGAAGTCATCGTGGACATGTTTGCCACCATTTAACCAGTGACCGCGGCGCGGTCCGCGAGTCGGCCCCATATGACGACAAACAACAAGGAGAATGAAAATGAAGGTATTCGGCAGAAAAGTCATTGATTGGGCAAAAATCAATGACATCCCCCCGGAAAAGCGCAAGGAGAAAATACTGGGAGCGGTCAACCACTTTATCAAGAAAGTGGATGCCATGCCGCATGAAAACGTCAAGACCACCGGCGCGGACCCGATGTCAAGCTTGGCGGGGGGGGAGGTGCCCCCGTTTTCGCGCTCGATCGGGCCGTCACGGTTCGTGCGTCGCGATGCGTCGCCTGGACGCGCCGCATCGGTACGAACCCGCGCCGGCCCGGCGGTCTGGGGAAAGCCCCTGAACCCCAGGTTCCGCTCGCCCTGCTCGCTCCCCAGCCGGGCTGTCCTCCGCCGCCCCTTCCGCCGTGGTCGGGAACGGCGGCGATCAGCCAAACCCCGCATTGCCCCC
>CAYTQK010000273.1:0-4093 GCA_964439745.1 uncultured Desulfobacterales bacterium
ATCACTTAAAACTTAATACTGCCTGTAAAAAAGACTTTTTACAGGCTTGTCAATACTGACGAGCAATAAATATTATGTTCCTGCTAATAACCTATCTGCTGATCGCACTGTGTTTTTCTTTCTTATGCTCGGTGCTGGAAGCGGTAGTGCTGAGCATTCCGCTTTCCTATATCACGTTGCGGATTGAAGAGAACTCCCCGCTGAGCAAGGACCTGATCCGTCTGCGCGACAATATTGACCAACCCCTTTCCGCTATTCTAACTTTAAATACCTTTGCCCATACCCTGGGCGCGGCCGGGGTCGGTGCCCAGGCCCAGGTCGTCTGGGGAGAGACCTACCTGACCCTGATCTCGGCCGGGCTGACCCTGATCATCCTGATCGTATCGGAAATCATTCCCAAGACGCTGGGGGCCAGCTACTGGCAGGAGCTGACTCCCTTTGCCCTGCGCCTGACGCGCTGGCTGGTCTATCTCCTCTATCCGGTGGTCCTGACCAGTCAGCTGATCACCAACCTGCTTAAAAAGAAGAAGGTCGGCAGCATCTTTACCCGGTCCGACCTGCGCAAGCTGGCCGAGGTGATTCAGCGGGAAGGCCACATCGACCCCCACGAATCCCGCATAATCCAGAACCTGATGTTGTTTAAAAAAATTCCGGTCCGCAAAATCATGACCCCCCGGACAGTGATGCTGGTCCGGGATGAAAATCTGACCGTGGAAGAACTTTTTTGCAAAATCGACAACATCCCCTTTTCCCGGATTCCCCTGGTGCAATCTCATATTGACCAGGTGACCGGTTTTGTTTTAAAGGATGATGTACTGAAGGCAATGGCGGACAACCGGGGGGATCAGCGGCTGGCGGACATCGCCCGGCCGATTCACATGGTCCCCGCCGATATGAACGCTTTTTCCGTACTGGACGAGCTGATCCGCAACAAGGCCCATATCAGCCTGGCCGTGGACGATTACGGCGGTACCGAAGGGGTGGTGACCATTGAGGACGTGATCGAGTCTCTCCTGGGCATGGAGATTGTCGACGAAACCGACAGCGTCCGCAACATGCGTACCGTGGCCCGCCAGCGCTGGCTGGAACGGTGCAAGCGAACCGGAGAGCGGCCTGGGAAAAAGGCGGCCCCGAAAAAGAAGAAGCCGCGACCGGACGGCGGCAGTCACTGACCCGGACTGCTCATAGCCGGCGGCAAACGGTTTGGGGGGAGATTTTTTGTTGTCAGGCAGGGAAGAAGGATGAAGCGAATCTGCGTATTCTGCGGCTCTGGAACCGGGGCACACCCGGCTTATGCCGCCGCGGCTGTTGAACTGGGACATCTTCTGGCAAAAAGCGGCATCGGTCTGGTCTACGGCGGGGCCAGCATCGGCATGATGGGGCAGGTGGCCAATGCCGTGCTGGATCACGGCGGCGAGGTTATCGGGGTGGTACCGGAATTTCTGGCCGTCAAAGAGGTGGCCTATACCGGTCTGGATGATCTGCGGATCGTGTCGACCATGCATGAGCGTAAGGCGCTCATGTCGGAGCTGTCCGACGGATTCATGGCGCTGCCGGGCGGGCTGGGCACCATCGAAGAGTTCGTCGAGGTACTGACCTGGCTCCAGCTGGGGCTTCATGAAAAACCCTGCGGCCTGCTGAACGTAAGGCGGTATTTTGACGCCTTTATCGAATTTCTGGATCATGTCACGGATCAGCAGTTTCTGGAACAATCCAGCCGCGACATGGTCTTGATCGAACCCGATGCCGGGAGCCTGGTCAAGCGGATGCAAAATTTCCGGGTTGAAGATTCCCGGAGCAAGATTGCCTGGGCCGTGGAAATGAATACCCGCGGGGGAGAGTAAACCGATGGCCGGCAGGCGGGCGCGGGGCCGTATCTGACTGGGTAGAGGCGGGCAAATCGGAACTCCATAGCGTAAACAAGGAAAGAACCAGCATGCATACCCGTACCTGCGTATCACCGGACGGCCGTTTTGTTTACGGCATTCATAAACCCGCTTTCCAGATCACCAATCTTCGTCCCGGTGACCCGCTGACGGTCCTGGGAGAAACACCGGACGGCGCTTTTCTTCGTAACCAGGCCAACCTCCCCGAAGCCGACGTCACGGTGGAGGCGGCCGACTGGGTCTACGAGATCCCCAACCCCTTCCCTTTTCGCGGCACCACCTATATCGCCCGCCGCTGGGCCGACCGGACCGCCAAGGCGCCGGAGAAGATCGGTCTGCCGCCGCGGCCGGAGGTTTCCTTTACCCGAACGGCGGCACAATGGCGGCAATCGGGCCGGACCGGGGGGGACGGGAGTGACGGCGCGGGACCAGAGCTGATCGATGATCTGCCCGAATCCCTGCAGCTGGCCCTGGCCGTCAGTACCACCGATCCCCGGGACCTGGAGCGGTTGGCGAAGCTGGCCGCGGATTTTGTTTTCGCGGCCGATCCAGCCACGCCCACCGGCCTGCAGCACGACCTCGATGATCAGGGCCGAACCCGGGCCCGTATCCGCGATCACAACCTGTTTGAAGCGGTCGCCAACAACCCCCATCTGCCGTATGTTTACAAGGAGGTCATGGTGCTGCGGCCAGGCGCCCAGGGGGACAGCCCCATCACGGCCGAGTGGCCGGGGGGGCACTGGGACAGCCACGTTTTTGAATACCTGCGAGAAAACAGTTATATTCCCTGGGGACACTTTGCCGCCAACATGGCCCCGGACAAGGTGCGGTACCGATTGTCCGACCTGACCGGCGACGATATCCGGGCCATGCGACACCTTTATTACCAGCGCACTTACGTGCGACTAGCCCGCATGCTGGACATGGACCTGCCCTCCCGGCGTGCGGCCGTTTCCCCGGATCACCTGGAATCCCTGCGGCTGTGGATCCTCAACCGGCTGTCCCGGAATGCCTCCGGCCCGGACCAGGCCCTGGACGCCACCATCTGGGGCTGGAACTTCGGCTTTGATTTTTCTCCCACCGGCTATCGCCTGAACGGTTCTCACCAGCAGGTCCACCAGCAGTATGCCATGAGTCCGGCCATGGTGCCCACGCCTGACGGCCGGCAGATTCCGTCTTACTCCTGCGGCGACCTGGTGGCCAGCTTTATCCGGGACTACTTCGGACTGACCGACCACTATTTTTTCGACGATTATCTCAAGGCCATTGCCACCAATACCCGCACCGACGGACGCGACGGCGAAAGCAGCCTGATCATCCATGAAGATGAGCATGTTATCGTTTTCGTGCCCAAGGCCCAGACCTCCCAGTGGGAGGTGCAGATGATGACCCGCCGGCCGCTGGGCAATATCCTGGAATGCGACACCGACACCCGCGCCGCCCTGGACCGCGGCATGCACTTGGCCGTGCGCGTGCTGGGCGGACTGGGCGCGGAATTGATCACCGGCATTGAGTACGCCAAGCGGATCTCCTGCCGGGACATGGACCAGCACCTGGTCTACGCCTTCCTGCCCCGGCTGCCCCATTCGCCGGAGACTTTCAGCCAGGCCCAGCTGCGCTGGATCAACGGCCATTACCCCGAGGATTTTGCCGCCGCCTGCCGGCTGCAGGTGGAGCGGCAGGGGCTGGACGCGTGATTCCTCCCGGGTTGCGCCAAATTAGGGTCAGGGTGTATGAACCGTTATATACCGGGTATGCCGGGGGGACGTGCGCGCGGTGCATCCGGATCAGGGCGCTTGGTTATGAGTGCCCATGAGTCCCGCAAAGAGCGGGAATAAAATGGAGGATAGCCATGGGTCAAAAGAGCCAGGGCAGAAAAAAGAAAAAACGGGAGCTGAGCTACCAGCGCAAGGCCATGGAAATGGCCCGGGAGCAGTGGGAAAGGCAGAAGAAAAAAGCCATCAGCGAACGGCGGACCTTTCGCGGCCTACAGATCATTCCCACCGCCAGTTTTTATGACGAGTCGCACGGGCATAAACCCGGAGAAAACAACTGGGCCCGGTTCGGCTTTGACCTCCATCCCCAGGTCTCCCTGGTGGCCGGCGGGCTGGTCCTGCTGTTCATCGCGCTGACCATCCTGTACCGGGAACAATCGGTCGTGTTTTTCCAGCATCTCCTGGACGTCCGCGGCCACACCTTTCGCCGCC
>CAYTQK010000274.1:0-4085 GCA_964439745.1 uncultured Desulfobacterales bacterium
GGGGGGACCCTATGACGGCTATATCGTGGCCGGCGGGAGCGCCGATGATTCCATTAGTTCGTTCGCCCTGGCCCGTTACGACTCTTCCGGTAATTTGGATACCGGTTTCGGTGGCACCGGATATGGTTATTTTACCGAGTACCTGGGATCCAATGATAAAATATTTGATCTTGTCCTTGATGCTGATGATTATATCGTAGCCGTGGGCTATGCCACCATGATCACCGATGATCTGGATGTGGCCGTGGCCCGGTTTGATGATGCCGGTTATCTGGACAGCACCTTTAATTCCTCGGGCTACCTGATCGTTGACGTGCTGGGACAATATGACGCCGGCCGGGCGGTGGCCATTCAGGAGGATGGTGCCATTGTCGTGGCCGGGTATGGCGGTGGTAACACGGAATCGGATTTTCTGGCCATGCGCTTTACCAGCACCGGCGCGGCAGATACCTCTTTTGGCGGCGACGGGCAGGTGCTGACGGATATCAGCGGTTTGGAGACAGATTTTGGTTATGACCTGGCCATTCAGGACGACGGTCGCATTGTCGTGGCCGGCACCCACGCCACCCCCTCGGAAGTCATCGGCGCCCTGGTCCGTTACAATGCCGACGGCAGCCTGGATACCGGTTTTGGCGGTAGCGGCATTGTTACCACCAATTTCGGCGGCACCGGGACAGTGGATGATTTTTTCGGTCTGACCTTGCAAAGTGACGGCAAGGCGGTGGTGGCCGGCCGGTCCAACAACGATTTTCTGACGGCCCGGTACGAGATGTTCAGCAGCGCCAATTCTCCGCCGGACACGCCCACCCACGTCAGCCCGGAGCCATTTGCCCTGATCGCGCCGGGCCAGCCGGTCACCCTGGAAGCCTCGGCCTTTTCCGATCCGGACGGGGACAGCCATGTCAGTTCGTACTGGCGGGTGACCCGGGCGGATATCGACCATTTTTCCTCTACTGTCGGGCCGTTTAATCACGAGACCACCACGGATCTGACCAGCTATACCATTGCCGACGCTTCTTTTACCGAAGGCCTGGCCTACTACTGGAAAGTGGGCTATATGGACAGCGGTAGCGGCCAGTATTCCTGGACCGAAGAGCCCACGGAGCTGGAAGTCCCGCCGGACATATTCGTGATAGGCACCCAGGAAACCTCCACCTCTCCACCGGTTCCGCCCGGTGAAACCGCGGCCGCCTACCAGATGGTCTCGGCCCATCACATCCCCGCCGATCCCCGGCCCGCGGTGGTGATCGGCGATGACCTGGCCGGCGGCTATGATTCCACCCAGTATCGCCTGGGCGTCTATGACTGCGAACAAGGGGCCTACCAGGAATACCCGGATTTTATGGTCTATCCCGGCGGGGCCATGTGGGTGCTGGCCCGGGAGGGCCTCAGCATCGACATTACCGGCGTACCCGTGGCCACCGGCGTGGATGTCGAAACAACGTTGCGCTATAACAACGCCGCGGACAACGGCTGGAACATGGTCGGCCCGCCCAATGACCGCAATTATCTCTGGAGCCACATCGAGGTGGTGGAGTATGACCCCAATACCGGCCAGGTGCTGTTCAGCGAGCCCATCGGATTTCTGGCCGCGGACAATCCCTATATCGATACCCGGCTGTGGGAATGGGACAACGGGCAATATTATACCACCTCCACCATGGAAGCGGGCGCGGGCTATTGGGTCCGGGCCAGGCGGCCCAATATTAATCTGCGCTTCACGGTGGGCGCCCAGGTGGCCTGGAATAACCCCGGCGTCATGCTGGCCGCGGCCGGCCAGCAGGTGAAACATCTGGCCGGGGCGGTTCTGGGCGGATCAGAAGCTGTGGCCGCCGGGGAGGACGACACCCCGCCGGCGCCCATGGCCGCCCTGAACACCTCCGACCGGGATACCTCCTCGGTGGATGTGACCTGTTTTATCTCCACCCTCGAGGAATGACAAGCGGCCGGATTGGGCCGCGTCCGACCACCTGCCGCCGGGCCGCATTCCGGTCGCGGCCCGGCCGGACGATTACATCAAGGCCGCGCTGGGACTGGAGCAGGCCGGCCACCTGTCCGGCGCCCTGGAATGTTATCAGGCCGCTGTCCAGCGCTGGCCGGATCATGTAGACCTGCGACTGGCCCTGGGCAATGCCTGGTATGCGGCCGGCAACCCGGAACGGGCCGGCCAGGCGTTTGCGGCGGCCGCAAAGATTGAGCCGGATCTCGGCGTCGCCTGGAATAACCTGGCCCACGTGCTGGCCGAGATGGGCCGGTGGACGGAGGCGGAGCAGGCGGCCCTGCGGGCGGTTGCCGCCGGCGGCGAGCGGGTGGAAACATTCCGCCGGACACTTGCTGAAATTCGGTCCCATCGGCCCCGGTAGAAAGCCGGCCCTCCTGGCGGGTATATTTTGTCCGTCGCTCCAATCAAGTAACGAAGGATGCCTTCAAAGTACCTTGCCCGGTTCCAGCTCCACCCGGAATCCTTCCAGGCAGCGGCCCAGCATGTTGAAGTAGCTGCAACAGAGAATCAGCGCCGCCGCCTGCCGGTTGCCGTAGCGCTCCTTGATGGCCGTCAACATTTCGTCGCTCAGGCGGACATCCCGGGTGATCTCGTCGGCCACCCGGCAGAGCAGGTTGCCCTCCTCATCCAGGGAAACGACCGGTTCCTCGGTCTTGATGGCCTCCATCTCTTGGTCGGTCAGGCCGGTCATCCGGCCGACGGTGACGTGATGGGTCCAGGCGTAATCGCAGTTCAGATCCCGGACCACCCGCAGCACGGCGATTTCCCGCAGGCGGGAATCGAAATCAGCGCCGGACAATACCGTTCCGGCCAGTTCAATGTAAGCGTTGAAGCTGCCCGGCACCGCCGCCATCATGCGAAAGGCGTTCAAAGGCGGCAGGACTTCCAGCACCTGCCGGATTTCCGGGGCCAGGTCTTCATTGGCGGGCAAGTCGATACGGGGGGACATGGGCAGCTCCTTGTTTTTTGGTTGGGTCATCTGCGGCCGGATCGATAATGGAAATCCCGGAAGACTGGCCGGCCTTTTCCCGGCGGCAGACCTGACAGCGGGACTGGCTGCACATCTGGCAGGAAAAGCAGTCCGGGCAGTTGTGCTTTTTCTTGTCCGGCCCGGTTTTTTCAGGTACATAAACCCGGCCGGTCAGGCCGGGCACCTTGATAAACGGCATACGGTCATATCCTGGTTGAGGCGGCGGCCGGTTTTTCGGCCAGCAGGCAGGCCCAGCCATGTGAATGGAGGCGGCCATGGGACCGGTCCGGCTCGACACCTTCATAATAATGCAGAATTCGCCAGTCGGCAAACAGGTCTTCCAGCTCATTCGGCGAAAAATAATAGGCCATGCCCCCGGCGGTGTCACTGATAGCTTCGTTCTGATTGTCGGGCGTCCGCCGGCTGTCCACCCGGCAGCCCGGGTCGGCAACGGTGAAAACGTTGGCATAGAGGATTCCGCCGGGTTTGAGGACGGAGCGGATGCCGGCCATGACCCGTTTCCGGTTCGGATCATCCAGGTGATCCAGGATGGTGGCGGCCACCACCACGTCACAGGTGTCAGCGGCATAGGAAAAATCACTGACACTCTGGCAATGGGTGACGATGGGCAGGTTTTCGGTGCGGCCGGCTTTTTCCAGCTTTTCCAGGCCGGTCGCAGAACGGTCGATGCCGGTAACACGGCAGCCCCTGCGGGCCAGGTAGAGGGCGTAGCGTCCTTCGCCGCAGCCCAGGTCCAGTCCCTGGGCACCCGTCAAGGGCCTGTCCGCGAAAAAACGGTCAAACTCCGGGCGAACTTCCAGCCCGTAGTAGAAATTCGACTTGTCATAGACCCGGTTAAAGGTAAAAGCGGGCTTATCCGTCATGGGAGGCCTCGGTCTGCGTCAATTCCCGGATCCCGGCTTCGATCTGATCACGGACTTCTCGCATTACTTCAATGTCTTCACCGGCCGGATCCGGGATATCCCAGTTGATGATTTCAGCCCCGGGTACCACCGGGCACTCTTCGGCGCAGCCCATGGTGACGATTTTATCCGGTTTCATTTCGACCAGGGCCTGCTCAATGGAGCGGGGAAAACGAAGGTAGAGATCAAG
>CAYTQK010000275.1:0-3982 GCA_964439745.1 uncultured Desulfobacterales bacterium
CCATGGCCACGCCGATGGTGGCGCCCATTTCAATGGTATCCAGTCCATAGTCGTCATCCAACCGGTCCAGCATGGCGATGGTATCCAGATCGTCGATGCCGCAGTTGCCGCCGTGGGCCCAGACGGTTTCATACTCCGGCTGCTTGGTCAGGTAATTACCGTCTTTGTCCATGTAAGTTCCGGAACAGCGAATGACGCAGCCGCGGTGACAGCCGTGGGTGGCCTGGCCGCCCCGGGAAGTTTCCAATTCCGCCAGGGCTTCGCCGCTGATGGCGGCGGCCTGGTCGAACCGGCCGGTCTTGAAATTGAAGGTAGGAAAACCACCGGCCTCGTTGACCACGTTGGTCAGCACGTTGGTGCCGTAGGCGGGCAGGCCCTGTCCGGTCACGGCGTGCTCCCGGAGACCGGCCACAAAGGTCTTGTTGGCCGCCTTGAATTTGTCGGCGTCCTGGGGTGACCGCATGGAAGTACCGGTATCATCCAGCACGATGGCCTTGACCCCTTTGCTGCCCATGACCGCGCCTACGCCGCCCCGGCCGGCATGGCGGGACGGCCGCTGCTCCATATCGGTGCAGGCCACGGTAGCCGCACCCAGCTTCATTTCTCCGGCCTGGCCGATGGAAATAAAGCAGGCTTTGTCTCCGTGGTCGGCCCGCAGACGTTCGACCGTATCATAATTGCCGGTCATTTTCAGATCGTCGGCCGGCAGGATGTCGATTCCGTCCTTGGTGACGACGATCTTGTAGAGCTTGTCATCGGCCGGTTTGCCCTCCAGGACGATGGCGGCATACCCCAGCCGGGCCAGTACCTGGGCGGCCTGGCCGCCGGAATTGGCCTCCTTGATGCCGCCGGTGAGTGGGCTTTTGCAGCCCACGGAGATCCGCCCGGACATGGCGGCGGCGCTGCCGCTGAGCAGCCCCGGCGCAATGACCAGCTTGTTGTCCGCGCCCAGGGCGTGACACTGCGGCGGGACCTCCTTGGCGATAATGGCCGAGGTCAGTCCCCGGCCGCCCAGGCCGGCATAGTCACCGATGGGTTCCGTGTGGAACGCCGGCGGCTGCTCCGGCCCCACCTGGATGCGCAAAATTTTGTCCATGAGAGCACCTCCTCAGTAAGGCGGTTTAAAATAGAAAAAACAACCGGGCTTATGCCCGCCCACGGCCAGGGCCGCCGAGAGGGGATAAATCCGATTTTTGGGAAAGCAAGCATCTCAAGAGAGGTTGAACGAGTCACAACACTCCGGAAAAAGGGTGCCAGTGATATCGAAAAGACCACATCCTGCCGGAACAGAATCTGGAAGAAACGAAAAAGCCGTTAGAACGATAACTTTTTTTATATGAAAATCTGCCGCTCTTGTCAATGTTTTTCCCGGCCACTTCGCCGAACCAGGTGGCAGGACAGGCAGATCCCGGTCGTCAGTATAGAAGTACGAAAAATGATTGACACCCCGATTAATCATTGATAAAAAAAATAAACATTGTTTATCTTTTATTCCCAATCGCTTTGCTATCAAATAATAGGGGGGGACACATGAAACACCGGACTGCAAACAAAGTTACCGGCTGGCTGGCGGGCTGCTGCCTGATCCTGCTGCTGGCCGGCCCGGGGACGGCCATTTCAAGCGAAATCCTGACATCTGCGGAAGGAAATACCCTGGCGCAGGCAGTAGCCGACCAGAGCCTGGATGACATTGTCATGGATCTCAATGCCCGGATTTCCATTCCGGACAATGCCGCCGCCGGCATCGAGGGCGTGGATCTTTTCGCCACCGTGCTGCGGCATGACGACGGCGTTCCGCGGCCCACCATCGTGGTGGCCACGCCCTATCGCCGTGAGATCATGATGATGCTCTACCTGCCGCTGCTGAAGCACGACTATAACCTGCTCGGTTTTGATGTCCGGGGCAGCGGGTCGTCTGCCGGCGACTGGATCTCCTTTGGTCCGGAGGAACATTATGACGCCGCCTGGGTGATTGACGAGTTCATTCCCGACCAGCCCTGGTCCGACGGGCAGGTCGGCATGATCGGGCCTTCCTACATGGCCATTACCCAGATGCTGGCGGCCGGCCGCATCAAGACCGACGCCGCCGGGTCGCCGGTCCACTTAAAAGCCCTCTTTCCCATGGTTTCCATGAGTGACTGCTACCGGGACATCGTCATGCACGGCGGCAACGTGGACCTGGAATTCATCCCCATGTGGCTGGGGCTGGTGGACATCCTGGGCGCCCTGCCGCCGCTGCTGATCACCGGCGAGGATAATTTTTCTCCCAATCTTGACAACATGGAAGAAGCCCTGCAGATCTGGGAAGACCACCTGGCCAACATTCCCGTTACCCTGGGCTGGATCATGAACGGGGACAATATCAATAAGAACGATTTTTACGACACCAAGTCGGCCATGATCTACTGGCCGGAAAAACCGGCCGGCGGCTGGCAGTTCGGCCCGGAATACCCCGCCGACCTGGGCACCACTTCCATCCCGGCCGACCTGCCGATATTTTTGACCGGCGGCTGGTTTGACATCTTTACCCGGGGGACCTGCAACAATTACCGGTACGGGCTGCAATTCCACGACACCAGCGACAAGGCCATGATGATCGGCCCCTGGTACCACCTGGGCGGCTCCATGGGCCTGGGCGTCAAGGGCCTGCTGAATACGGAAATTGCCGCCCGCTGGTTTAACTGGAAGATCAAGGGCCAGCCCGATCCTTTCATGGAAGACTATCCGGTGCTCTTGTACGTCATGGGCGAAGACCGCTGGCGGGCGGAAACCGACTGGCCCCTGCCGGCCGACCGGACCGAAGAGGCCACTTTGTACCTGTCCAAGCGCAAGGCCCCGGCCATTTTCAGTGACTGGTTTTCCACTGCCAACGCCGGATACAACTACCGGCTGGTGGAAAAAATCACGGACAAGGATTATTATGACTGCTTCTGGTGGTGGTCCTGGCCCAAGGAGGACCCGGTTCTGACCCATGATCCCCGGTCCCTGCACGGGTGGACCTCGCGATCAACCACCCGCTGGCTGATGGGCCTGCCGGCCCTGGTTTCCCAGGCCTCCAAGTTCTTTCTGGGATTTGACATTGATTCCTTGATGCCCTGGGAGGATGAACGCGCCGACGAGGTGGACGCCCTCACCTTTACCACCCCTGCCCTGGACGCGGATCTTGAAATTGCCGGCCCCCTGAAACTGACCTTCTGGGCGAAAACCGACTTTACCCGGCCGCTGGCCCAGTGGCAGCTGGACAACGTCCTGGACACCATCCAGACACAGTTCAACCTGGACAACAACATGATCGTCGATCTGATTGAGAAAAGAGACGTCCAGTGGGTGGTGGAATTAAACGACGTCTTTCCCGCCGGACGGGCGAGGAATATCACCTCCGGCTGGCTCAGCGCGGAAAACCGGCCCTATGACCCGGCCGATCCGGACCGGCTGGACGACCAGTACCAGGCCTTTGATCCCTTTTACGATCATGCCTACAAAAATCCGGCGCCCATCGAGGAAGGCAAAATCTATCAATACGTGGTGGAACTGTGGCCCACCGACAATGTCTTTAAGAAGGGCCACCGCCTCCGGGTCTCGTTGAGCGGCTCGGATTTTCCCCATCTTTTTCCGGTCTGCCGGCCCTCGAAAAACACCATTGTCCTGGATGAGAACCATCCGGCCAGCCTGACCTTCAAAACCGTCACCGCCTCCGGTGATTACCGCGGGGTGGACGACATCGACGAATACATGTTGAGCCACAGCCATTGACGGACGATGAAGGATATGGGAAATCACCCCGGCGGGCACAGGGGCGACTCATGATGATCTGGTATCCTGCATTTGTAGCCCTCCTGATGGTTATGATTTTGATTATTTCTAAACCCAAACCATATACCAGATTGAGGGCTACACCTTTATCTAAAATGTGCGAAAAATAGTGTACGTTATCACGGCAGGGATCGAAGCATCGGCAGAGCCTGGCGCGCGGCTTGCGCTG
>CAYTQK010000276.1:0-3930 GCA_964439745.1 uncultured Desulfobacterales bacterium
GCTCGGCCTGGACGAAACTGACCAGCATGACGGTGGTGGCGCTGCTGGATTGAATCACCATGGTGACAAAAGCGCCCACCAGAAAACCGATGACCCGGTTGCTGGTCAGGGCGGCCAGGATATCCCGCAGCTGGCGGCCGGCGGTTTTCTTGAGGCCCTCGCTCATTTTTTCCAGGCCGTACAAGAACAGCGCCAGGCCGCCCAGCAGACCCACCACCAGGAGGAACCAGGAGATTTCGCCGACGGCAATCGTTTCCTGCCCGGCGGTGGGACAGGCGGCGGTCTCGCCGGCGGCCGGGACCGGCAGGGGCCCGGTAAGGACCAGGATCAGCAGAAAAGCAATCAGCAGTCGTTTATCAGTGGATCCGCTGGTGGATCCGCTTTCGTTCACCATCATTCCGGTGTTTCAGCAATGGGGTTATCATGAACCAGCTCCCGCACGACATCCAGCAGGGGCGGTTGCAAAGGTCGCCAGCGGGGCAAAACCGCGGTCTGGCCCTTCCAGGTAAATTCCACCGCGTCAAAGGTTTCCGGGATATGTTTAATGGTCCGCTGGCCATACTGCACCGGCGGATAATATTCCACCCAGAGCAGGCGATCCTTGTTGAGTGAAAATTTTTTGGCAATAAAACCGGCCAGCGGCCCGGCCCAGCCCCGCACGGTTATTTTTTCCGCGGGCAGGTCGGAAACCACCACGATATAGGGCCGCAGTGTAATCACCTTGTTCGATTCGCTCTCGGCCAGGTTGAAAATCCATAGCCGGATTTTCCCGCTGGCCAGTCCGAAGGGGCTGCCCAGCCCCTCCCATTGGTATATGCCGCTGTAGACGACCATGCCTAAAAACCATCCATCCTTCCGTGTTCCGGATCATCAAGACGATTCTTTCCCGTTCCGGGTTTGGCGCCTGATCTTATATTGTCCCCGGCAAAAGGTCAAACACAAAGGCCTGATAAGCCTGTAAAAAGTCTCTTTTACAGGCAGTGTTACGTTTTAAGTGAGCAGGTGTTTACGTAAAATCATGACGTTATATTTTTATTCCCTGGCGGGCATACCATTTCTCAGGCTTTTTTTGAAGGGGGAGTCCGTTTATGTTCAAGATTGCCGCCCCGCCTCCGGCGGGGCAAGCGTTCCGCTTCGCTCCTCGCAATGACGGGCAATAGGGACGGCCGGCATCCTCGGCCATACCGGTGAACGCCTGACCAAAAACACGTCATTCCGGGCGGCCGCAGGGAGCGTGGGAATCTTGTCCATCGGTACGAATTCATACCGGTGAACGCCCGACCACTAACACGTCATTCCGAGGGGCCGCAGGCCCCGTGGGAATCTTGTCCAGTGTCCCTTCACATACAGCTGCCCTATCCCGTCAGGCGGCCGTAAATCCGGAGCAGCTTGCTGGGCAGCTCCCGCACGTCGGATATTACGCTGTGGCTCATGCGGCCGTATAGTTCATCCAGGGCGCTGTCACCGGCGATGTTGACGGTGATGCTGTGTACGGAAATGTTTTTCGCCCTTGCCTCGAGCAGGGCGCGCCGGGTATCTTCCAGGGCGTATTCCCGCTTGTAATCGATATCGTTGGGAAACCCGTCGCTGATGAGGATCAGCAGCCGGGACCGGGCGGCCGTGGCGTCAAAACCGGCCACCGCGTGACGGACGGCGGCGCCCATGCGGGTATTCCGCCGCGGCCGCGCGGCCTCGATCCGGCCGGCAATCTCGTCGGTCATCTTTTCTTCGAAATCCTTCAGCCGGTAGTAATCCACGCCCAGCCGGCCGGTGCCGGAAAAACCGCCGATGGCATAGGGGTCCCCCACCACGGTCAGGGCCTCGCAGAAAAGCACGGCGGCCTCTTTTTCGATATCCAGCACGGTGGTGGTTTCCGAGCCGGCCACATTATTGGAGGTGGACCGGGAAAAATCAAGCAGCAGCTGCACGTCCACGTCCCGCTGGCGCTTGAGGTGCTTCATGTAAATGCGCTCGGAGGGGGTGCGGCCGGCTTTCTTGTCAATGACAAAATTGAGCAGCTCGCGGTAATCGAACTCTTCCCCTTCCCGCCGCTTGCGCAGCAGGGTCATGCCCTCGGGCTTGAGCAGCTCAAAGGCGTAGCGGATTTTCTTGACCAGGCCCCGGTAGCGGTCCAGCACCTGGTGATAGAAACCGGGCTGACCTGGTGATACCGCCCGCTCCCGCACCAGGACATGGCCGTCCAGGTAATCCCCGGCGGCCTGGTCCCACTCGCGGTAGCGGAAAACCCGGCCGGAGGCATCCTCTTCGGCCCGGTTATCCGGAGCCAGGTGACGGGCAATGGCATCAATGTCCATGACGGACAGGAGGCTTGGCGTGGAAAGACTCTCCTTCTCCGCCCCCTCTTCCCGGCCGGAGGCGACCAGCGACCGGACATCATCGGCCTGCAGCATACCGTCCTGCTCGATGAGCCGCTTGACAATATCAGAACGATAGGCCGCGGCGCCGGCCTGCTGAATTTTTTCCCGGACGGCATCGGCCTGCTGCAGCCGGGCGGAAAAAATTCCGGCAAACAGGTCCGGCCGCACCCGCAGATCAAAGGGCGTCCGCAAAGGACTTTCGGAGTCGGGCCCGGACAGGAGCTCCGGACCATATCTGTCCCAGGCCTGCCAGACCGCCAGGGCGGCCGCTTCCGGCTGCGTCCGGCCGGCCGCGGCCGCGGCGAACAGTTCGACCGTCCCGTCAAAGACAGCCGCCGACTCCCCCGTTTCCGGCCGCCAGCGCGCGGCCTGGCCGCCCAGCGCGATAACGGCATTCAATGCTTCCAGCAAAGCGGCCGGACCGGGCGACGAATACAGGGATTCGGCCTCGGCCCGCAGCCGCGGGTAAAACCGGTCCACGCCGGCCGGATAACGGGTCGCCAGCAGGGTCCGCAGGCGACCGTATTCAAACAGGGTAAACAGGTCCAGGGCCAGGGCCGGCCGCGAAAAAAGGCGACAGAAACGCTCCAGGTCGGCGGCGGTGCCCTCGCCACCGGCAAGCGGTTCCGGCACCTTCCCGCCGGCCGCAGAGATCAGGGCCAGGGCCCGTTCCCGGTCAAAATAATAGGTGCCGAACTCCAGGGTGGCGGTCTCCACCCAGGCCAGTGTTTTATATAGAAGCTGATTTTCCGCGGCAGTACGCGCCCGGCTGATCTCGTCCGGAAGATACAGGGTCCTGCCGTCGCAGCGGGCCGTGACCGCATCGGCCGGCTCCATGGCCGTGGTCGGCAGCGCCGAAAGGGGTTTGATGGGAATGTACCGGCCGCACCGGGCCTGGAGGTAGTGCTCCAGGCGCCGGCGCACCCGGAAAAAAACGGCCGACGTCTGCAGCCCGGCGCAGACCTCCAGCGCCAGGCGGGTTTCCAGTCCGAGAAACTTGCGGCCGCGCCCGGCGTCCTGGTCATACCGGGCCAGCCCCTGGTCGACAAAACGCCGCAGCCCTTCTGCGGATAACAGCGCCAGATCCCGTCCCAGCGATTCCAGAAAAACGCCGGCCAGGTTAAAATCCCGGCGGGCCACCCGCCGGAGCTGTTCGATCCGCCAGGACCGCCGCTGTTCGGGAAAAGAAAGGACGGCCCGGGGAAAGCGGCCGGCAAAACGACGAAACTGGTTGTAGGTCAGGTCGTGGGTAAAGATGTCGCGCAGGAGGCGCAGCCAGGCCCGACCGGCGTCCAGGCGGTCCGGGCCGACCAGGGAGGAGAGCAGGTTGAGGGGCTCGGCGGCCAGGGCGTAGAGCCATTTTTCCTTCATCAGGCCGGCCGCCTCAAAATACAGATGCAGGAGATCGTCATCGCCGTACAGGAGCACCGGGACCAGGCTGGCGGCCAGGATGCCGGCATAGGTGGGATTATCCCCGGCATCGCCGCGGATTACATCCCCGTACAATTGAATTCGCTCCCGGGGCAGGTCGTGCCGGATCAAGGCCAGGTAC
>CAYTQK010000277.1:0-3920 GCA_964439745.1 uncultured Desulfobacterales bacterium
GTTCCGGCACCTTTTTCGGCCTGGCCGTTCTGCCGGATGCCTGGCCGGGCTGGCGGATCATGGCGTTGCCCCCGGGGGCCTTTTTCACCCTGGGCCTGCTGCTGGGACTGGTCAACCAGATCAGCGCCTATCGAACCAAAAAAACAGATGAATGCGAGATACAGGGGTAACCGATGAATTATCTTGTGGATATATTTTTAATCGCCGTCAGCGCCGCGCTGATCAACAACTTTGTCCTCTACTACTTCGTAGGCATCTGCCCCTTCGTGGGCGTCTCCCGGAACGTGGAAATGGCCTTTGGCATGGGCTGCGCGGTAACCTTTGTCATCACCATTGCCGCCTTCATCAGCTGGGCGGTGACGACTTTTGTGCTGATTCCCGGTGCTCCGTTGACCGCCTGGGTGGGGGGATTTTTCATGCCGGCCGGACAGGCGGCCCGGATCGACTTGACGGTACTCTCCTATGTCGTTTATATTTTTGCGATTTCCTCGTCGGTACAGTTCGTGGAAATGTATGTCCGGAAATTTTTCCCGGAGTTGTATAAATCCTTCGGTGTTTACCTGCCGCTGATCACCACCAACTGCGCCATCCTGTTCGCCTGCCTGACCATCATGAGCCACGTGGCGGTGGACAACCCGGCCGACGCCTGGGACCTGGGCCGGGCCCTGACACTGGCAGTTTTCGGCGGCATCGGCTTTACCATCGCCATTGTCATCATGGCCGGCATCCGGGAAGACCTGGATTTCTGTGATGTGCCGGCTGCCCTGCGGGGCGCCGCCATTACCTTGATCGTGGCGGGTGTTCTGGCCATGGCCTTCATGGGATTTACCGGCGTCGATTCCGGCCTGCAAAAGGCTTTGAAACCGGGCCCGGCCCAGCAGGCCCGCAGCAACCCCGAGCATCAGCCGATACGCACCGCGGTCCTGAGCAACGATTTGATTATAAAGCGATAACCTCACCCATCGGAGTGGAGCTTCCATTATGACTCTGGTAACAACATGTCTGGCAGGTGGGATCCTGCTGCTGCTGGCACTGATATTTTCCTATATTTTATGCTGGGCCAACAAGGCCTTTCACGTCGAGATCGACCCCCGCATTGAAGCCATCATGGAAGTCCTGCCGGGCGCCAACTGCGGCGGCTGCAGTTACGTGGGCTGCGGGGAATACGCCGAGGCCATTGTGAATGAAGGCGCGCCGGTGGATGCCTGCGCCCCGGGTGGAGCGGCCGCAGCTGCCGCCATCGCCGAAATCATGGGAGTAGAGGTCTGCGCGGCGGCACCCAACCGGGCGGTGGTGCACTGCGGGGCCACCGCCGACAAACGGTTCGGTCAGGGCGAATACCTGGGAGAAAAAAAATGCGCCGCCGCCTCCGGCGTGGCCGGGGTGCAGGCCTGTGCATACGGCTGCCTGGGGTTCGGCGACTGCGTGGAAGCCTGTACCTATGACGCCATCCATATTGAAAACGGCCTGGCCACGGTCAACTATCAGCGGTGCGTGGGCTGCGGCGCCTGCGCCCGGGTCTGCCCCCGCAACCTGATCACCATGACCCCTTTTCCGGCTGACCGGGTCTACGTCATCAACTGTTCCAACCGGGACGGGGGCAAGGAGGTCAAGGAGGTCTGCGCAGTGGGCTGTATCGCCTGCAAAGCCTGCACCAAGAAAAGCGACCTGTTCACCATGGAAGGCAACCTGCCGGTGCTGGACTACGAAAGATATGATCCCGCCCACACCGAGGGGCTGGAAGCAGCCGCGGAAAAATGTCCCACCGGCTGTATCGGACTGGCCGGCTGAACCAAACCATCTCCGCATCTGAAACCGTACCACCGGTCCGGAAGCTGTCGGACCCACTCATAGGGAACACCCAAAACAAAGGGGGAAGCCATGGACCAGACCCAGAACATTGATTTTACCGTTGATCGCAACAATTTGTACCGCGAGGAGTCGGTTACCGACATCAAGGTGGCCGCCATCCGCCGCATGATTCCCATCAAGCCGGACGGCACCGACGATGACAGCCGGGAGGTCATCTTCGTGGGTCACACCCAGCTGATGAGTCCGGAAGGACCGCTGCCGCTGCAGGCCAAACTCAAGGCAACCACCCTGGAAGCGGCGCTGGATGAATTTCCCGGCGCCATGCAACAGGCCTTAGAAGAAATGGCGGAACGAATCCAGCAGATTCAAAAGCAGCAGCAACAGCAACAGGAAAATGACTCGCGGATTATTACGCCCAGCCGAACCTTCTGAGCGCAAAAAACGGCCGGAAGCGCGCTGGCCGGAATGAATCAGGGATGGGCTGGAAAGCGATAGATATAATATTTCCGGCCATTCAGGGACAGGGTCAGCAGCCTGCCGTCGCAATCGTGATGAAGCCGATTCAGGGCGGATTCCCAGACCGCACCGTAAAACATGGCCAGAAGTTCGGTATCTTCCCTTCCCCCGTCTTCATTCCGTATTTCGTAATAATAGATCATCGACTGGTATCTTTTTGAAAACAAGAAGGATTCCCACCGCCTTGACCGGCAGAAAGCCGGTTTTCTTTGGTGATACTCCCAATAAAATTGTATGTCAAGAAAAAAAATATACATCATATTGTGGTTGCACCACCAAATTGACGGATATTGCCCGATGTAACGGCGAAACAAGTTGATTTTTCTTTCGATGCAACCAGGAACGGTTCAGGTGATCTGCCGAAAAAGTGGGAAAATTATGATATCAGGTAGTTACCAAAAACAAAGGGGCACTGCTTTTTCTGGTGACCGCAGATACAATTGATGATCTGCCGTGGTGAAGCCTGCCGGGTATCATCCGGGGCAGCAGCTGCGGTAAACGTGAAACGCTCAAATCAGCCCGGCGAATGCTCGGGCTTGACCTGGATTTTGCCGGCCAGGCCCCGGCCCAGGGCGTACCGCTTTTCATCCACCGCCACCACCAGTTCACCCCGGGAGTCACTGGTCACGATTTCCAGGCGGTCACCCACCTTCAGCCCCATGGAAAGCAGGCGCATACGGGCATTGGAACCGCCGGTAAAAGAGTCAATGACCACGGACTCGCCCTGCCGGGCCCGCACCAGCGGCACCACGAACTCCCTTTCCTTGAGGCATCTGGGGCAGATGCCATAGAGTTCCAGCTTGTGCTGGAGCATGAGAAACCCTTGGGCGGCGGCCACCTCGGCCTGCACCTTCTCCAGCTGGTCATCCTGGAATTCAATGATGTCGCCGCATTTCATGCAGATCATGTGGTCATGATGATGGCCCAGGTGCCGGTGTTCATACCGCACCTTGCCGTCCTCGAAACGATGCTTGCGGGCAAATCCGTAGCGGCACAACAGGGCCAAGGTTTCGCGCACAAAGGCCGGGCTGAGTTCGTATCCGCCGTCCTTCAGCAGGCCGACCAGGTCGCTGGCGGTGATATGATCTTCCGTCTGCAGGAAAACCTCCAGCACATGAAAGCGGTTTTCAAAATCGTCAATGCCTTCCTGCTGAAACAGTTTTTTGAACTGCTCTTTTTCCTGTTCATGAATTTTTTTCATCGGGCGCAATCCGTTATCTGTCAGAACCTGTAACCGCTGATGCCGGCATCATATCGGCATCTGCTGGCCGATGTCAATAGAGCAGATGACCGGTTGCCCGGAAATCTGCCGGCCGCTCGGCGGCCGGGCCGCGAAAAGACGTTGACGATTCCGGGGCAGCTGATATACAAATAATTCGATGTAGATATGAAGCCTCTGGACAGGACGAACATGAAAAACGCCAAAACCATCTTCTGCTGCCAGCACTGCGGATACCAGGCCGCCAAGTGGCTGGGCCGCTGCCCGGGATGCGAAAACTGGGGTACCCTGGTGGAAGAAGCCGCCGCGCCGCCGTCTGCGTCCGGACGGCGGCTCGCGACAGCCGCGGCCCCCCTCGCCCGGGCCGCGCTGG
>CAYTQK010000278.1:0-3859 GCA_964439745.1 uncultured Desulfobacterales bacterium
GAGTTCGTACTTATTTGATCGTCCTGATATTCATAGTCCAGCGTCAGGCTGGTGACCGGCGACATCTGATAGGTCAGCTTGGCGTTGACTCTGTTGGCGGCAAGGGCATTGAGTTCGGTCTTGCCGGCCGGTTCATCTCCCTGGCTTTCAAAATCCTGCCAGGCATAGCCCACCAGCGCGTACAGGTCATTGGTTAAATGACCGCCCACCTGAACCTCAACGCCCTGACGGATGACTTCCTCCAGATTAATTATACGATCCTTATATTCCAATCCCGGCGGAACCACATTGCCGCCGCCCGGCGTATATTTGGAATATTTGCTGTTCCATACAAGATAGTCCTTGATATTATAATAAGCATAGTTAAGCTTCATCTGGATGTCACCGGTCAGGCGGCGGTTGAAGACCAGATCGTAGCCCATGCCGTGTTCCGGCTCGATCCAGGCGCCTTGCGGTCGGCCGCTCCCGTTATACTCACCGTGATAATCCGGCGCCCGCCAGATCCGGCTTACGCCCAGGGAAACCGAGGTGTCCCGCAAGCTACGGGCCAAATCGTCCAGTTCATAAGTGATAAAAGACTTGGGCGACAGGGCGGACCAGTTGCGCTTGATCCACTTTTCCCGGCCGGTAATATAGGTGTCCCCGGTACTGCTGGAAAAGTTGCTGACCCAGACGGTGGTGTCTTCATATCGCATGCCGGCCTCCAGCGTCAGCCGGTTGTTTATCGCCCATTCATGCTGGGCAACTCCGGATTTGATCTCAATGCGTTTCTTGTCCTCATGGGCAAAGGTGCTATCGTCCCAACCGGGAACATCACCGTAGCCGTCATAGCACTGCTCCAGTTCCGCGCCCACGGTGGTGATATGGCCGTCGGCCAGCTGGAATTCATTGGCGATCTTGCCGCCCTGCTGGCGCCACTGGGTATCCCAGGAACCGTCCTTGATCCCCTGGGAATGATCGCTGGGATCCACCCATTCCATCGTGGCGTGATCGCGGTTTTCCTCGCCATAGTAGGCGTTGGCCGACCAGGTACCGATGGGGCTGGGCAGTTTCAGATTCAGACGATAGTTGGTGCCGATTTTGTTCCAGGTGGGGTCCTGCCACTGGTAGTAAATCCAGCCGCTTTTTTTCAGCACAGGGTAGCTCGGATCATACCCGCTGTCCGGATCATCCGGGTCGTTGACGGTCGCCCGTTCCCGGTCCGCATCCGCGTAGGAAGCCGTCAGCGTGATATAACCATCATTGGGAAGAATGTAGCCGAATCGTCCGAAGAAGGTATCGATATCGGCTTCGTTATGCCGCAAAAAACCGTTGGTGGAGTATTTCTGATACCCAACATCATAGATGATATCGCCGGCACCCCCCTGAATGCTGGCGCTGTGATTGCTGGTGTCATAGGTGCCGTAATTGGCGGAAATCGTAAAATCCGGTTTCAGGTTGTCGTAACGGGCGGGGTCCTTGGTGATAAAGTTGACCACTCCGCCGATGCTTTTGCCCGGATATAGCGCGGAGTGCGGACCGGGCAGAACCTCCACGGATTCGATCAGAAAGGGCGGCAGCATGGCATAATCCACGATGTGGCTGGAGCGCCGTCCCCCGGTTTTGCGGAGGGTGGAGCCATCCAGGGCGGTGACAAAACGGTGGCTACTAAAGCCGCGCATGTATAAAGTGTCGTCATCCGGAACCAGATCGGTCTCTCCCCGGTAGTCGATAATGACCATGTCTTTGACAATGTCTCCCACGTTCTGCGGGCTGCCCACGCTCTGATAATCATCAAGAGAAATGGTGGTTTTTTGCGGTTCAACATCGCCCTGGCGACGACCGCCCGTGGCGGTCACCTGCACTTGGCCGGCATCAAAGACCTGGTCTTCATCTGCTGAATCGTCAGCCAGGGAAAATTCAGGCGGAATTGCTAAAAAAAAAGCCAGCAGGAATAAGAAAACTGTTTTTTTCTGCATTTTTGTGCTCCTTTTTTTTATTATCCTCATTATTCCCCTGCTGCTGAAGCAAATCCGTTGACGCGCCGGGACTTCGATAATAATGTAAAAAAAGTCCCTGTTCAGCAGGGGCGTTATCCGGGAAGCGGTCTGTCATCTCTGGTCGGGTGCGGGCCGCTTCCTTCCTTATATTTACGTCAATTCGAACATGACGGTTATTTCCACGGTTAATTTTTTCTCCTTGGCAAATAAATTGGTCGGCGGCCGGGGGAAGGGGGCGGCCTGTCTGACCGCCGCCAGCGCGGCCCGGTTCAGGATCTCATGTGGTGATCCCCTGGCGATTTCCAGCGAAGAAAACTGTCCGTCGGGGGTAATGACAAACCGGAGACGGACCCGGCCCTGGAGCCGTTTTTCCCGGGCCCGGGAGGGATATTCTTTGCGGCTTTCGATTTTCATGCGGACCATGTCAAAATAATCCCTGGTGGTGGCAAAGACCGGGCTGCCGTCGGCATGCCAATCCGAAGCAGCGGCGTCGCCGGAAAAATCCGGCACGCTGATGTTTTCCGTCAGGGACGCGGGGGCCGGATCATTAAAATCATCGGCTGCGGCCGGCGGGACACTCGGCCGGGGGATATCCAGCTGCTTGGCCTCGTGTATCTTTGGTTTTTCCGGCCGTCGGCGGGGGCGGGGAATGGCGCGTCCGGAAGGTTTGGAGATATCCCGCATGGCCAGTTCAATATAGGTCAGGGCCTCGGAATGATAGACGTCCGCGATGTGCGCAAATATCAGGACATGGACGGCCAGGGAAATGACAATCATGATTTGCAGGACGCGGTTGGGTTTTTTCTTTGCCACCGTGTATTCCGTATCTATAGATCCTTTTCCGTGGCCAGGCAGAGACGCCCGGCGCCGGCGGCTTTGGCCAGGTCCATCACCTTGACCGCCTTGTTTAAGACTACCGCCCGGTCGGCCTTGACTACCACCAGACGGTTTTCCTGCCCGTCGATCATCTTTTTCAGCTTGGCGAACAACCTGGCCTCGGGCACCATCTTGTCTTGAATATACGACCGGCCATCCTTGTCCACATACACGGTGATCTCCTTCTGGGTCTGGGGAGCGGAAGCCTTGGCCTGGGGCAGCTTGATTTTGATGCCTTCATCCACCATGAAGTTGGTGGTCAGCAGAAAATAGATCAGCAGCATAAACACGATATCGATCAACGATGTCAGGGGAGCCTGAATTTCGTATCGCGGTCGTTTTTTGCGGTGCACCAGCATGGGAAGCGGCCTCCTATTTTTGGGTGATCGCTTTCATGAAAGTTACGGCGCCGTTCTGCAAACGAGCCTCATAGCGGTCGATCCGGGCCACCAGGTAGCTGTGCGCCACCATCGTGGGCAGGGCCACGGCCAGTCCCAGGGCCGTGGTCAGCATGGCTTCCCAGATACCGCCGGCCAGGACCGCTGCATTGACCTTGCCGCCCATCTGCTGGATTACCATGAAGGCCTTGATCATGCCGATGACCGTTCCCAGCAGTCCCAGCAGGGGAGCGACATTGCCGATGGTGGCCAGGGCCTGAACATAGGCCGAGAGGGTGCGCACTTCTTCATCGGTGGCGTTGATCATGACCGTTTCCAGGGTCTCCCGGTCGCTGTCTTTCACGTCAATGGCCTGGACCAGAATCCGTCCCATGGGAGAATCGCTCTCCTTAGCGGTTTTCCGGGCATGGTCGGTTTTCCCGGCCGTCAGCAGGCCGGCCACCTTTTCTGCAAGTCCCGCACCCCGGGTCCGCAGGCGGGCAAAGGTGATGATGCGTTCCAGGAAAATGGCCACGGTGAATACCGAACAAAGCAGAATGGGTATAACCAGCATTCCGCCCTTGGCTAAAAAATCGATCATGGTGCCTGTCCTTTTTGTTTTTTAAC
>CAYTQK010000279.1:0-3850 GCA_964439745.1 uncultured Desulfobacterales bacterium
GAAGCTTTCATCGAAGCCTGTCTGAAAAAATTAAACACATAAGAGGAGGTGCCCCATGGTAGACAAGGATGCCTTGTGTGAACAGATTCGAACCATTTTTCCCGACATCGGCGAATGCGGGATTGACGTGAGTGTCGATTATGATGACGAAAAAGAAGCCTGGATTGTTGACCTGCAAAAGGGCAATCACCGCCTGACCACTCACCTGGAACCGGAAGACGCCGGCGAGTGCATGATGGGCCGTCCCTGCACGGGCCTGGCGTTCCAGATCCAGCAGCTCCGCACCAATATTGAAAATGCCTGAACCAGGAGGTAACGGATATGCCCCCCCATCTGCAAGTAGGCGAGCCCGCGCCAGAATTCACCCTGGCCAACCAGCAGGGAAAAAAGATCCCTCCCATGACGTTGGAAGGGAAAAAGCTCCTGCTTTCTTTTCATCCGCTGGCCTGGACCTCTGTCTGCGAGATCCAGATGCGCACGCTGGAGGCCAAGTTCTTCCGCCTGGAGGAACTGGATGTCATCGCCTACGGCCTCAGCGTGGACAGTGCTCCTTCCAAGAAAGCCTGGGGCCGGGTCCTGGACATCGAGCACACCAACCTACTGGCCGATTTCTGGCCGCACGGCCAGGTGGCCCAGCAGTATGGACTGTTCGATGCTGACAAGGGCATATCCGCACGGGCCAATATCCTCATCGGACTGGATCACCGCATCGAGTGGATGCGGGTCTATGAAATGGCCCAGATTCCGGACATCGAGGAAATAATCGATTTTATCGCCGCCAACCATCAAAAATCAAAGGAATAAGGCCATGGCCGATCTCAAAAAAGCATACGAAAAAAAACTGGAAGCCCAGCTGGGCCAGTGGGAAGCGGAAATCGACAAGCTCCAGGCCCAGGCGGATCAGGCCGAAGCCGAAGCACGCCGGGAATATTACGACCGGATCGAAAAAATCCGCGAACTGCAGGAATCGGCCCGCCAGAAACTGCACCATCTGAAAAATGCCGGTGATGACGCCTGGGAGGATCTCAAATCCGGGGCGGAGATGGCCCGGGAGGCCCTGGCCAGCGCCGTCAAATCCGCGGCCAACCGGTTTCGATAAACAGGCGGATGGCCAGGAACCGGGAATCATCAATAACTTTTTTAAATTTATTAATTAAACAACCATAGTTAAAGAAAGCCAGGTGATATCCGGGTTAGAGCAGACGCTTACGGTTGGCCGACAAGATCACGTTCCGCAGCGCCTGTTCTCCCCGGGCCCGGCGCCAGCGCTTTTCAAAACCGGTATTCTGGACGACCTGGGCAATGGCCGACAGGGCCTGAAGATGAAATGTGCGCTCATCCCGGGTGCCGATCAGCACGAACACGGCATAGACCATGGGAGCGGACTCGGAAAAATAAATCCCGTTATTACAGCGGACCAGCAGGATGCAGAACTTATGATGTCCCTCGATAATAATATGCGGAATGGCCAGTCCCTGGGTGATGGCGGTACTGCTCTCTTTCTCCCGCTTGATGAACAGGTCCAACAGCTCGTCTGAAGTCATGGCCAGTTTTTCCGAGAGCGCCGCGGCCACGATCCCATAAAGGGTCTCTACATCGATATTTTCCTTGATATCAATAACAAGGCTCTCTTCGATGAAACGGTCAAACCGGTCCCGGGGCTGGTCGTCCATGGGCCGGGCAGCCGGCCGGATCATCTCTTTTACCTCGGACTCCAGTGATTTTCCGGCGATTTCCCGGGGCGTCACCTGTTCCACCAGGTTGACCAGGGCACTTTCCCGGTTGATATCAAACCGGAGAGCAACTGCCTGCAGGCTTTTTTTCGGCCCCACCAGGGTGATGCGATCGCCCACTGCCAGGCGGGTATAGCCGTGAGAAATCAGCAGCTGTCCCTGGCGCCGGATGGACAGAATCAAGGTGTCCAGGGGCAGCCGCAGATCCCGCAGGGCCAGGCCGTGCAGGTTGGGATTGCGCAGCTCCAGTTCCTCCACGACCTGGTCTTCCTCCATCCCCAGCAGCAAGGAGGTGGACGAGGGCGAGCGCACGAACTGATCCAGTAGTCCGACAATGGCCGTACCCGGATCCACGATGCGGGCGCCCAGGGCGTAAAACCGGTTCATCCAGGCACGGTCATTCAGCCGGACCACCAGGTTGGGCGTACCGAATTGCTCATAGGCCAGTTCGCAGATGCGGTAATTTTCCTCGTCCGAAAGCATGGTAATTATGGCTTCGGCCCGGCCGGCGTTGAGCTGGGTCAGGGACTGCAGGGATACACCCGGCATGCGGCAGATCTTGACGTCCGAAGCGTTCATTTCCGCCGGGGTGGCCTCGGTGGTGGCAATACGGGTCTGCCAGCCGTTGGAGCGCAGCTGCCGGGCCAGGGCCAGGGACTGGTCTTCCAGTCCGAAAATAAGGGCCTCACGGAATTCCGGTTCCTTGTCCGCGCCCTCCGCCCGGGAGTGGTCTTCGCCGGCCAGCTGAATGGCCCGTTTGAACAGGGGCGGCCCGATGATCTGGTTGAGCACGATTACGGCAATGAGCAGGGTGGCAAAGGCACCTCCCCAGTCGGGAAATTCAACCACCACTTCCTTGGCCAGGCCCAGCCCCACCCCGGCCTGGGTAATATAGGTCATCCAGCTCAGCCGGTTATGCTGCATGGGGTCGCCAGCCAACAAACCGCCGCCGAAGGCACCGGCAAAAATTGCCGCCGCGCGCACGAAAAAAAGCGACAGGGCGATGGGCCAGGTTCCGGCCAGTATGTCCAAGGAAAGCGAGGCGCCGGTCAGGGTGAAAAAAAGAATATACACGGTCGGCCCGACTTCCTGCAGAATCCGTGAGAACTCCATGCGGCAGTCACAGTAATTGGTCACCACGAAACCGCCTATCATGCAGATCAGCAGGGGTTCCAGGACAAGGGGCCCGGGCAGATAGACCCCGCTGGCCTGGCGGACCGCCGCGGAGAGCGCGTAAACACCGTACCCGGCCAGCAGCACCAGGGCGGCCTTGACCCGGTGACCGACCGGCAGAGACAGAATCAGCATCAGCCCATGCCCCAGCAGGTATCCCAGCGCCAGGGACGAAAACAGTTGCACCACCATCAGGCCAAGGCGCGTGAACTCAAATACCGGCCCGGCCAGCAGGGCATTGGCCAGCGAAGAGGCAAGGGAAAACAGGACAATGACCACCACGTCGGTAATGACGATCACTCCCAGCACCGTCTGGGTGAAAGCCCCCTTGGCACGCAGCTCATTGATCTGGGGAATGGCCGTGGAGGGAGACAAGGCCACCAGTATGGAGGCGGTCACCAGGGAAACGCCCAGGCGGCCGGTAAAGTTCATTGCCCGCATGAAGGGAATGTATTCGGCCAGCAGCATCATGGCCAGTGTTCCCAGCAGCAGGGTACTGATGATGATGCCCGCCATGACCCAGCGTATACTCTTCATCCGGTTTTTCAGATCTTCCAGGTAAAGCTCGTTGCCGGCGGCAAAGGCGATGAAAGCCAGGGCGAATTCATCCACGAAACTCAGGTGCGCCACCGCTTCTGCCGAAATCAGGTTCAGCGCGTAAGGACCGGCGATAATGCCGGTAAACAAAAAGCCGCTGATCAGCGGCAGGGATAGGCGGGTGAAATAGCGGCCGATCTGCTGCGCGGCCAGCGCGATCACCAGAAATCCCAGCACGAAGCCGACTATTTCGTTCACTCCCGTCATGCCGCATCCTGTCGGATAAAAAAATCGGTATCAAGAGGGCGGCGGTCCGCCCGGAAGAAAATTGGTATGGCCGGTTTTTGCCGGGGCAAAAAACAGGCCGGAAAGTTCGCGGCCGGGCCAAATATCTGGACAAGATCTTT
>CAYTQK010000280.1:0-2526 GCA_964439745.1 uncultured Desulfobacterales bacterium
ATATTGGCATAGGGATTGGGGGTGAGAATCTGGTAGCCCTTGATCAGTTCTCGGATACCCATGTCCAGACTATACTGCGGCTGCCAGCCCAAAGATTCGATTTTTTTATTGCTGACCAGGTAGTCCCGCTTGTCCGGGTCTTCGCCGATGGGCGCGGACTGAACATAAAAATCCGGCAGATGGGTCTTGATCTGGTCGCACAATTGCCGTTTGGTCAGGTTGGCCGACGACAGGCCCACATTATAGGGCTGGCCGGCCATTTTCTCGAAGTTATCAAGGCCGAAAACAAAGGCCCCGGCCACGTCCCGGATATGAATATAGTTTCTGCGGAAATGCTCCTCAAAAAGGATGACGAAGCGGTCTTTGACCGCCCGCCAGACAAAATCGTTGACCAGAAGATCCAGGCGCATGCGGGAAGACATCCCAAAGACCGTGGCCAGCCGGAAGGTCACGGCGTTGCCCCGGTCTAAAAAGGCCTTTTCCACTTCTACTTTCATGCGGCCGTATTCGGAGACCGGCCGCAGGGGCGAGTCCTCGGTGCAGAAACTTTCTTTTTCCCCGATGCCGTAGCCGCTGTTGGTGGTGGGAAAGAGGATCCGCTGCGCCGGCGCGGCCAGTTCGATCATCTGCAGGTGGGCTTCCCGGTTAACCAGGCGGGTCAGGGCGGGGTTGGCTTTACAGGCGGGCGCGCCCACGATGGCGGCCAGGGGGATAATGATATCAAATTCCGGCATCAGCCGACGCAACAGTGACGTATCGCAGATATTGCCCCGGATGAAGGTGAATTCCGGATGGGCACAGCAGTCCAGCAGGGAAGACTGGCGGTAGAGCAGGGCGTCCAGAACGGTTACTTGGTAACCCTGCCGCAGCCACTCCGGTACCAGCACCGAGCCGATATAGCCGGCGCCGCCGGTGACAAGGATTTTCGCGGCCATAATCAGATCTCCTTTTTTTCTGGATATCATAATAACGGCTTGGATATCCATTTCTTTTTACAGACAGCTGTCCCACGGAGAAAGATGCAGCAAGGGTGGTAACGGCGCAGACAGCGGCGATGTCTTGTCTCCGGGTAAAGTTTGTAATATTATCAGTCAGTCATCAGAAACAACATTGAATCGCAGCAATACAGGGGCCACAGGAGAGCCAATGCGCAAAGAAGAGTTGATCGCTTTTGAAGAACGGATACAAGACCTGTTTGAGGCGGGAGAAATCCGGGCCCCCGTCCATCTCTCCGGTGATAACGAAGACGCCCTGATGGAAATTTTCCAGGAATACCGGCCGGGGGAGTGGATTTTTTCCACCTGGCGCAACCATTATCACTGGTTGCTCTCCGGCCGGGATCCGGCGGAACTGGAGCGGCAGATCCGGGCCGGGGATTCCATGTCGATTTTTGGCGAGCGGTTTTTCACGTCATCCATCGTCGGGGGCATCGCGCCCATCGCCCTGGGCGTGGCCCTGGCGTTGCAGTTGAAAGAAGAGGGCGCTGAAAAAGAAGAATCATCTCCGAAAACGGAAACAGAAGGTTTAAGGGCAGCCTCTTCCCGGGTGTGGTGTTTTCTCGGGGACATGGCCGCGGCCGGCGGACTGGCCAGCGAATGCATCCGCTACGCCGAGGGCCACGATCTGCCCATTTGCTTCGTCATTGAAGACAACGGCCTGTCCGTCTCCACGGAGACCGCCAAAGCCTGGGGCACCAGGGGCGCAAAAAAAATCCGCCGCTATCACTACCGGCGGAAATATCCCCATGCCGGCACCGGCAGGTATGTGGTGTTTGATTCAACAACGGAATAGCGGGGCGGCATGACTACCTACCGGCATTGCCTGAAACAGGAAATGAATTTTCTGGCCCAAGATGAGCGGGTCTATTTTCTGGGCCAGCAGGTGGGGGAGGGGGATTTTTACGGCACCCTGGCCGATATACCGCGGGAGCGGCGCCTTGAGATGCCGGTGGCCGAAGAGATGCAGATGGGCATCAGCATCGGCATGGCCCTGGAAGGGTTGTGCCCGCTCTCCATTTATCAGCGCATGGATTTTCTGCCCCGGGCCATGGACCAGATTGTCAATCATTTAAACATTATCGAACGCCTGTCCCACGGCCGGTTCGCCCCCAAGGTCATCATTCGCACCACCATCGGCGCCACCCGGCCGTTATACCCCGGCCTGCAGCACGCCAAGGATCTGCTCGAAGGTTTCCGGGCCATGGTGGATTTTCCCGTGCTGGATCTGCGCTCCATTGACGACATCAAAAAAGGGTATCAGCAGGCCAGGCAGGCTGATCAGCCGATCATGCTGGTGGAACGCCAGGACCTGTATGAGATGGAAGAATAATGAATGAAGGGCGCTTTTCTATTCAGTAAGGATATATGTTTTGCTTGACCTTGTTCTTGTCAATCCCGGTGACAAAAAACAAAGCTACGGCACGCTGGGAAAAACCCTGGCCGCCATTGAACCGCCCCTGCATATCGCGCTGCTGGCGGCTTTTCTCCGGGAAAAGGGATTTGCCGTCACCATCATCGACGCCGAGGC
>CAYTQK010000280.1:2626-3841 GCA_964439745.1 uncultured Desulfobacterales bacterium
CGACTGCTGGAGACGCTTGGCTCCGGAAAGAATGATTTTGCCGTCCCCGGGCTGTGGTACCGCGACAACGACCAAATCGTCGACACCGGCTGGGCCCGCCTGGTCGCGGACCTAGATGGCCTGCCCGCGCCGGCCTGGGATTTTTTGCCTATGGAAAAGTACCGGGCCCACAACTGGCACTGCTTTGACGACCTGGATCACCGTTCACCCTACGGGGTTATCTACACCAGCCTGGGCTGTCCCTTTTCCTGTGCCTACTGCAACGTCCATGCCCTGTATGACGGCCGGCCCGGTATTCGTTACCGCAGCCCGCGGCGGGTGGTCGAAGACATCGATCAGCTCTACCGGCAGTATCAGGTCCGGCACCTCAAAATTCTGGATGAACTGTTTGTCACCTCCCACCGCCGCTTATTTGAAATCTGCGAGCTGCTGGCCGAACGCAATCATGGCCTGAATATCTGGGCCTATGCCCGGGTGGACACGGTTTCCGAAAAGATATTACAGAAACTCAAGCAGGCCGGGGTGAACTGGCTGGCCTTCGGCATTGAAGCGGGCTCACCGGAGGTGCGGGCCGGGGTATCCAAGGGCCGCTTTGATCAACAGACCGTTCGCCGGGCCATCGCCATGACTCACGCTGCCGGCATTTCGGTGATCGGTAATTTCATGTTCGGCCTGCCGGATGACGACCTGGAGACGATGACCGCCACCCTGGACCTGGCCCGATCCCTGGAGTGCGAGTACGTCAATTTTTATACCACCATGGCCTACCCCGGCTCGCCCCTGCATGAAGAGGCCCGGCAACAGGGATGGGAACTGCCGGACACCTGGAGCGGCTATGCCCAGCTCGGCCCGGAGGCCCATCCTCTGCCGACAAAACACCTGACCGTCGCTCAAGTCTTGCGCTTCCGGGACCAAGCCTTTGCGGCTTATTATGAAGATCCCCGGTACCTGGAACGCATCCGGGCAAACTTCGGCGACAGGGCCGTGGCTCACATCCTGCAGATGCTGGGGCATCGGCTGCGGCGGGATATCCTAACCGTCAAGTGACAGAAAGTAACGGTTTAGCCCGAATATTTCATGAAAGGCCCAAAAAAGTATGGCAAAATCCTTATTATTTTGTTATAAATCAGTTGGTTGAATGAAAATAACAAAAGGATTTTGCCATGACACTTTGTACCACGAAAAAAATAGAATTTGCAAGAAACAAAAGACGCA
>CAYTQK010000281.1:0-3820 GCA_964439745.1 uncultured Desulfobacterales bacterium
CTTGCACCAAGCGCTTGTTCAACAAATCCAGCAGGACACATCACCGGGTAGCGCTACCGGGGCGGTTCTGCCCCGGTCATGGCAGCAGGACATGTCCCCGTTGTTTCAAACCGCCCGGATTCGGGCGGGTGCGGTGCTGTCCGCCGACGGCACCTTGTTATCAGCCAGCGCTTCCCTCAGCGAAGAGTGGCTGCACACCCTGCGTCGTTACGCCGGCCGCGCGCGCCGGAATAAAAAAGAGGTCAGCGCCCTGACAGGCCGCACCTGGGGGGTTTTTCTTCCCCGCCCCCGTTACCTGGTCCTGGCCAGCCCGGTGCTCCGGAATGACCAGGCTGCAACGGTCGTCACCACCGCCTTTGACCTGAATACTTTTTACGCCGTCCAGCGGCGGCAACAGGGGATTATCCTGGTGTACGCCCTGATCAATATTGTTGTCCTGACCGCCCTGGGCACGTTTCTTCTTAACCGGGCCGCCATCCGGCCCATCCGGCGTCTGGCCAGGCAGGCCGAAGCCTACCGCGATGAAGATGATTTTGATTTTTATCTGCACCGCGAAAAAAACGAGTTCCAGCAATTGTCCGGCGCCCTCAACCGCATGTTTCAACGGATTACCGAGGACAAGGAAAAACTCCAGCATTCACTGGACGGGCTGGAAAAGGCCCACCAGGAGATCCGGGACCGGCAGAACGAATTGATCAAGGCCGAAAAGCTGGCCTCGGTGGGCCGGCTTTCCGCCGGTCTGGCCCACGAGATCGGCAATCCCCTGGGAATCGTCCTGGGCTACCTGGATATGCTGGACCAGTCGGATCTGGCCGCGGAAGACAAAAAGGACTTTCTCGCCCGCTGCCGCGGCGAAGTCAACCGCATCAATGTCGTCATCCGGGAATTGCTGGACTTTGCTCGTTCTTCCGGGAATGCGTCCCCGGCGCCGGTGGCGGTTCATGCCCTGATCAAAGAAGCCGTTTCCATGCTGGAAGCACAGCCCCTGGCCCGGGAGGTCCGGATCGACTGTTTTCTGAACGCGGACAAAGACACGGTCATGGCCGTGTCGGACCAGCTGCGCCAGGTCCTGGTGAATCTCATCTTCAATGCCGTGGACGCCGTCACTACCACCCTGCCGTCCGGCCGGGGACACATCGAGATTCAGACCCATACCGAGGAAACCGAGACCGACTTTGAGAAGGGCCCCTCGCTGATTATCACCATCACGGACAATGGTCCCGGTATCCCGGAAACCGATATCGACAACATCTTTGATCCCTTTTTTACGACCAAGGAGCCCGGTAAAGGCACCGGTCTGGGGCTATCCGTGTGCTACATGATTGTTGACGGCCTGGACGGCAGGATTCAGGTCAGCAGCCTGGTGGACCAGGGCACGAGCTTCACGGTGCGGCTGCCCCTGTCAGACAGTGCCACGACGAACGAAGGAGAGACCGGTCTATGAACAAGCGGGAAAATCATGTGCTGGTGGTGGATGACGAGGCCAACATGCGCCACATGCTTTCGGCCATGCTGACAAAAGCAGGCTACACGGTGGAGACCGCCGCCGACGGCACCGAGGCCCTGTCCTGCCTGGAACAAACCGCCTGCCAGTTCATCCTGTGCGATATCCGGATGCCGAACATGGACGGTCTGACCTTTCTGGGCCAGGTCCGGGAAAAGGCCCCGGACACCACCGTCATCATGATGTCCGCTTATGGAACCGTGGACACGGCCCTCAAAGCCATGAAACAGGGTGCCTACGATTATATCGCCAAGCCGTTCAAAACCGACGAGGTCATCCTTACCCTGAAAAAAGCCGCGGAGCGGGAAAAGCTCAAAAATGAGAATATTAAACTGAAAAAACAGCTGGCCGAGCTGGGCGATGGGGATACCTACGGCGATATCGTGGCCAAGAGTAAAGCCATGCAGGGCATTATCGAGCTGATCGGCAAGGTGGCGGTTTATGATACGACCGTGCTGGTAACCGGTGAAAGCGGCACCGGCAAGGAACTGGTGGCCCGGAGCATTCACCACAACAGCCACAGATCTGAAAATCCATTAATACCGGTAAATTGTGGGGGATTGCCTGAGAATTTACTGGAAAGCGAACTATTCGGTTACGTCAAGGGCGCCTTTACCGGCGCGGACAAAAACAAGATCGGGATCTGTGAAAAAGCTCATACCGGCACCCTCTTCCTGGACGAAATCGGCGAATTGCCCCTCTCCCTTCAGGTCAACCTGCTGCGCGGCCTCAAGGACAATGAAACCCGTCCGGTGGGCGCCTCGGAAAGCCGCACCATCGACATCCGCATCATTGCCGCCACGGCCAAGGACCTGGCCGCCGAAGCGGCCCGGGGCGACTTCCGGGAGGACCTCTTTTACCGGCTCAATGTCATGAATATCCATATTCCGCCCCTGCGTGAACGTGCCGAAGACATCCCGCCATTGTGCCGGGCCTTTATCCAAAAATTCAACCGCAAACTTGGCAAGGAAGTCCGGGATATTTCGCCGGCAGCCATGGGCCTACTGATGAACCATGCCTGGGCGGGCAACATCCGGGAGCTGGAAAACGTGATCGAACGGGCGGTGGTCCTGGCCGAAACCAGCAGCATTACGCCGGAGGAGCTGCCGCCAACCCTTCAGCAGCCGGCAGTCGACAATGATATGCCCCGACCGGATGACCTGGACGGATACTCCCTCAAGGCCGCCCGGCGGTTGTTTGAAAAGGCCCTGATTGAAAAGGCCCTGGCCCGGACCAGCGGCAACCGTACCCGGGCCTCCAAGCTCCTGGAAATCAGTCATCCTTCCCTGCTGACCAAGATCAGGGAGTACGGTATCGAAGAATAACCGCGGCCCGGCTTACCCCGGATATTTCATGAAATACCCGGGTCAGCCCGCTCGGTTGATCATGGTGATCTGGTTGTTCAGGGTGCAGAAGTCATACAGATACCCCACAAAAAACAATCCCCCGGTCAACAGATAAATAATGCCGGTCACCCATTTGCCCATGTACATGCGGTGGATTCCGAACACTCCCAGAAAAGTGAGCAGAATCCAGGCTACATTGTAATCAATCCGGCCGGTGTGAAAGCGGATGTCCGCCTGCCGGTCCATGGACGGTATCAGAAACAGGTCGATCAGCCAGCCGATCAGGAAAAGACCAAAGGTAAAAAAATAGATGATCCCGGAAACGGGCTTGCCGTAATAGAAGCGATGGGATCCGGTAAAACCGAACAGCCAGAGGATATATCCGATGGTCTTCAAGTGGGTGTTGCCGGTGGTCTTGTCCATTGCCTTTTCTCCCGCGGTCTGCATTGGATTGCGCCCTGCCCCGACCCGGACAGGGCTTATCAATATTTCCAGCTGTATCACATTATCCGGCGGGCGGCAACCAGGCTTTGCCGGAGGAAAGGCCCTCATGCCACGAAATTGAAAAGCTGCATCTGATCCCCCAGGTCAGTGTCAGTCATGACGAAACCTGAATCAAGGTGGCGGCGGATCTTTCCAGACCGCGGTCAAAGCGGATTTTAGATCCTCAATCGTAAACGGTTTTTTGATAAAGACCTGGGGCCGATGAATCGGTTTTTCCGCCATGGCCCAGGACTCCTCGAATCCGCTGACCATGATGACGTGGACTTCATCAGCCAGCCTGCGCACGGCCTCCAGTGTTTCCCAGCCGTCCATTCCGGGCATGGCCACATCGCAGAAAATTGCGCCGATCTCCTGCTGGTGCTGTTGAAACAACTCCAGCCCCTGGCTGCCATCGGCGGCGGCGAAGACCGTCACTTCCAGGTGCTCCAGCATCTCCCGGCACACGGTCCGCACTACCGGCTCGTCT
>CAYTQK010000282.1:0-3812 GCA_964439745.1 uncultured Desulfobacterales bacterium
GGCCGCCTTGATCTGAAACGTTTCACCAAGCCGCACCCCGGCCGATGCGGGTGTGTTTGTTTGCCGGTCATCCGCTGTACCGGCCTTCGTACCGATGCTCAAGATTCCCACGGGGCCTGCGGCCCCTCGGAATGACGGGTTGGTGGTCAGGCGTTCACCAGTATGGCGTGGGGCGCCGGCCGCTAACCCATAACCCTTAACCCTTAAAACTTAACCCTTAAAACTTTAATCCCAACCACCGAAAACCCCGAACCCAATACCCAATACCCAAAACCCCATCCCCCGGCCAGCCATCCGCCGGCGGCGGGTTTGCGGCCGAAAAAGACCTTGACAATTTTCGGGAAAATTTTAAAAATTAACGGATTAGCATTTTGGTAAGCGGGGAAAAATTTACACGCAAAGAGAAAGGAGCCGCATGTCTTTTCCATCATACTGGCAGGGGGCACCCGAAGCGGTCATGCCGGGCGGCACGGAACCCCTGCGAAAGGCACTGTTCCAGGTTCCCCTGCCGGTGTACGTCATCTCCACCCCGAACGGACCGGGGGTGGCCACTTCCGGCAGCGCCCGCCTGGGGCAGCCGGAATCTTCGGAAGAGGGGGAACTTCCGCTGCTGGGATACGCGCCGCCGCTGCTGCCGGCGGGTTTCGGCGATACGGATTTCAAGAACATGATCGGCGTGCGGTATGCCTACGTGGCCGGCGCCATGGCCAACGGCATCACCTCGGTCCAGATGGTGGTGGCGGCCGCCAGGGCCGGCCTGGTCGGCTTTTTCGGGGCGGCCGGTCTGCCCCCGGAAAAGGTGGAAGCGGCCATTGACGAGCTGCAGGCAAAACTGCCGGACCTGCCTTTCGGATCCAATCTCATTCATTCCCCGGGTGATCCAGCCCTGGAAGACGCCATTGTTGATCTTTACCTGCGCAAAGGCGTCCGACTGGTCAGCGCTTCGGCCTATATGCGGCTGACGCCTTCCATCGTGCGGTACCGGGTTAAGGGGCTGCACACCGACGCCGACGGCCGGGTGGCGGCGCCCAACCGCATCGTGGCCAAGGTTTCCCGGGTGGAAGTGGCCTCCCGGTTTTTCAGCCCGCCGCCGGAAAAGATTCTTTCCAAGCTGGCGGCCGAGGGAGCGATTACCGTCGAAGAGGCCGCCCTGGCCGCGAAGATCCCCATGGCCGACGCCCTGACGGCCGAGGCCGACTCCGGGGGGCATACCGACAACCGACCGGCCTTGGCCCTGCTACCGACCATGCTGGCCCTGCGGAATACCCTCTGCGAGCAATACGGGTATGACCGGACGATCCATGTCGGGCTGGGCGGCGGCATCGCCACCCCGGAATCCACGGCCGCGGCTTTTGCCATGGGCGCGGCTTACGTGGTTACCGGTTCGGTCAACCAGGCCTGCGTCGAGGCGGGGGTGACCGAAACCGTCCGCAAAATGCTGGTGGAGGCCGGCCAGGCCGACGTGACCATGGCCCCGGCGGCGGACATGTTTGAAATGGGCGGCAAGGTGCAGGTGCTCAAGCGGGGAACCATGTTCGCCATGCGGGCCGCCAAGCTCTATGATCTGTATGTCCGCTATGACCAGTACGCCGCCATACCGGAAAAGGAACGTCAGAACATCGAAGAAAAAATGCTGCGCCGCGGCTTTGAGGAAGAGTGGCAGGAAACGCGGAAGTTTTTTCTCCAGCGGGACCCCCGGCAGGTGGAGCGGGCTGAAAAGGATCCCCGGCACAAGATGGCCCTGGTCTTTCGCTCCTACCTGGGCCGCTCCTCCATGTGGGGGATTATCGGGGAGGAGGACCGCAAGGTGGATTTCCAGATCTGGTGCGGTCCGGCCATGGGCGCTTTTAACGAATGGGCCCGGGGCAGTTTCCTGGAAGGAACGGAAAACCGGGACCTGGCCACGGTGGCCATGAACCTGCTTTACGGCGCGGCGGTGGTGACCCGGGCCGGCTGGCTGCGGCAGCAGGGGATAACCGTTCCCCCGCAGGCGGTCCGCACGGCGCCCATGACCAAAGAAGAGATCACGGCACATTGCCAATCCGGACCAATGGCTCCGCAATGAGATATATATGACGCAGGCAGGTGAACGCAGTGAGCAGACGCAGTAACAATTCAGATCGTGATATCGCCATTATCGGTATCGGCAGCCTGTTTCCCCGATCCGCCAACCTCAAGGAGTACTGGCGGCTGCTGTCCCGGGGGGAAGACGCCATTACCGAGGTACCGGAGACCCACTGGTCGGCAGCGGATTACTACCGGGAAAATCCCGGCAAGGGGGATTTTACCTATTGCAAGCGGGGTGGCTTTTTGTCCCCCATTTCCTATGATCCCACGGAATTCGGCATGCCGCCGAACATGCTGGAAGCGACCGATACCTCCCAGCTGCTGAGCCTGGTGGTGGCCAAGCGGGCCCTGGAAGACGCCGGCTACGGTGACAACGGCCGTCCCTGGGACCGGGAGCGGACCGGGGTAGTGCTGGGCGTGACCGGCACCCAGGAGCTGGTTATTCCGCTCAGTTCCCGCCTGGGATTCCCGCACTGGGAGCGGGCCCTGACCGATGCCGGCGTGACCGGGGAGCAGAAGGACCAGGTCATGGAGCAGATTGCCGACGCCTATGTCTCCTGGCAGGAGAATTCCTTTCCCGGATTGCTGGGCAATGTCGTGGCCGGCCGCATCGCCAACCGCTTCGACCTGGGCGGTACCAACTGCGTTATTGACGCGGCCTGCGCCAGCTCCCTGTCCGCCATCCACCTGGCCGTGATGGAACTGGCCGCCGGCAACAGCGACATGATGATTACCGGCGGGGTGGATGCCCTCAACGACATCTTCATGCACATGTGCTTTGCCAAGACCTCGGTCCTGTCTTTTACCGGCGACGCCCGGCCATTTTCCAGGGACGCCGACGGCACGGTGCTGGGTGAGGGCCTGGGATTGTTTATTTTAAAACGGCTGGCCGACGCGGAAAAAGACAATGACCGCATTTACGCCGTGATCAAGTCCACGGGGACCTCCAGCGACGGTCGTTCCTCGGGTATTTACGCGCCCGTGGCCGCGGGCCAGCTGCGGGCCCTGCGGCGGGCCTATGCCGCCGCTGATGTCGATCCGGCCACCGTGGAGCTGATCGAGGCCCACGGCACCGGCACCCGCGTTGGCGATGCCAAGGAATTCGAAGCCCTGCGGAATCTTTTTGAAAACAGTGAAGCAACTGAGCATCAGTGCGCCATCGGCTCGGTCAAGTCCATGATCGGCCATACCAAGGCCGCGGCCGGCGCGGCCAGCCTGGCCAAAACCGCCCTGGCGCTGCACCACAAGGCCATTCTGCCCACCCTCAAGGTGGACGAACCCGATCCCAAGCTGGGCATCGAGGAGACCTCTTTTTATATCAGCACCACCCTGCGGCCCTGGTTTTCCCCGCGCAAGCATCCCCGGCGGGCGGGCATGAGTTCGTTCGGGTTCGGCGGCAGCAACTATCACATGGTGCTGGAGGAGTACCTTCCTGAAAAGCAGGATGTCGCCTGGGACGGCACCGTGGAGATCCTGGCCTTTTCCGGTGTTTCCCGGAATGACCTGGTGCGCCGGATCGGCCAATTCAAAACCAGCGTAGCAGAATACGCCACCGGTCATCGCCGGGTGTTTGACGGCGTCCGGCTTCACGCGGCCGAATCGCGGCAGTCTTTTTCCGGCCAGGAGGAGCACCGGGCCGTGATGGTGGTGGAACAGGCGGATGATTTTGCCCAAATCATGGACAAGGCCATGGCCGCGCTGGAAGAAAAATCCGGGGATTTTTTTACCAGGGGGGGGCTTTATTA
>CAYTQK010000283.1:0-3803 GCA_964439745.1 uncultured Desulfobacterales bacterium
TTTCGAGGGGATGCAGCGGGTCGAGACCGACTTCAAGCGGGGGACATGGCGGTGCGCGGGGTTTCCCACCGAGCATTTCCTGGACGGGGTGCTGGGGGCCTGTCAGTGGTACGGCAAGCGGTTTGACAGCCCGGAGCTTGTCCATCCCCTGCTGTTCACCGCCCGGAGCGGCCGGCTGATCCGGGTCAACCCCCGGCTGGTGATGCCGGGGATGCGCCTGATTAAATATCTGCCCTTTCTCAAATCAGGCTGGATGGGACGGATTTTCCAGTTCTGCCTGCCGCTGTTTGCCACCCGGCGTTCGCGGGCGCGGCTGCGCTCGACCAATTATCGCGGTGAATCCAGCGCCACCATGATCTATGACCAGCTGCCCATCAACGACATCTTCCGCAAGGTGGACGCCGACACCGTGCTGGGCGCCATGGACATGAAAGGAAGCAGCCGCCCCTTCTTTTTCGTGCTGCGGCGGGAAAAACAAGGAACCTGATTATCCGCACGGGCACGGAGCTGGTTATGACGGAACAAAAAATACCGCGGGTGGGCGTGGGTGTAATCGTACAGCGTGACGGCCGCATTCTGCTGGGCAAACGGCTGGGCGCCCACGGCGAAGGAACCTGGGCCCTGCCCGGCGGCCACCTGGAATTCGGCGAATCCGTGGAAGAGTGCGCCGCGCGGGAGGTGCGGGAGGAGGCCGGGCTGACCATCCACTCCCTCACCCGGGGACCGTACACCAGCGACCTTTTCCCGGCCGAGGGCAAGCATTATGTGACCCTCTTCGTGGAAGCCCGGTCCGGCGAGGGCCGGCCGGAGATCCGCGAACCCGACCGCTGCGCCGCCTGGGACTGGTTTTCCTGGTCAAGTCTGCCGCGGCCGCTGTTTGCCCCGCTGCATTCGCTCTATCGAAGCGGGTTCGTGCCGGGCAACACGACAGTATAAACTATAATCAAAAACTGTTGTTTTGGCGAGCCGGGCCAGGACGGCCGGCACAGGGAGGAAAGATTCGTGGCAACCTTCATCCTGGTACATGGCTCCTGGCATGGCGGCTGGTGCTGGTACAAAATCATCCCCTTGCTGGAGTCGGCCGGCCATCGGGTCATGGCGCCGGATCTGTCCAGCTTCGGCCGGGACAAGACGCACCCTGCCATGGTGGAACCAAACACTTGGTGCGACGACATCTGCCGGCTGCTTGACGCGGCCGAGGAGCCGGTGGTCCTGGTCGGTCACAGCCGGGGCGGCATGGTGATCAGCCAGGCCGCCGAGGCGAGGCCGGACAAGGTCCGGTGTCTGGTCTACGTCTGCGCCTTCCTGCTGGCGGACGGCCAGTCGGTTCTGGACATCCTGTTGTCCGACGAAACGTCCGAGGTCACCCGCAATGTTGTCGTCGATGAAGCGGCCGGCCACGCCACCCTGCCGGAGGCATCCATCCGTCCGGCCCTGTATGGGGACTGCCCGCCGGAGGACGTGGCCCTGGCGCGGGTCCTGCTCCAGCCGGAGCCACTGGCACCGGTGGCCGCACCGATTCATCTTACCACCGAAAACTATGGCCGGATTCAGCGAACCTACATCACCTGCACCCGCGACCGGGCCATTACGCCGGCCGCCCAGCAGCGCATGTACGAAGCCACACCCTGTCAGCGGGTCATCCCCATGGAGTCGGACCATTCCCCGTTTTTCTCCGCACCCGTAGAGCTGGCGCGGCATTTGACCAGGGCGTAAAAAAACAGGTCGAGGACCGGAGGCGGACATAATGACAGAAAGGCAGCCCAAGGACCCGAGACTGGAAAAAGTGATTGATCATCCCCTGCACCAGTACCTGGGGATCACCGCCATCCAATCCCAAGAAGGCCGCGGGCGCATGGCCGTGCCGGTGACGGACAATATCGTCAACCCGGCCGGGGTCCTGCACGGCGGGGTGGTTTACCTGCTCTGCGATGTCTGCGCCTACGCCGGCCTGCTCAGCTTGCTGGCGAAAGGCAGCGAGGCCGTGACCCATGATATCCAGGTATCGGTGATGCAGGCGGCACATAAAGGAGACATCCTGGAATTCTCCTCCGCAATGGTTAAGCTGGGCAAACGGCTCGGCTTTATTGATGTCCGCATGACCGTGGACGACCGGGTCATGGCCACGGCCCGCGTCACCAAGAGCATCCTGCCGTAGGTCAAGGCGCCCGCCGGCCGGGGCCGACCCCGGTTCCAAAAAAAAACTTTGCACCCCACACGCCGGTCCGGGCAGCAGGCAGAGGATACGAAGGAGGGCCGCATGAAAAAATCGATAATCGGCACTCTCCACGTTTACCATAATTTTTCGTCGCGCCACGTTCCGACCCGGCCGGTGGCGGTCTGGCTGCCCCCGGGACACGAGTCGGCCGCCCGGCTGCCGGTTATCTATATGCAGGACGGGCAGAACCTGTTCGATCCGGCCACCTCTTCCATCGGGGTGGACTGGGGCATGGATGAAGCCGTCACCCGCCTGGCCGCGGAGCAGGACATCGGCCCGGCCATGGTGGTGGGCGTCTGGAACACGTCCCGGCGCTGGCGGGAATACATGCCGGCCAAAGCTTTGGACCTGATAGCGAATTCGGAGTCGGCCGCGGAATCTGCCCGGGAACTGGGCGGACCGCCGGCTGCGGACGACTACCTGCGCTTTCTGGTCACAGAAGTCAAACCGTGGGTCGACCGGGAATACCCCGCCCGCCCGGACCGCGCCAATACCCTCATCATGGGCTCCAGCATGGGCGCCCTGCTGGCCCTTTATGCCCTGTGCGAGTACCCCGATATATTCGGCGGGGCGGGCTGCCTGTCGACCCACTGGCCGGCCGGCAACGGCATTGTGACGGAATACGCCCGGGCAGCCCTGCCGGCGCCGGGGCATCACCGGCTCTATTTTGATTACGGCACCGAGACGCTGGACGCGGACTATGCGCCCTACCAGGCCCGCATGGACGCGGTCATGGCAGAACGGGGCTATACCCCCGGCCGGGACTGGCTGACCCGCCGCTTTGCCGGGGCCGATCATTCCGAACGGGCCTGGCGGCGGCGGGTCGACATCCCCCTGGCCTTTCTGCTGCGGGAGGCCAGGGGGAAAGGATTTTCAAAAACGTAAGACTTGACCTTACGGCCGGAATGAAGTTTTATCAAAAAAAAGACGAATAAAACTCAACAAGCTGCCACCCCGGATATTTCATAAATGTCCGGACTAATCCGGAGGCCAAGGAGCCGTGCATGGGTAAAAACGTACTGGGACTGATCGGATCCTACCGCAAACGGGGAAATTCGGAGATCGTCACCAAGGCCGTGGCCGGCGCCATGGGCAGCCAGTGGGACCTGTCTCTCATCCGGCTGCCGCGGCTTGACATCAAACCCTGCCGGGGATGTTACGCCTGTCTCATCCCGGACAAGCGCTGCCTGATCGAGGACGACATGATCTGGCTGCTGGAAAAGATCGCCCGGGACGACGCCGTCATCATGGCCGCACCCAACTATGCCCTGGGGCCGGTGGGCGTGGTCAAGCTGTTATCCGACCGGGTACTCCAGGCGGCCGCCTATTTCCACCGCTTTGCCGGCATTCCCACCGGCGTCATCCTGACCCTGGGACTGGAAAAATACAACGGCCTGGCCCAGACCGCCTTGTGCGTTCAGACGGCCTCCCTGGGCCTGCCGGTGGTGCGGGCGGACAGCTTTATCGGGACCCATCCCGGCGAAGTCGCCCTGGCCGCGGATTTTGACGACAAGGTCAACCGCATGGCCACCGCCCTGACCGGCGGACAAGGGGATAAATCGGCCGGCCCGGACCAGTGCCCCCG
>CAYTQK010000284.1:0-3801 GCA_964439745.1 uncultured Desulfobacterales bacterium
GAGTATCAAACCAGACTTCCGCCCCGCCCGTCAAGACCTATTGGGTGAAAATACAATTGAATCACCGGGCAGAATGGAATAGATTGGATGTGGATGGTGGTCGCACTGGGTACCAGTGTCATATTTGCCCTTATTCATTATATAGTAAAAATGACGGCTTCGTAAAAAGTATAAAAAATGTTATGCGTGTCAAGTAATAAAATATAAATTTTTGATTTTACATAAACACTTAATCACTTAAACACTTAATTACTTAAAACTTAAAACTGCCTGTAAAAAAAATCGGGATTGCGCAGCGTTCGTCTTTCATACCAAATTCGAAATAGCCGATGATGACATCAGCCGAAAAAAACGATCCGTCCGCCGGCCGGATCTATACCGTATCCGACCTGACCCGGGACATCAAGCAGGTCCTGGAAAAGCGGTTTCCCATTATCTGGGTGGAAGGGGAAATTTCCAATTTCCGGCGGCCGGCCTCGGGCCATTGCTACTTTACGCTCAAAGATGACAAGGCCCGGATCAATGCCGTCATTTTCGCCGGGCAAGCCCGGCGCCTGGAATTTTCACTGGAAGACGGCCTGGGCATTGTCGGCCTGGGCCGGATTACCGTCTATGAACCCCGCGGCGATTACCAGATCATTTTCGAACATCTACTGCCCGGACGGGCCGGCGCCCTGCAGGCGGCTTTTGAACAATTAAAGAAAAAACTGGCGGAAAAAGGCTGGTTCGCCGAGGAGCACAAGCAGCCCCTCCCCTTTCTGCCGGCGCATATCACCCTCATCTCCTCGGCCACGGGCGCGGTGGTGCACGACATGATCCATGTCATCTGCCGCCGTTTTCCCAACCTGCCCATCCGGATCATTCCCGCCGCCGTCCAGGGCGAGGCAGCAACCGGGGAACTGGCCCGGGCCATTGCCCTGGCCAATGAACTGGGCGACAGCGATGTGCTGGTGGTGGCCCGCGGCGGGGGCAGCCTGGAAGACCTGGCCCCGTTCAACACCGAAGAGGTGGCCCGGGCGGTGTTTGAATCCCGCCTGCCGGTGGTTTCGGCCGTGGGCCATGAAACCGATTACACCATCTGCGATTTCGTGGCCGACCTGCGGGCGCCGACGCCATCGGCGGCGGCCGAATTGATCGTACCGGTCAAAAAAGATCTGCTGCTGACCTGCCGCACGGCCGAAAACCGGCTGCTGGCCGCCACGGAAAAAATCATCCGGGACCACCGCCGCCGCCTGGCAGAGCTATCCGGCCGGCTGGTCGATCCCAGGCGACGCGTCCAGGATGCCCGTCTGCGTCTGGATGACTATACCCAGCGCCTGGGCCGGGGCCTGGCCCGCCAGGTCCGGGACCGGAGAAACCGGCTGCAATGGGCGCGGCAACGGCTGACCGCCGGTATGCCGGATACATTAATCGCCGATCAGAGAACCGCCCTGGAGCAGGTAAAAGAGCGGCTGGTCCGCGCCGTTGTCACCGGTTATGTCCGCGAACCAGCCCACCGGCTGGAAATTCTGCGGCAGCGCCTGCTCGCCCTGGATCCCCAGGCCGTGCTGCAGCGGGGCTACAGCATTACCCGCCGCCTGCCCGGCCGGGAAATCGTGCGCGATCCCCGGGAAGTGACCGCCGGCGAGGAACTGGAAATAATGGTGACGAAGGGGTTGATTTACGGTAAAGTATCCCCCGGGAAAGGGAAAAATGAATGAGCGAGAAAAAAAGCGACAAAAAAACCTTTGAGCAGTCCCTCAAGGAGCTGGAAGAGATCGTAGCCGCCATTGAATCCGGCGACCTGCCCCTGGAATCTGCCCTGAAAAAATTCGAGACCGGCGTCAAGCTTTCAGAGGCCTGTGCCGACATGCTCAACCAGGCCGAACAGAAAATTACCGTCCTGCTCCAGGACAACAGCGGCGCTCCGACCGAAGCGCCCTTTGCGCCGGAAGAAGACCATGACGACGAATAAAAATACGCCCCCGGACCGGACCGGCCAACTGGCCGATTACCTGGCCGACCGGCGGGAGCGGATTGAAACCGCCCTGCTGAACATGGTCAAGCGATATGTCGCACCGGGACGGTTGCGCCAGGCCATGCTCCACTCCCTGTCCGCCGGTGGCAAACGGTTGCGTCCGATTCTCTGTCTGGCAACGGCCGCGAGTGTCGGGGGGGGGGCCGAGGCGACCCTCCCGGCCCGCCCGCCCCCCGAGCTGATCCCCACCTCCCCCCTGACTCCCCACGACCCGCCGCCGGTCGCCACAGCCGGCCTCCCGCGCGGCCAGCCCGCCTGTCACGTGGCCTTTGACGAGGCCACGGCGATCTTTGCCGGCGACGCCCTGCACACCCTGGCCTTCCAGGTCCTTTCCGAACCGGAATACTCCCTGGATGATCCGGTCGCCCAGCTCGCCGTTATCAATGTCATTGCCCGGGCTACCGGTACGGACGGCATGATTGAAGGCCAGATGCAGGACATCCTGGCCCAGTCCGCCCGCCTGGACGAGGTTTCCCTGCGCGAAATCCACTGCCGCAAGACCGGCGCCCTCATCCGGGCCGCCGTATTTGCCGGGGCCCGTATCGGCGGTGCCGCCGAGCGGCAGCTGAGCGCGCTGGACGATTATGCCGGCCAGGTCGGGCTGGCCTTTCAGGTCCTGGACGACCTGCTGGACATCCAGGGGGATCCGGCCCTGATGGGCAAAGCCGTCGGCGCCGACAACAAACGACACAAGGCCACCTACCCCGGCCTGATGGGACCGGACCGCGCCCGGAACTTGGCCGAAGATCTGGTCAAAAACAGTTTGCGCGCCATTGAATCATTTGATATAAAAGCCGATCCATTGCGGGATTTGGCCCGTTACATCATTGAACGACAGTCTTGACGGAGGCGGCCCAAAGTCGTCATTTATTAAAGGTCACTGAATACACAATTTTGGTATACGCATGAGAGGATTCCTGGAAACCATAAACTCTCCGGACGACCTCAAACAGCTCTCCCTGGCGGAATTGTCCGAACTGGCCCGGGAGATTCGCGATCTGATCATCGAGGTTGTCTCGCAAAACGGCGGTCACCTGGCGCCCAGCCTGGGCACGGTGGAACTGGCCATTGCCATTCACTATGTCTTTGATGTCCCCCAAGACAAGCTCATCTGGGACGTGGGCCACCAGGCGTATGCCCACAAGATCCTGACCGGCCGGCGGGAGCAGTTTGCCACGCTTCGCCAGCACGGCGGCCTGTCCGGGTTTACCAAGCGCAGCGAAAGCCCCTATGACGCCTTTTCCACCGGCCACAGCGGCACCTCCATCTCGGCCGGCCTGGGCCTGTTATGCGCCAACGCGCTGCGCGACGACCACTCCAAGGTCCTGGCCGTCATCGGTGACGGCTCCATGACCGCCGGCATGGCCTACGAGGGATTGAACCAGGCCGGCGACCGGCACAAGGACCGCAATCTCATCGTCATCCTGAACGACAACGAGATGTCCATCACCAAGAATGTCGGCGCCCTCTCCTCCTTTCTCAGCCGGACCCTCTCGGCTACCTACCTGCAGGACTGGCGCAAGGAGCTGGGTGAACTTCTGCGGGCCCTGCCCAGGATCGGCGATGACGTCTACCAGTTCGCCAAGCGTTCGGAAGAATCTTTCAAGACTTTCGTCACCCCGGGCATGCTCTTTGAGGCCTTTAATTTTGAGTATTTCGGCCCCATTGACGGCCACAAGATCCGGCAGCTGGTCAATATCCTGCAAAATATCCGGGAAATCGAAGAACCGGTGCTGCTCCATGTTACCACCAAGAAAGGCAAGGGGTATACACCGGCCGACGAA
>CAYTQK010000285.1:0-3795 GCA_964439745.1 uncultured Desulfobacterales bacterium
TATTGCCACCAAGATGACCCTGGCCTATCTGCCCCTGTCCCTGATCATTGTCCTCTTGTCCGCTTACACCCTGTCCAGCCTGGTCGCCCTGGGCGATATCAGCCGTGACATCGTCCATAATAATATGATTGTTATCGAGGCGGTCGACAAAATGACCGACAGTCTGCTGGCCCAGGAATCTTACGGCCGTCGCTATCTGATTATGAAAAGCGATGAAATGAAGGATCTGTTTGCCAGAAGAAACGATGAATTTGAGGCTACCATGAGGCGGTTATTGCAGGTGGAAAATCTGGCTAAGGAATCGGAAGCGCGCCGATTGGACGAGCTTCACCGCCGCTTTAGCGATATTTACCGGGAGCTGTTCGCGATTGACAAGGTGACTGCCCTGGAACAGGCCGCAGAACGGAAAAACGATGAAATCCAGCAACTGGTGGACGGGCAGTTGTCAGCCATGAAAAAAATTTCTACTTCCACCCGCCAGGAACTGGCCCATAAGATACAGCTGACCAGCCAGTTCAGCACCAAGGCCCTGTATGTCACGGCCGTCCTTTCGGTACTGGGTATCTGCATCGGGATCGGGGCGGCGCTGGTCATTACCCGCAGCGTGTCGCGTTCCATTAATCAGCTGAAACTGGCCACGGCTAAGTTTTCGGAACGCCAGTTTGATTTTATACCGGATGTCAAAGAGCGGGACGAGTTCGGAGTGCTGGCCCGGTCTTTTATCGCCATGGCCCAGCGTCTGGCCAGGCTGGAGGTGATGGATCTGGATGCCAATCCGCTGACCCGGCTGCCCGGCGGAACGGCCCTGGAGAACGTATTGCAGCAGCGCATCGATTCCCGGCGGCTGATCGCCTTCTGCCTCATCGATATCGATAATTTCAAGGCCTTTAATGACCGGTACGGGTATGCCCGTGGCAACCAGGTTATCAAGCGGACCGCCAAGATCATCGAGGCGGCCATTGCCGATCACGGCACGGAAGAAACTTTCCTGGGGCACATCGGCGGCGATGATTTCGCCGTTATCGCGCATTCCGAGCGATACGCCGGGATTTGTGAATCCGTGATTGAAATGTTTGACAGGGAGGTGGTTCAGTTCTATGATAAGGAGGACCGGGAACGGGGATATATTACCGCCAGGACCCGGCAGGGTGAAGCCTGGGAATTTCCCCTGATGACCATCTCCATTGCCGTGGTCACCAACCAGGATCAGCTGGACATGAGCACCATCCGGATCGGAGAGATTGCGGCGGAAATCAAGGAGCACGCCAAAACCATTACCGGCAGCCTCTATCTGGTGGACCGCAGGAAAATAAGCGATGAATAAGTTGTCTTTGTTTTTGACAAAAACCGTCCGCACCGGCGGGAATCCGTTTTCGGCCCGGGCAAAAACCGGTCTGATCTGCGTCGTCCCGGCCTTGATGATGGTCGGCCTGTGCGGCTGCCGGGCCGATCTCAGCCGTCCCGAGCCGGTTCCGCCGGATCTGTCGGAAGATGCCATCGCCGGGCAGATCCGGGAACTGGAAGAGAATCTGCCCGCCCAGAGCGGTGTCACCCGGGCGACCACCCTGGCCAGGCTGGCCAGGCTGTATTCCCATCCCAACAATCCGGCGCCGGACCTGGACCAGGCCGTTGCGTGCCTGGAAGCGTATGGCGAACTGCCCGGCACGCCGACGGTGGACGCCGTTTTTCCCCTCGAACTTCTGCGGCAGCTCAGCCGGTGCCGATCCCAACAGCGTACCAGCGATGGGGATATAACGGCCTTGAACCGGAAGCTGGAACAATTGGAATCCCGTTGCCGCCAGCTGGAAGCGGCGAACCAGGCCAAGGCCGAAATCATTGAAAAGCTGAAATACCTGGATATCCGGCTGGAAAACAGAAGAGGGGCGTTTGACTGACAGGGACAGAGCCGGCCGGCCGTTTCAGGTGATTGACAGCGACGCGGCGTTACACGAGATGGTCCCGGTCCTCCGGCGGCAGAAGGCGCTGGGTATCGACCTGGAAGCCGACTCCATGTTTCATTACACCGAAAAGGTGTGCCTGTTGCAGATCGCCGCCGGCAAGCGCTCCTTCCTGGTGGATCCCCTGGCCGTTCCTGACCTGTCCCCCCTGCGACCGGTTTTTGCCGATGCTTCAGTGAAAAAAATTCTGCACGGGGCCGACTATGACATCCGCAGTCTGCACCGGGATTTCGGCATATCCATCACCAACTTGTTTGACACGGAAGTGGCCTGCCGGTTTCTGGGGTTTTCCGAGACCGGGCTGAACGCCGTGGTCCAGCGTGTCTTCGGAGGTACGCTGGAAAAAAAGTATCAGAAAAGCGACTGGTCGAAACGGCCGCTGGCGCCGGAAATGCTGACCTATGCCGCCGCTGACGTGATTTACCTGGTGGATCTGTATCGCTATCTGCGGGACCTGCTCAAAGAGAAAGACCGCACCGACTGGGTGACCGAAGAATGCCGGCTGCTTTGCGCGGTGCGGTACCCGGAAGATAACGGTTTGCCGTTGTTTACCCGCGTCAAGGGAGCCGGCCGTCTGGACCGGCGCGGCCTGGCGGTGCTGGAAAACCTGCTTTCTCTGCGCCAGGAGATCGCCCAACGCAAGGACCGCCCGCCCTTCAAGGTCATGAGCAACAGTTCTTTGCTGCAGATCGCCGAAGCCCGGCCGAAAAACCGGGAAAAGCTGATCGCCACCGGGGCGTTTTCCCGCAAACAGGTTTCCATGTATGCCGACTCGGTTTGCCGGGCCGTCAAAGCGGCCCTGGCCCTGTCGGAAAAACGCCTGCCGGTCTACCCCCGGGAAAAACGGCAGCTGCCGTCGCCGCGGGTGGCCGCCCGGGTGGGTGCCTTAAAAGAGTGGCGGTTGAAAACCGCCGTCGCCCTGGAAATGGACCCGGGCGTTCTTTTTCCCAATACCCTGTTGGTGGCGGTGGCCCAGGCTCATCCGCAAAGCCGGTCGGCCCTGGAGGAGATCCCGGGGGTGAAGGAGTGGCAGAAAAAGGAATTCGGAGAGGCCCTGGTGGCGGTCATGCGGTCGGTTCGCTGACTGTCGTTTGGCGGAAGACCGGATTTTGCCGACAGCAGCGGCCAAAGGAGGCCGGATGGAAGAAAAAATTACATTCGCCTGCGGTGAAGTCGATCTGGTCGGGCTTTTTTCCCGGGGACAAAATGACCGGGGCGTGGTGGTGACCCATCCCCATCCCCTTTACGGCGGCGATATGTTCAATAACGTGGTTGAGGCCATTGCCCGGGCCTATCGCAGCCGGGGGTATGCCACCCTGCGGTTCAATTTCCGCGGAACAGGCGGCAGCAGCGGTGCCTATGACGAGGGCCGGGGCGAGCAGGCGGACGTGGCTGCGGCCCTGGACTATCTTGCCGCCGCCGGCGCGCGGCGGGTGGAACTGGCCGGGTATTCGTTCGGGGCCTGGGTTTGTGCCCGGGGCGCTGCCCGGTTTGCCGCCGTCAACCGGCTGGTCCTGGTGGCGCCGCCGGTGGTCTTCCTCGATTTCGGTGATATCGGTCCATTGGCGAAACTGGGGCTGGTGGTCAGCGGCAGTGAAGATGAACTGGGGCCGCCGGAACGCGTTCAGGCCCTGCTTCCCCGATGGAATCCCCGGGCCCGCCTGGCCGTGATTGAGGACGCGGACCATTTTTCTTTCTGTGCCGCGGCCGACCTGGAAGCGGCAATCGCTCGGGATCTGTACCGGCAGGAGGCGGCTGAGATGCCGGGGCTCTGGGATGTCACCGTTGCCGGGTGTGAGTATCGCGCTTTTGCCCTAGGCCGACCGGGGGCGGGGGC
>CAYTQK010000286.1:0-871 GCA_964439745.1 uncultured Desulfobacterales bacterium
GGCTCAGCCGCGATGGCAGGGGGCGTCCTTCTTCCAGCATGACAAAGGCATTGGGCGTGATATGGGGCAGCACATGGTCCCCGGAAAAGAGCATGCCGGTCCGATCATCAAACAGGCAGATGGAGTCGATGGTATGCCCGGGGGTCTCCAGGACCCGCAGCCGGTAATCCCCCATCCGCACCTCCGCCCCCTCGCCGACCCGGTGGCTTACCCGGCATTTTTCCCCCAGCAGGGAAAAGGCCGAAGAAAGGGTGCGCATGGCGGTGCGCACCAGTGGCGGCACGCCCATCAGGGCCAGGAAATCACCCATGGTCCGGCGGGATACCCCCAGCCCGGTGGCGATACTGGCCGTCTTCTCAAAATTCCCGGCCACCTCGATGGGAGAGCGGGAGGCCCGCAGAATTTTTTTGACCGCCCCGTAATGATCGATATGGCTGTGGGTCAGCAGGATGCGGTCGATATCTTCGCAGGCCAGCCCCAGTTCGGCCAGGGCCCGGCATAAGGTATCAAACCCCCGGGCCGTGCCCGCGTCCAGCAGGGCGATATGATCTGTTCCGATGAACAGGTAAACGTTCACCGGCCCCGGCTTGTTGCCGGGCAGCGGCAGGGTGATCCGGTGAATACCCGCGGCCATCTGCCGACTGAGGACCGGTCCGCCGGCGGCACTTTTTCTGTTTTTTCTGGTAGCAGAACGGCGCATTTTCTGTCTTCCCGGATCACGGACGCTGCCTTGCATCTGCGGCCAAATCAACGCGTTAAACATCCGGGCTATGAAGAAGCGCCGCCCAGCAGACGCCCGATACGGCTTTTTTTGCCCCCGCCCATATCCCCCCACCCCAGTTCACCGTGGCGACGCACCCGCCCCCTCGTC
>CAYTQK010000286.1:881-3794 GCA_964439745.1 uncultured Desulfobacterales bacterium
GGCCGGCGTGTGATCCGGCTCTTTTGCCCCCGGTCCAGCTCCTCCAGCGCCGCTTCCGGGGCGGCTGCAACCAGCGTCGACTGGTTGCCGACGTCCGGCCTTTCCAGCTTGAGCTCGTAAAAAGCGCGATTGAACCGGTCCAGCAGGTCCGCGGAAAGATAAAAACCGGCTTTCTTCTTTTCTTCTTTAAAAGAATTCTTCTGTTCTTCTGAAGAAGAACCGGGTGTGCCGGTGGCCGCGGAAACCGGATCCAGCGCCCCCGGCGCGGCGAATCGAGGCCGGCGCTGTTTACTTTTTTGCGTCATGATGCACCCTCCTGATCAATTGCCGGTATCCTTCGGCCCCCGTAGAACCGGACCGGTATTCAAAAATCGTTTTTCCCCGGGTCGCGGCTTCCGAAAGGCTGGTATTGTATCCCACCGGTTCGCAGAGCTGCCGCCGGAACCGGCCGGCCAGCCGTTCATACACCGCCGGGCCATGCCGGGTGCGCCGGTCAAACATGGTCGGCAGCACGTATTTCAGACGCAGGTCGGGATTCAGCTGCTGGGCAGACAACAGATACGAAAAGAACATTTTCAATCCCTGCAGGGCCGGTCCCTGCAGGGCCACGGGACAGAGCACCTCTTCGGCCGCCATGAGCATGTTGACGCTGAGGATGTCCCAGCCCGGGGCGCAGTCAAAAATCAGGTAGTCAACACTGTCGTCCCGCGGAACCAGCGATCTGGCTAAAACAGCATGCCGTTTCTCCCGGGGCTGTTCCCCCAGCCGGTGTTTCAGTTCCACCAGCGGCATGCCGCCGCTGATCAGCCAGAGTCCTTCCCGGGCCGGGAAAAGGGATTCGGATCGATCAAGACTGCGGCCATGGATATCTGTGCCGGTAACGAATTCATACAAACCATGGGCCGGTTTAACCCCGAGAAAATCGGCCGCCTGGGCTTGGGTATCCCCGTCGATCAGCACCACATTGGCCCCCTGCCGGGCCAATCCATGCGCCAGATTGACGGCCGTAGTCGTCTTGCCCACCCCGCCCTTGGCCATGGCCACGGCAATTTTTCGCATATGCTTCCTTTTCTAAGTAAGAATTCTTATTTAGAAGAATTGTAGAATTCTTCTGAAAGCCTGGCAAGTTTTTTTTGAAAAAACCGGTTCCGGTCAGGCCCATCTTACGTTCGGGTTGACAGCAGACGGATTTCCATATTTGATGGCGGCATGACATTTTTAAACGCCTGTAAAAAGTCTTTTTACAGGCAGTGTTAAGTTTTAAGTGTTTAAGTAAAATCAAAAACTTATCTTTATTATTATGAATCAGCCCCTGCCAGTCGCCTATAAGAACCGTTACCCCTTTGCCCTGAGTTGCCCCTCGTTCATTTTTCCGGCCGGGTACAGCGAAAATGTCCGTCGGCTGGGAAGCTGCGTGGACGAGATCGAACTGCTCTTCTTTGAAAGCCGTCCGGACAGCCTGCCCTCCCCGGTCGAGATCCGTGAGCTCAAAACCCTTTCCCGGGACCTGGACCTGACGTTCAACCTCCACCTGCCGACGGACGTATCCCTAGCCGCCGCCGGCAGAAAAGAGCGGGAGCAGGCCCTGGAAGGGATGCTGCGGGCCCTGGACCGCGCCCGGGAACTGGCGCCGACCGCAATGACCCTGCACCTGCCCGGGCCGGAGCGGGCCGACGACGCCAAGACGCTGCCCGCCTGGCAGGAACGCGTTGAACAAAGCGCGGCCCGCCTGCTGGATAAAAGCGGCCTGACGGCCGCCTGCTTTGCCCTGGAAAACCTGGATTATCCCTTTGACTGGCTGGACGACCTGCTGGACCGTTTCGACTTTTCCGTCTGCATGGATATCGGTCATCTCCTGTTCCACCAGCAGGACTGCGGCGCTTTTTTCCGGCGTTACGGCCGCCGCATCACCGTCATTCACGCCCATGGTGTCGTGCCGGGCCGGGATCACCTGGCCCTCGACCGGCTGGATTCCTCCCAAAGGCGCCAGCTCGGTTCCATCATTTCCGGATTCCGGGGTTCCCTTTCCCTGGAAGTGTTCAACCGCCAAGACCTGGCCGCCTCCCTGGACTGCCTGGCCGGGATATGGGATAATATCGAACATGAAACCAGCGCTAGGAAATGACGGTCTTGTAAAAATTCGGTCTTGGGAAAGAATCGTGGTGTTAGTCCTCTGCGCGGCGGTGATCGCATGGGGGATTGCCGCCTGGCAGGTGTACGCCATATCCGCCCTGGAAAAAATCAAGGACCGCGGTTACCTGATCGTGCTCTCCGACAATAATGCCAACGCCTATTACCTCTACCGCGGAGCGGAGATGGGCTTTGAATACGACCTGTCCAAAGCCTTTGCCGAATTTCTCGGCGTCGATCTCCGCATCAAGACCCCGGGCTGGAGCCGGCTGCTGGATATGGTCAACACCAGCCAGGGGGATCTCATTGCCGCCAGCATGACCGTCACCGAATCCCGGAAAAAGCGGGCCGACTTTTCCCGGGAGTATCTCCCGGTGCAGCAGCAGGTCATTGTTCACAAGCACAACTTGGCCGTCAATACCGTCGAGGACCTGGCCGGCCGGACCGTCCACGTCCGGCAGGGCACTTCTTACCAGCAGCGCCTGGAAGAACTGCGCGCCGATGGCCTGGATGTCACCATCCGCCTGCACAAGGACCTGCCCACCGAAGAATTGTTTCAGCGGGTGGCCGCGCGGGAAATCGAGGTGACCATCGCGGATTCCAATATCGCTCAGCTGAACCGGCGCTACTACCCGGATGTCCGGATTGCCTTTCCCATATCCGAAAAGCAGTCTTTGGCCTGGGCCGTGGGCCGGGGCGATACGGCGCTGCTGGCGGAAATCAACCGGTTTTTCGAAAAAATCAAAGGGGAAGGCACGTTTGGAAAAATCTATGAAAAGTATT
>CAYTQK010000287.1:0-3778 GCA_964439745.1 uncultured Desulfobacterales bacterium
CCCCGGAGTTCGCACCGGTGCCCCTGGCTGTACCCAGCCAGGGAAGCCGGCTCGGGCGGGACCAGCTGGATGGGGCCGGGACGCACGGGGGCGGTGCCCTTGGGCAGGACCTGGCGGCTGCCCCGGATGGTGATGGGGAGGATGGGCACGCCCGCGGTCAGGGCGATGTTGAAACCGCCCTTTTTGAAGGGCAGCAGCTGACCGTCGGGACTGCGGGTGCCTTCCGGAAAAAAGACCACCGAGGCGCCGCTGCGGATTTTTTCGCCGGCCGCTTCCAGGCTTTGATAGGCCCGGTCCGGGTGGCTGCGGTCGATATAGATGTGACCCATGCGTTCGCAGCCCAGCCCGAAAACGGGAATCCGGCGCAGCTCCATTTTCATGACCCAGCGCAGCTGCAGGGGCAGAAAAGCGATCAGGGCCCAGACATCATAATGGCTCTGGTGATTGCTCATGACGATATAGGACTGGCCCGGATCGAGGACCTGCCGGTTGACCAGCCGGACGCGGACCCCGGACAGCAGCAGGTTCAGCCGGGACCAGAATTTGCCGATATAATGGACCCGCCGGCCGGTGGGATCCAGGTAAGAGGCCAGGATGGTGATGACCCCCAGCACGGTGGTATCGAGAATGACGATCAGAAAAAACAAGGGACGATAAACGGCGTAACCCAGCCTGAAAAGTGCTTTCATGACAGTGTGCTTCTCCTCCTTCTTCAATTTTTCCCCATTTCCCGCAGCCGACCAGCCGCTGGTTCCCATTATATGCACCCGGCCGCGAAATTCAACCCCTTGCGCCAACGAATCCACCAAAACCATAAAAATCAGCATTGACTGTTTATTTTATTTTTTGTACAAAAATTCAATTTTTTTATTGGATTTTTGACAATAAAAAGTCTAATTTGACTTTTTAGAGGGTATCAATTTTTGCCAAACCCAACCAAAGGAGCACTTGATGTCATCTCCGCTGCCGGCCGAAACCGTGAAAATGCAGCCGCGGGCCCAGGCCACGCGCCACCGTTTTTTAGCGGCTACCCTGAATAGCCTGGCGGAAAAAGGGTACGCCGCCACCACCACCCAGGAAGTCTGCCGCCGGGCCAACGCTTCCCGCGGCACCCTGCTGCACCACTTTGCCACCCGGGAAGCGCTGATCGTGGAAGCGGTGGAATACATCCTGGAAGAAAATCTGCGTCAATTCCAGGAGACCATGACCCGTATCGCCGACAGTCAACTGACCCTGAGGGATATCGCCCGCACCCTCTGGGAAGAGCACTGGACCAGCCCCACCTGTTATGCCTGGCTGGAACTGGTCATGGCCGCCCGCACCGACCCGGCCCTGAATCCGCAGGTCCGTTTGCTGTCGGAACGATGGACGGAAAAATTCACGGCGGTCTTTGGCCAGGTCATGGGGCAGGAACCGGCCGGGGCATACTGGCTGTTTTTCCTGACCCTCAACGCCTTGTCCCTGGAAACCATCCACACCACGCCGGAGCGCGTCAACGGTTTTCTGGAAGACCTGCTGGCCGTGGTGGATACGGCCGACCGATTGTCTGCCCGGTATGCCAGCCGAAGGCCCTGGCCAGCCCAAGGCCCGGCGGAGAATACGGATCATGAGGGGAAAAAATAAACCATAAACAAGGAGGCCGACGGTCATCCCCCCCAGCAAAATATTCGACCGCGCCCCAGACCGCGGAGGCATAAAAAAAGTGTCATGAGCACAGAAAAGACCAAACTGTTCGCTTCCCTGGCGCGGCAGGCCAGGGAAGCGCGGGCCGAAGCAGGCCCCGACCTGGAGAAACTGGCCGCCGAACTGGTGGCGGCCATGACCCCAAAAGAAAAAATCGGCCAGATGTCGGGACAGGCCACCCGCCTGGATGTCGCCGTCATGCTGGTCCGGTACAACCTGACCACCTATGACGCCGGCGGCAACCGGCGCCTGGGCATTCCCCCCATCCGTTTCACCGACGGCCCCCGCGGCATCACCGTGGGCCGCTCGACCTGCTTTCCCGCGGCCATCGCCCGCGGCGCCACCTGGAACCCGGACCTGGAGGAACAAATCGGCGCCGCTTTGGGCCGCGAAGCCCGGGCCCAGGGCGCCAATTTCTTCGGCGGCGTCTGCGTCAACGTGCTCCGGCACCCGGGCTGGGGCCGGGCCCAGGAAACCTACGGCGAGGATCCGCACCTGCTGGGCGAAATGGGCGCGGCCGCCATTCGGGGCGCCCGGCCCCACGTCATGACCTGCGTCAAGCATTTTGCCTGCAACAGCATCGAAGAATCGCGCTTTACCGTGGATGTCCGGATCGACGAACAGGCCCTGCGCCAGATCTACCTGCCCCATTTTCGAAAATGCGTCCAGGCCGGCGCCGACTGCGTCATGAGCGCCTACAACCGCGTCAACGGCCACTATTGCGGCCACAACCGGCACCTTTTGACCGATATCCTCAAGACTGAATGGGGTTTTGCCGGTCCGGTCATGTCCGATTTCTGCTATGGCCTGTATGACGCCGAATCCGGCGTCACCGCCGGACTGGACCTGGAAATGCCCCGGACCAGGCATTACGGCCGGAAACTGGCCCGGCTGGTGCGGCGGGGAAAAGTCCCCCCGGCCGTGATCGACCAGGCGGCCCGTCGCATCGTGCGGACCAAGCTGGATTTCGCCCGCTCGCGAACCGCCGGCCCATATCCCCGCGACCAGGTGGCCGGCGCCGACCATGCCCGCCTGGCGTACCAGGCCGCCTGTCAAAGCATGGTTCTTTTGCAGAACCGCCATCAGGTCCTGCCCCTGGCCCGAACCGCCAATCAGCGGATCGCCGTGCTGGGCCGCCTGGCCGACAAGGCCAACCTGGGGGACAAGGGCAGCAGCCGCGTGCGTCCGCCCTACGCGGTGACGCCGCTGGCGGGCATTCGAGACCGGGCCGGAGAGGGCGCCCAGGTGGTTTCCTATACCGGCCGCAATCTTGGCAGAGCCCGACAGGCCGCTGCCGGGGCTGAGGTCATCATCATCGTGGCCGGTCTCACGGCCCGGCAGGAAGGCGAATACTTTCCCTATCTCCGGGGCGGCGACCGCCGGGACCTGGGTCTCTGTGAACGGGACCGGGCCCTGATCCGGGCCGTTTCCAAACTGAAGGCGCCCTGTATCGTGGTCCTGGAGGGCGGTTCGGCCATTACCGTGGGGGATTGGCGCGACCAGGCCGACGCCATCCTGATGGCCTGGTATCCCGGCATGGAGGGCGGCCATGCCCTGGCCGACATCCTTTTCGGGGAGGTCACCCCCGGGGGCCGGCTGCCGGTGACCTTTTTTGCCTCGGCGGAACAATGTCCGCCCTTTAATCCCGCGGCCAAACAGGTTCGCTATGACCTGTTCCACGGGTATCGGTACGCGGACGCCCGGGAACAGAGGCCCGCCTTTTACTTCGGCTTCGGGTTGAGTTACACGGAATTCGCCTATGCCGGGCTGCGCCTGGAAAACGACCGGCTGTCAGCCGCCGACACCCTGGTGGCCCGCCTGGCCGTGACCAATAACGGCAACCGGCCCGGCGATGAGGTAGTGCAATTATATATAGAATATCCGCCCGGCCCCCGGCCCCGGCCCGTCAAAGAATTAAAAGCCTTTGCCCGCGTCTTGCTTGATCCCGGGGAAACTGTTGTGGTCCGGCTGTCGGTGGCGGTGGCCGACCTGGCCTGGTTTTCGCCGGAACAGGGGCACTGGCAGGTAACCGCCGGGCAATACACCCTGCGGGCAGGACCCTCGGCCGACCCCGCCGACCTGCGGCTGGCAGCCG
>CAYTQK010000288.1:0-3775 GCA_964439745.1 uncultured Desulfobacterales bacterium
TGCTGGGCCCTGACCGGCCCCAACGGTTTCGGCAAATCCACCCTGCTCAGCCTGATCTGCGGAGATCATCCCCAGGAGCCCCTGCCGCGGGGCATTACCCATACGCAGAGACTTTATGGAAGGACAACGTGAAAAGCCCGACTCAACTGGCCGGCGGCGTTTCGCAAATCGTTTCGATCCGGTTCATGAGCGCGACCAGCTCGATAAAATTATCCGGCTTGGTAATATATTCGGAAACACCCAGATCGTGGCAGAATTGCCGGTCATCTGCCGAGTCGGAAGTGGTCAGCACCACGATCTGCAGCCGCTGAAAGGCGGAATTCCGGCGGATTTCCCGTAGCGCTTCACGGCCATCCTTGCGGGGCATGTTCAGATCCAGAAGAAGACAGCTGAACGGTGACTGCGGCAGAGCGGCATGAGAATCTCTCTCCAGCAGGCAGCTGACCAGTTGTTCGCCGTCATTGACGAATTGCAGCGTACCGGCAATGCCGCTTTTGTTGAACGCCTCCTGCACCAGGAAACGGTCGTCGGGATCATCTTCGGCCATCAGAATGGTGAGGGAAGGCTGGTTTTCATTCATATATCTGCCTCAAAAAAAATTCGAGCTATCCGGGCTATTCGTCCAGCACTTCCCGGATTTTATGGGGCCGGGTATAAGGATGAGCAACAACAGGATCAAATTGACGCTGAGCATGAACCGGGCCTTCATCCGGACAATGGCATCGGCCTGATCGTAAGCGGCCAGCGCCCATGTAAAAAAACCGCGCATCGATCCTTCCTGATAACTGCACCAAACCAAGGATTCCCCGTGACTGATCTCAACTCAATCACCGGCAGCGAATCTTAAAATTTTTCAGGCGAGTGACCGGCGGTATGAAAGATAAGCTATGCTATCAAGAACCATCGGATACTTCAAGATATTTTAACGGTTGTCCCGTATCGCCGGATGGCACTTCAATACCGGGAAGACGGCTTTGACATTTTTGAGATTTATGCTATTTTAAAGGGGTTCGTAAAAGTCGATATTTATCATGGTTCGTCCCTCCGGCGAAAGTTGGGGGCCAGTAAAATCAAGTGGTTCTGGTTGGCATTGCCGCTTCACTGCATGCCAGGCCCTCGCCGGAATGACGCATGGAGACTTTTTTACGCGGCCGGCATTATTAAATTAAAAAATGGACTGGTTGCTTTATGCAGAATCATGAATTTACCACCTCTCATAAAAACAGGTATATCGCAGGCCTGATCATTGTTCTTATCGCCGCCGCCGCCGGCTATGTGGGATACCTGCAGATCATGAAATGGCATCGGGCGCAAGTACGCTCCGCCCTGGCCCAAGAGGAAAAAAAGACGGCCGAACTGGCAGACCGGATCAGCCGGCTGGAACAGCAACTGGAAACGGCGGCCGCATCAGATCAACCGCAGGAGACTGCTTCAGAGCAACGGATCGCCCAGGTGTTTGGCGACCCCCCGGAAAAGAAGCCGACCGGTCTTTCCGGTACGTCCCCGTGTGAACGGCTGGAGCAAAAAATTGAGGCCTTTTTCACCTACCTGGATCAGCAGAAATTTCTTGCGGACACCGACATGGCAGACAAAAGCACCCGGCAAGTGTTTGAGGAAATGATCCGGGATCTTTCGGCCACCCCCCCTATCATTGTCGGTGAGACGCGGGACATCGTCAGCCTCCGGCGCAACCAGGCCCATTTTTTCCGCATCCTGAAAAAAGAACGGCTGGAACTGGTCAGGCAGATCCTGAATACCGAAGCAGACGTTCTGGAACACGCTCTGGCCAATTTTTACGCCTATTATGTCGATCCGGACGATTGCGCCAAGCAGGGCCAGCTCCTCCTGTCCCTGGACACGCTGTATGAATATGCGAGCTTTTTTTTGAACACCCTTTCCGGGAAAAGTTACCTCATGCGCCGGGATTCCCCGCTTCGCTCCCTGACCCGGTATTACAGCGTGCTGATCGTCGATCAGGCCAACCAGGCCAGACAAAACCGTTACGGCATCAATATCTTGCCGCACATCAAGCTGACCCTGGACGATATCGGCAACCAGAAAACGCTCACATACCAGCAAGCCTATATTGACAAGTTGATGGAATTACAAAAGAAATACCAATAATAAGACATCCGCTTGGGCATCCGGCTGACTCCGCCGTCTGCCCGCACCCTGAACAGTCCAGTGCCTACCAGATTGCTTCAGTCGCTGTGCGATTACTGTGATGATCTGGGTGGCGCCATAAAACTGCTCAGCCGCAATATTCCATATCCAGGCAGCACCATCGCCGATAACACAAATTTCCCTGGCGCTGCCCAGCCTCCGTCGCATTGCCTCTTCAAATACCCGCCGGCCAAAAACCTCCGCCGGCTCTATTGCCTGTTACCAGGCCCCCGGAGAGCACGCCTTCTGGATTTAGACCCTGCCGCCACGACTATCCCGCTGCCAGGATGGCGGCCCCGATCGCCCCGCACTCCTGCGCCTTTTCCGGCACTTTTAATTTCAGGCCGATCCGTTTCTCAATGGCCGCGCGCATGCCCGCGTTGCGGGAGACGCCGCCGGTCATGACTACCGGTTTTTCGATTCCGGTCCGTTTCATCATGGAAACCATGCGGGAAGCAATGGAATCATGAATACCGGCGATAATGTCCTCCCGGGTTTCTCCCCGGGCAATCATGGAGATCACCTCGGATTCGGCAAAGACCGTACACATGCTGCTGATGATGACCGGTTTTTGCGACCGGGCGGACATGGCTGAAAAATCGGCCAGGTCCACCTCCAGGGCGCGGGCCATGACTTCCAGAAAACGCCCGGTGCCGGCGGCGCACTTGTCGTTCATAACAAAATCAGCCACGTCGCCGTTTTCATCTATCCGGATGCTTTTGCTGTCCTGGCCGCCGATATCAATGACCGCCCGCACCTTGGGAAAAAAATAACGCGCGCCGGCCGCGTGGCAGGAAATTTCCGTAATCTGCCGATGGGCGATGGCGACGTTTTTCCGGCCGTAGCCGGTGGAGACGATGCAGTCGATATCTGCTTCTTTTTTACCGGTGGCGGTCAGCATCTTGTCAAAAATATCGCGCCAGGCCTTGTTCATGTCATAACCGCTGAAGGTCAGGTCAGAGTAAAGCAGCTTTTTTTTCTTGTCCATCATGGCGATCTTGGTGGTAATAGAACCAATATCAATACCGACAGTAAGCATGTGCCTCCTTTTCATCCCCCGAATCCTGCGGGGGCGGTTTGTTTGCAAACTGGTTTTACTATACACCTCTTTGACGCCGGGCGCCAGGACGAGCGCTTCCCATGGAATATGCCACGCCGACTGCCGGAATTCAACCGGAACTGTCCTTGCAGCCGGTCCGGCCGCTTATCCTGGGAAAGTGACCGACCGGCTTTGCAATTTTCCCAGCCCACTGCGGCAGGGCAAAAACATCAGGGCCTGACTGCCCTGCTTATGGGGAAATTAACGAATGGATTTATTTTTTTATAAAATATGATACAAAAAACAGCAGACGCTGGAAAGGGAATGCCGCTGCAAGCCCTGGTTGCAACCGCTGACCGGTGTTCCGAAACAAGAAAATCCCGGATATTTCTGGATCCAATGAGACAAGATACCATTACCAGACAAAAAAAGATCCTCGACACTGCCGGGGGCATGGTGGACAATCTCTTTCTGGCAGTGCCGCGGCTGCTGCTGCCGTTCAAGCCGAAACCCCAGTCCATGGACCCGGCCGCCTACGAGCCAGCATTCGATTTTTACATTGACCCGGGGTCT
>CAYTQK010000289.1:0-3743 GCA_964439745.1 uncultured Desulfobacterales bacterium
GGCGGCCACCGCCGGGAGCCATTCGGCAACCCATTGGCGGCCCGGGGCCCGGCGGGCCGAGGTGGGGGATCACGTCAAGCAGGGCGGATCGCTGGGGTCGCCGGGGGGATTGCGCTTTGATTTCACCCATTTTTCCCTGCTGGAGCCGGACCCCCTGGAACGGATCGAGGCCTTTGTCAATGCCCGCATCCGGGAAAATCATCCGGTCAATATCCGGGAGATGACCATGGACGAGGCCATGGCCGAAGGGGCCACGGCCCTGTTCGAGGAAAAATACGGCGAAGCCGTGCGGGTCATCTCCATGGGTGACGTCAGCAAGGAGTTGTGCGGCGGTACCCATACTGCCCGGACCGGTGATATCGGACTTTTCAAGATCGTCAGCGAGGCCAGCGTGGCCTCCGGGGTCCGCCGCATTGAAGCCCTGACCGGGGCGGCCGCCCTGGCCTACGTCCAGGATCATCTGCGGATTCTGCATACGGCCGCGGGATTAGTAAAGGAGTCCCCCACCGCCTTGGTATCCCGGATCGAAGGGCTGCTCACGGCTACCCGGGCCCAGGAAAAGTCCATCGCCGAGCTGAAAACAAAACTGGCCGCGGCCGCCGTGGGCGGTCAGCAGTCTTCCGCTGACAGCAACAGCCGGACCATCAACGGCGTCGAGGTGATTGCGCGGCAGGTACCGGCGGACGATCCCGGCGCCCTGCGGGACCTGGCCGATCAGCTCAAGGACAAGCTCAAGTCGGGCATCGTGGTGCTGGGAGCGGCCACCGATGCCAAGGCGTTTTTGATCGTGTCGGTGACCAAGGATCTGACCGGCCGGTTCAAGGCCGGGGATATTGTCAAGGAAGCGGCGGCAGTGGTCGGCGGCGGCGGCGGCGGCCGGCCGGACATGGCCCAGGCCGGCGGTTCCCAACCGGAAAAAATTTCCGAGGCCATTGAAAAGGCCTGCCAGGTAATCGAACAGGCAGGTTGATCCGGATCGGCCTTGACAAAAATTTTTTTTCTGATAAAATGAATGAATCTTCATTCATTTTTGATTTTAAGGATACCGGCATGCCCGCGCCAGATGAAAAAATAATCAATTCGGATAAATACCAGCGTATCCTGGAAGCTGCCATTGGTGTCTTCGCCGAGCAGGGATTCTTCAATTCCACCATTTCCCGGATTGCCCAGGCCGCCGGGGTGGCCGACGGGACGATTTACCTCTACTTCAAGAACAAGAACGATATCCTGCTCCATTTTTTCAACTATAAAAGCCGCCACGTCTTTGACACGTTCCGGACGGAGGTGGACCAGGCCGATGACGCCGCCAGCAAGTTGCGCAACCTGATTCAGGCGCATCTGCGGGAATTTCAGAAGGACCGCAACATGGCCGTGGTCTTCCAGGCCGAGGCCCGCCAGATCCGGTATTTTGAAGTGTACATCAAGGATATCACCAACATGTACTTTGACCTGGTGGGTGAAATCGTCACCCAGGGGCAGGGCGAAGGTCTTTTTCGAAAAGACATGGACGTCAGCCTGGTCAAGCGGTTTATCCTGGGCGCCGTGGACGAGGTCATCAATACCTGGCTGCACGCCGGAGAACCGGACGACCTGGAATCCAAGGCCGTTGACCTGGTGGACCTGTTCATCTACGGCATCGGCAGCCAGTCAAAATGAGCTTGACGCCGGCTACGGATTATTTTACCGATAAAATGTTTTAATACAAATTATTTCAGGAAGGAGAAAGGTCATGGCACAAAGCGTAGCGGATCGCAGGGATATTGATTTTGTCCTGCACGAACAATTGCGGGCGGACGAACTTGCCAGGCATGACAAGTTTGCCGAATTCAACAAGAAAACCATCGATTTGATTGTTACCGAGGCGCGCAGTTTCGCCCTTAAAGAGCTGCTGCCCATTAACAAGGAAGGCGATGAAATCGGGGTTACCTTTGACGGCGGCAAGGTGACCGTGCCGGAGTCCTTTCACCGGGCCTATAAACTGCTGAAAGAGGGCGAGTGGATCGCCATGGCCGAGGACCTGGAAGTCGGCGGCCAGGGCATGCCCCACCTGGTGGAACGGGCCGCCAGCGATTACCTGCTGGGTGCCAATTACGCCTTCATGCTCTATTCCGGGCTGACCCACGGCGCCGCCCGCCTGGTGGAAGAGTTCGGCACCGACGAGCAGAAAGACACCTATCTCAAAAAGCTCTATTCCGGTGAATGGGCCGGCACCATGCTGCTGACCGAGCCCGAAGCCGGCTCCGACGTGGGCGCGCTGACCACCACCGCCGTCCGCAACGACGACGGCACCTACTCCATCTCCGGCAACAAGATTTTCATTTCCGGCGGGGAGCAGGACATGACCGAAAATATCATTCATCCTACCCTGGCCCGCATTGAGGGCGCTCCGGCCGGCACCAAGGGAATCTCCCTGTTCCTGGTGCCCAAGTACCGGGTCAATCCGGACGGCAGCCTGGGCGAGTTCAACGACGTGGTCTGCACCGGCGTGGAAGAAAAAATGGGCATTCACGCCAGTTCCACCTGTTCGCTGACCTTGGGCGGCAAGGGCAACTGCATCGGCACCCTGCTGGGCGAAGAGAACAAGGGCATGCGCGAGATGTTCCTGATGATGAACGAGGCCCGGCTGCTGGTCGGCTTTCAGGGATTCGCCTGCGCCACGGCTTCCTACCTGTCCGCCCTCAACTACGCCCGGGAGCGGATCCAGGGCCGGCCGCTGACGGCCGGCAAGGACGCCTCCGTGGGCGGGGTGCCCATTATCCAGCATCCCGATGTACGGCGGCAGCTCATGGAGATGAAGGTCTTTGTGGAAGGCATGCGCAGCCTGATCTACTACGTGGGGTATTGCCAGGACATGGTCGCCCTGGCGGAAAATGATGAAGAAAAGGAAAAATACGAAGGCCTGGTCGATATTCTCACGCCAATCGTCAAAGGGTACGGCACGGACAAGGCTTTTGAAGTGACCAGCCACGGCGTGCAGATTTACGGCGGCTACGGCTACACCAAGGAGTACCCGGTGGAACAGTACCTGCGGGACTGCCGCATCACCATGATCTATGAAGGCACCAACGGTATTCAGGCCATGGACCTGATGGGCCGCAAGATGACCATGAAAAAAGGCAAGCTGGTCATGGACCTGTTCGGCGAGATCCAGAAGACCATTGGCCAGGCCAAGAAGATCGACAGCCTCAAGGATGAGGCCGCCAAGGTGGAAGCGGCCCTGAACAAGCTGGGACAGGCCGGGCAGCATCTCGGCAAAACCGCCGGCAGCAACGTGGAGCAGGCTTTCCTCTATGCCCATCCCCTGATGGAGGTGACCGGCGACGTGGTCATGGCCTGGATGCTCCTGTGGCGGGCGGTGGTGGCCGCGGAAAAACTGGGCGACAAGCCCAAGGACGCGGCCTTTTACGAAGGCCAGCTCAAGTCGCTGACCTATTTTGTCAACATGCGTCTGCCGGCCGCCGCGGGCAAGATGGACGCCATCCTGATCACGGACACGGCCGCCATTGATATCGCCGACGCCTCTTTCGGCGGCTAAGGCGCACCACCGATATATTGCAATACCATAAAAAAGCCGGCAGCAGACGCTGCCGGCTTTTTTTACGGTTACAGGCGACCGGGACGGCCCAGGCGACGTATTTGTTTTCGGCGCTTAGCGCCCGGGGCATGGCTGCCGTGCGGGTGATACGAACCGCCATTGTCAAGGTCTGTTCGGCTTTACATACGAAGAACTGGCCTTCCACTTG
>CAYTQK010000290.1:0-3718 GCA_964439745.1 uncultured Desulfobacterales bacterium
GGTGCTGCGGTAAAGATACCAGTAGCCGCTGTTCGGATCGAAGCAGCCGTAGTCAGTCACGCCGTCACCATCGAAATCCGCCGTGACCGGCAGGGTTCCGGCATAGCCGAACTGCCTGGTGTAGAAATCGTTCGCCGAAGTAAAGAAATACCACCAGCCGTCCGGCGCATAGTAGCAGCCGAAATCGGTAATGCCGTCGCCATCGAAATCGCCGGTAACCGGAACAGTGCCTTCCTAACCAAACTGGGTCGTCCAGAAGCCGCCGCTCCCCGTTCTGCCCGGGTCCCACCCCCCGGCCCAGCGCGGGAAACACCTCCACCCGCAGCCACGCGCCGCAGGAGGGGCAGGGCGCAAAGTCCCCGGTATTCCAGCCTGCTGTCGGCAGGGGGGAATCGCAATGAGTGCATTTCAGCAAAAAAAACTCTCCGGGTTGTGTGATAACTTTTTCCGAAGCCGTCTTATCACTTGCTTACTCTTTGTGGATCACCCTGGTATTGCAGATATGGTCATGCAGGGCCCGTTTCTGCCCGTCAAAGGCCGCCATGATAAAGCCGATGCCCAGGATGATGGAACTGACGATCTTGCCGAAATAGCGGCCAAAGGCCAGGCCGTAGCCGACCTTTTCCCCATCCGCCTTGACCACCTTGATCTTGCAGGCCATCTTGCCCAGGGTGGCGCCATACTTGCCGATGAACCAGGTTTCATAGGCAATGGCCACGCCGAACTGGAGAACCATCAGGAAAATCTGCAAAGCGAAGATCGGCCCCATGCTCTGGAAGTCCGGCTGCTGGGAATCGAGATCGGACATCATGGAAGAAAGGGCCAGGGTAAAGGGCAAAGACAGGATGAGCTGCACCACCCAGAGAATGATGCCGTCGATGATGACCGCCCCGGCCCGGATCCAGAAGCCGGCGTAGCGCATGGTGCCGGAGACGTTCTGGCCCTGCTTGAGCTTCTGCAGAAAACGGGGCTTGCAGGCGGCGCACACCCAGGCGTTGTCAAAGGCAAGGACATCATCCCGGGCGAAGAAAAGGCCGCACTCGGCGCAGGTTACCCGCGCCTCGGGCGAGGACTCCCCGGTTAGCCCGGACATCTCGGCCTGCTGGTACGGCTGCCAGTCCGTCATGCCGGCCGTCCACACCAGGGTGTCCGGCCCGATGGTGCCGTCCTGCACCAGGGATTGAAAATCCTCTTCTTTTACCGGTCCGACGCGCTCCTTGCCCACCACGTAATACCAGTCCATACACTCTCCCCTCCGGCAGCATCATGCCTTCCGTGCCAGGTCCATATTTTCCGGATATTCCCGGGGAAAACCAGCAACCCCTTCTCTATTACCCGTCCGGCGCCATTTTGTCAACCATGAGAAGCCCGGCCTGCCGACGTTCTCGGCCGGCCGCCCGGCCGCATATACGTCATTCTGAGGTGACTTTCCGCCCACCCGTCATTCTGAGGCGACTTTCCGCCCACCCGTCATTCTGAGGCGCGCAGCGCCGTAAGAATCTTGCCCCTTACAGCCATCCCCCTGACCATCAACGTGCATACCGGTGCCCCCCCCAGCCGCCAACCCGTCATTCCGAGGTGACTTTCCGCCAACCCGTCATTCTGAGGCGCGCAGCGCCGTAAGAATCTTATCCATCAGGTATCCGGCAGATCATTCACAGACGTGCCGGGCCCCATCATTCTCCGGGCAGAAACGACTTGTCGTAATCACACCACACCTTGATGGCGATATTCAGGGGCTGAATCATGGGCACGGTGTAGGTATGGAATTTTTTGGCATACAGGTACGCCCGGCACCTGGCCACGTGCCGGGAAAACCCCCGGGGGGAGACGATCAGGGGCTTTTTCAGGTCCCGCCGCAGATCAATCAGCCGTTCGGGCAGATATTCGGACAGATACGGCACCTGCAGGTAGATGGCCGTGAGGATAATGTCCGTGTTGGGATCTTCATTGATAATCCGCAGGGCTGCCAGCAGACGGTTGTCATCGCAGTTGCCGAACAGGTCCAGGGGGTTGGCGCCGATGCCGCTGATGATCCGGGGCTTGTCCTCGGGCCGGGCGGTCTTGATGTTGTCGGCCATTAATTCCTGCAGGGCTGTCTTGGTTTCCGGGGCGAACTCGGCCAGTGCCATGCCCTCCTCGGTGACCCGGTCGGCCAGCAATATCCCGGCCCCGCCGCCGACACTGACCACGGCCACGCGATTGCCCTTGGCGGCCGGCTGGGAGCTGAGCATGGACAGGGTGTTGACCAGGACCTTGGGATCCTCGGTCAGTTCTTCCACCAGGTAAAAACCGGCCTGGCGGCAGCAGGCCTTGAAGGCCTCGTGGCTTCCGGCCAGGGAGGCGGTATGGGACAGGGTCGCCGCGGCCCCGCCGCCGGTGCCGCCTTTAATGATCAGGACCGGTTTATTGGCGGTGACCTCCCGGCCGATCTGCATCAGCTTGAGACCGTTGTCATAGCCTTCCATGTAAATGGCGATCACCTTGATCCGGGGGTCGTTGCCCATGTGGGCCAGGATTTCGGCCACCCCGACGCTGCTGGCATTGCCGCAGCTGACCCACATACCCAGGTCGAGGTTGTCGGCTTCCATCATTTCCACCAGTTCCAGGCCCAAGCCCCCGCTCTGGGAGATGATGCCGATGCCGCTGGACCCTTTGATCACGCTGGTGCGGTGTTCCGGTATGAAGAGGGTGTTGACCCGGGAAAAATTATCAATCACTCCCATGCAGTTGGGGCCGATATAAGCCACGTCATATTGTATGCTCAGTTCCAGGAGCTTGTCTTCCAGGTCTTGGCGGCCGATTTCGGCAAACCCGTCGCTGAAGATGATGGCGCCCCGGCCGCCCGCCCGGCAGAACTGCTCAAAGCTTTTCACCGTGGCCTCGGCGTTGATGGCAAAAACCCCCAGGTCGGGCGCTTCGGGCAATGATTCAATATCCGGGTAGCAGGGCAGGCCCTGGACGGTGTCCAGCTTGGGGTTGACGGGATAGACCCGGGGGATCCCCAGGCAGTTTTTCAGGATGATGCCGCCCATGGTGCCGGGCCGGGAAGCGCCCACAATGGCCACCGATTGCGGGCTGAAAAGGGCTTCCAGGCTTTTCATCTTGGCTTCGGAAAGGTCCGTGCTGGAAGGCACCACAATGGGGTCATCGGCAATGAGCCGGCAATCCACGATGGCCACACCCTGCTCATAAACGATGACGGGGTTCAGGTCCAGCTCGTGAATTTCCGGGTGTTCGGCCATGAACCGGGACACGTTGACGGCCAGGTCAATGACCGCTTGCTTATCCAGGGCCGGGCCGCGGAACCCGTCCAGCACGGTGCCGGCCATGGTCTGGCCGAGCATCTCTTCCACGTCCCTTGCGGTCAAAACACCGATACCGGGCTGGACGTCGGACCACAGCTCCACAAACCGGCCGCCATGGCCCACCATGGTCATGGGCCCGAAGCCGGGATCCTGCTTGGCCCCCACCAGCAGCTCAAACCCGGGCTCGGCCATTTTCTGCACCAGAATGCCCTCGGGCCGGCCGGCCCCGGCCTCTTTCACGTTGGCCAGCAGTTGCTCCAGGGCCGCTCCTACCTCTTCCCTGGTTTTGCGGTTCAGCATAACAACTTCCGCGCCGGTTTTGTGAATCATTTTGCTGGAGATGGCTTTGATCACTCCCGGGTACCCGAGCTCCTCGGCGATCGGGCCGGCCTGCCGCGTGCTGCTGGTCC
>CAYTQK010000291.1:0-3643 GCA_964439745.1 uncultured Desulfobacterales bacterium
GCCGCGGCCAGTTGAAAATGGCACATGGCAATACCCAGGTCGATGTGATTCAACCCCGCCCGGAAGTAGACGGCTTTTTCCTTTTTGAGAAAAAAATGAAAGGTATCGGTCCGGTTTTCCCGGACAATCCGCCAGGGCTGGGAGTTGCCGGATGATGGCGCCAGCCGCACCATTTCCAGGGCTTCGCCGTATGGTTCGGCCGGATCCAGGACCAGCGGCGTCTGCCAGTCGCCGGCGAAAAACAACTTGTCGGCGCTTTGGCGGTGTTCGGCCCGGACCGCCGCCCGGCTGATCTTTTCAAACAGGCGGCGGCCGGCCGGATGGCCCACGGTGCAGGCCGCGGGAAAGCGCTCGTCCGTTTCTGTCTGAAAATCGGCAAAGAATCTGCGGTCGAAAAAACCGATCCAGCAGGTGCCCAGGCCCAAATCGGTGGCCTTGAGAACCAGTTGTTCCATGAGATAGCCGTAACTTTCGTTGGCCGTGTCTCCCGCCTTGACCGCGCCCACGAAAAAATAGCGGGGATTTTTCTGCAGGCCGTAATTGCCCAGCCGGACCTTGACATCCCGGTCAAAGGGTTTTTCCACCAGCGCAAACCGGGCCGGTTCGCCCCGCAGGCCGGTATCCAGGCAGGCACAGGCGGTTTCCAGCTCCTGCCGCTGATCCGGGGCCAGGGGCTGGCCGGTGTGGGTGCGGGACGATTTGCGGGCGCGGATCAGGTCGCGCACGGGGTGTTGATAGGTAACGGGCATTATTCCCCCTTTTGTGATCGGTTCACTCCGGGCTGGGCCATGCCGTCCAGCATCATCAGCACGATGGTATCGATCCAGCGGGCCACCGTCTGTTCGGGGTCATCGGAAATGACCACGTCCCGGGCGGAGGCGAAAATCAGGGAGTTGACGGCATGGGCGATCATGCGGGTATCCATCTCTTTTTTTAAAAAGCCCTTGTTAATGCCGTTGAGAAAATACTGCTCGGTGTAGGCGTCAAAATATTCCAGCACCTCCTCGAACTTGTCGTTGATTTCCGGGTGCACCCCGATAATTTCGTAAAACATGATTTTGGCGATGCGCTTGTCCCGGAAAAAGACCCGGAACATCTTTTCGCCGAGGCGGCGGATCTGGCGGCGGTACGCTTCCAGGTCATCGGCCAGGGTGGGCGGTTCATCGGCAATGGCCGTGATCAGCTCGGCGAAAACGTTGTCCACCACCGCCGAAAAGATATCCAGCTTGTTCTTGAAATAGCGGTAAAAGGTACCGTGCCCCATTTGCAGTTTTTCGGCGATGTCGGCAATGCGGGTGGCGTGGTAGCCGTTTGCCGCGAAAACCTCGAAGGCGGCGGCCAGGATATCCTGTTTTTTTTGGGCGGCTTTGTCGCTGTTCATGTCGTTTTTTTTTCGCATCAGACCCGTCAGGAGACGGGCCGGGAGCGCCCCGGGCATCAGGCTGACTTACCCTACCAGACCGTCGGCATCAACGCAACCGCTGCCGGCCTCATCTTGCTGCGGCTATTTTCGCGGTTCCTGGATAAACAGCTGCCGGGCAATCCAATACATGGGCATTTTCCGCCGGAAGAGCAGAAAATAGGCCGCGATCCAGAAGAGGGACAGCCCGATGAAATACCCGGCCAGGAGGCTGCCGGTCAGGTTGGAAAAGGCCATAACTATCAGGGCCGAGGCAATGGCCAGGCCCAGGCAGACCACCCACTGGGCGCCGAAGGAGAAGAGCAGGATCCGTATCGGTCCGGGCGTCATTTCGGCGGTAATGGCCTCATCGGCTTTGGCCCCCTCGCGGATGAAGTTGATATAACCGTAAATCAGCATGGGTGCGAAAAAGACCGCCATGACCACCAGGGTCCACCAGACCCGGCTGGCGTAGAAAAAGCGGATGCCCATGTGCCGGCCCGGTTCCCAGAGCTGGCCGCCGTGGACGCTCATGTCGTAAAGGAAACGCTGGTACCCGGTGCAGTCCCAGCCGCAGACCAGGATGAACCAGAAAATAATCCAGGCCGCCATCCAGTTGACATGGGCGCCGTAATAATTGCCTTTCTGAACCAGTTTATAGGAAACCCAGAAACCCAGAATGCCCTGGGTGATGTTGGTGACGGCAAACAGGACGACCAGCCAGGCCGGGATGGCGCTCATGGTTTTGGCCACCTGCATGGTCTCCCACTGGGTATGCTCCCAGAGCAGGTAGATCCCCGCGGGCGCGAAAAGAATCGACAAAAAGAGCAGGGTAAAAACGAACCACTTGTTTTCAAAGGGCCGGTTCAGCTTTGCCAGCTGACGGCCGGCGCAGGCGGCAAAGGTGGCGCCAAAGGCATAGGACCAGACAATGTCTACTTGAACCATGATTACCTCCCCAATGGCAAAGTGAAAATGTAAAAACAGAATGACATGTCATTCTGTTTTGTCAAGAAAAAAACGGCTTGCTCACCCAACCGGAATTTTCCAGTTGGATAAATTTTGTGCTATGCTGAATCAAAAGCAATCGGCACTGCTGTAAATTTTTCAATGATCCCGGTGTGTCCGGGAGAATCATCCGGGAGGGGAGATGAAAAAACGGATTTTGCGTACGCCCCTGTGCGACCTGCTCAACATTGATTATCCCATTCTCAGCGCCGGCATGGGCCCGACCCTGATCGGCGAACCCAACGGCGCGCCGGTGGAACTGGTGGTGGCGGTTTCCGAGGCCGGCGGCCTGGGTGTGCTGGGCGGGGCCGGCTTTACCCTGGCGGAACTGCGGGCGGCCATCCGGGAAATCCGTTCATTGACGGACAAACCCTTCGGCGTTGACCTGCTTTTGCCCAAGAATCTGCCCGGCGCGGGCATGGCCGGCGGCGGGGAGCTGAACCTGGCCCAGGTGGTTTCCTTTCTGCCCGAGGAGCACCGGAACTGGTATTACCGCGTGGCCGAAGAGATGGGCTTTCCTTCCCTGGAGGATGTCCCGGTGCCCACCGACACCACCACCATGAATCCCCGGGCAGCGGTGGATATCTGCATTGAAGAACAGGTACCCTTGTTCGCCTCCGGCCTGGGTGATCCCGGTTTCATGGTGGACCAGGCCCATGCCGCGGGCATGAAGGTGCTGGGCGTGGTGGGCAATGCCAAAAACGCCGGCCGCCTGGCCGCTTCCGGGGTGGACCTGGTGGTGGCCCAGGGGCATGAAGGCGGCGGGCATACCGGCCGGGTCGGCACCATGGCATTGCTGCCCCAGGCCCTGGACGCCGCCCAGCCCGTGCCGGTGCTGGCCGCCGGCGGCATCGGCGACGGCCGGGGCCTGGCCGCGGCCCTGGCCATGGGATGCGTCGGCGTCTGGGTGGGCACCCGTTTTCTGGCCACCCCGGAAGGGGGGGGCATGCCCCTGTGCAAGCAGCGCATTCTCGAATCCACGGATGAAGGGACCCGGGTCAGCAAACTGTTCACCGGCAAGACCTCCCGGGCCAACCTTACCCGGTTTCACGAGCGCTGGGATACCTCCGGGCTGGCACCCCTGCCTTTCCCTTTCCAGGTGCTGCTGGCCTCGGCCCTGCTGGAGGGTTTTGTGCGGACCGGCCAGGACGACTATGTCAGCGGTTTCGCCGGCCAGGTGTCCGGTCTGATTCACGAGATCAAGCCGGCCGCGCAGGTGGTTTCCGAGATGGTGGC
>CAYTQK010000292.1:0-3582 GCA_964439745.1 uncultured Desulfobacterales bacterium
CACTGGAGGTAGTCGGGTACCGGCGCCAGGAAGAGCCGACCGGGTTTATTGGGGTTGCCGACCGGGGTATTGAGGGCCAGTACGGCGATGGCTGCACTGGGGGCCAGCGGGGTCTGTCCGTTGCCCCGGCCGCAGATGGCGACCGGCCGGGCCGCGCGGGCAAAGCTTCGGGCCAGTTTTTCGGTGGTCGGCTCATCCACGCCGGTGGTCCGGGCCACCGCGGCCGGGGTGTAGCCCGTAAGGTATCGCTGCAGAGCCGGAAGATCGGCGGTGCTGGTCATGACGGCTTCATTGTAAAGCCGGTCGCGGATGATAACATGCGCCATGCCCAGGGCCAGCACCGATTCGGTGCCGGGATTGATGGCAATCCATTGATCGGCCTTGGCGGCGGTGTTGGACAGGCGCGCTTCCACCTGAACCAGTTCGGCCCCGCTGGTCTGCCAGCGGCTGTTGGCCCGGAACATGCGAACCGGCGCCCCCCATCCTTCCAGCAGGCTGCTGGCAAAGCTGACGATGTAGCTGCTGTTTTCCAGGTCAAAGCCGGGGGCCGCCTTTTTGCCCAGCAGCCGGGAAACGGCCAGGGCCTGGGTGTCCCGGCCGGTCGGCAGGGTGAAGAAGTTGGGCGAACCCAGGGCGGTCAGGAACTGTTTCAGCATCCGCCCGACCGTGGTTTCGGCGGTGGTGGCCAGGCCGGCCACCTGGTGGGCCTGGCCTTTCTCCCGGATAGTTTGCAGTTTTTCGGAAATCTCGGTCAGGGCCTGTTCCCAGCTGATCTTCTGCCAGCGGTTAGCGACCTTTTTCAGGGGCGACTTGATCCGCCAGGGGCCATACAGCAGCTGCAGTCCGGACAGTCCCAGGTTGCAGATCCCGCCGTCATTGACCGGATGGCCGGCCGTACCTTCGATCTTGACGGCCCGGTCCCCGATTTTGCGGACGGTAATGCCGCATCCGCCGGGGCAGAGGGAACAGGTCGAATTTTCGTAGAAGGCGGCCCCATCAGCCGGAACCGGGACCTCATTGGGAAATCCCTTGAAATTCTGGGTCCAGATGGAAATGTCATCCGTCAGTTTCAAGGGCAGCGGCGTCAAGGTAGTACCAACCGCTCCGCCAACAATCAGTGATAAAAAACTTCGTCTAGCTATTTTCATGGAATTCTCCCCTAAACATATATATGTAAGGACGAATCGGTCATCATCTTTTTGCGGTTTACTTGTGGCACTGGAAACAGGCTCCCTTGCTGCCGGTCTCCTGTTCATGGCATCTGGCGCAGTCATCCATTTTCATGCTGTCCCAGGGATTTTTCTTGAAGATGCCGGTCAGGTCTTCCCCCCAGATGTCCCGGCTGTAGCCGGTTATCCGGTTCTCCTGGTAGGTTTTCAGGCTGGTGGAGGTGCCGATATGACCGTGGCAGGAGACACAGTCCATGCCGGCTTCCTTGACATGGGCGGCATGGGAGAAGAAAACGCAGTCCGGCTGCCGGGAATAAACCAGCCAGGGGACCTCCTTGTTTTTGGCCACGTATTCATCCACAAAGGTCAGTTCGGCTTCGCTGCCGCCAATGGGATATTCATGGCAGTCGATGCACTCGTTCAGGGTGGGTACGCCGGAGAAGGTGCCGTCTTCGCGGAAATAGTGACAGCTCTCACATCCGTTGGAGACTTCATAATTGTGCAGTTCATGATCGAACTGCACCGGCTGCTCTTTTTCCGAATAGAGCAGGGCCGGATACACCACCCAGCCGACAAGCAAGGCGAGGCCCAGGCCCACCAGAAAGGATAGAAAAACCACCAGGCTGCCCTTTGAGGCGGTTTTTTCCCCGCCGCCGGCATTGTTGTTGTCACCGTCAACAGATGTTTTTCTGGATTGATCTTCAAATTCGCTCATGTGAACCCCGTTATTTTATTCGTTGTTGCTGGCTGATGGCCTGTCGTTGTTCCGCTGTCGCCGTATGTAAAAAATTAAATATCTTGCATACTGCCGGGTATTTGTCAAGGCAAATTACCGGCCGGTGCCGCTGTCGGACAGGGCCGGCGTTTTCCTTGTTTGCTATTATATTTCAAAATGTTAGACAGATATCCAGGAGTCCGTCCGGGCGGCAGAACAAAAAAATCGCGTCCCTGCCCGGCAGCGTATGATTTCAGGTTTTATTTCGGCCGCAGCCAGCTGCCTGGCCGTCCCCGGACAAAGACCTCAATCCATTCCAGGCCGAATTTCAGCAGTTCCGTCTGGCTGGCACGGATTTTTTTGAGAATGCTGGCTTTGACCCGGTAGCGTTTCAAAAAGCTGCTTTGAAAAACGAAATCGCCAAAGGCGTCGATATTGTAGGCGGCCATAAAGGCCATGCGGGCCCGGGGACCGTACGGCCCTTCTGCTCCCCAGGGATTGTCGACGAAGCTGGCCTTGACCCGGGCCCACAACCGGGTCATTTCCACATACCGCTCCGCCTCCTGGTCGGCGATCCATTCCGCCGGGGTCAGCGGCCGGTCTTCATGGCACCCCATACAGAAATCCGGCGGCCGGAAAAAATTTACCAGCCGGGGTGTCTGTCCGATCTCATCGTACCGCAGGCCCTGTTCCACCGGAAACAACCGGCAGGAATATGACCGGGCCGGGTATACGGCGCAGCCCTGGTCAGTGAGAAAGGGGCAGGTTTTTTCGTCGTTGTCGGCCATGGTCAGCAGGACATCAGGAAAATGGCTGCCTTCCCGCATGACCACCTCCAGGTAGCGGTCGATAAATTCGCCCGCGGTCAGGCCCAGAAATTGTTTCAGCCGCAGCACGTCATAGGGATATAAAAAAAGATTGAGGTTGCGGCAGCACTGGTTGAAACAGGCCAGGCCGGCATGGCAGGCAAAAAAGAACCGTTCCTCTTCGCCCAGGGGGGGGCGGCTTTCTGTCAACTGGTCGGCTGCGATGATCTTCATGTCGCTTCTCCCGGCCGGGCCCGCAGGATCATTTCGGCAATGGTCAGTTTGATTTTTCCGTCGATTCCGGCCGCCAGGCGGAACTCGCGTTCCAGGGCGGATAATTCCATGTAAAAGGGGGTGCGGTCGAAGGGCAGGTAGGGCTGGTCTTGGTGGCGCTGGCTGAAAACAGCGCAGCCTTCGCCGTATACCCGCTGCCGGCCCGGCGGGCTGAATTCATAGGGGATACCGTGCAGTCGGCAGATCATCAGGCGGTGGGCATGCAGGCCGCACCAGCCCTCGTCGTTGAGCGGGCACATGACCCGCGGCGTCTGGTCGGCCGCTTCGGCTGCGGCCACCTCCCGGCAGCAGTCCGCGGCCCGTTTTTCGATGCGGCGGCGTTCTGCCGGCGGCTGTTCCGCCAGCCCCCTGGCCAGATAGTAGAATTCCAGCCAGGTGTGGTTGTAGAAACGGGTGCGGCAGCAGTTCTCCTGACAGCCGGCGCAGCTGAAACCGTATTGCGCTGCCAGCCGGTCATAGGCCTCGTCCATGTTGTCATATAATTGTGCCAGGCGGGTCAGGAAGCGGTCATGAGCGGCGATCTCTTCCAGGGAGGGTGTCATGTTTTTTGAATACAAAAGGATTCCTTACACAAACGGTGAGGGGAAAAAGTGTTTGG
>CAYTQK010000293.1:0-3562 GCA_964439745.1 uncultured Desulfobacterales bacterium
CCGCGAAGGCGGCCGCACCGTCGGTGCCGGCGTTGTCAGCGAAATTATCGAATAACCGCATTACTGTACGGGATGATTGCAAACGATTATGAATACGAAGATTCGCATCAAGCTCAAGGCATATGATCACCGGCTGCTGGACCAGTCCGCAAAGGATATCGTGGATACGGCCCGCAAGACCGGGGCCACGGTACTGGGGCCCATTCCGCTGCCGACCCGGATCAACAAGTACTGCGTCCTGCGGTCGCCCCATGTCAACAAGAAATCCCGGGAGCAGTTTGAGATGCGGACGCATAAGCGGCTGCTGGACATCATGGAGCCGACGCAGCAGACGGTGGATGCGCTGATGAAACTGGATCTTTCTCCGGGCGTGGATGTATCCATCAAGTTATAGACACCGGGAAGCCGTGCGAGGGTATGAACGATTATGATTAATGGAATGATAGGTCGGAAACTGGGAATGACCGGGGTGTTTGCCAGTGACGGGAAATACGTGCCCGTTACCGTGGTGAAGGCCGGACCCTGCGTGGTGACGCAGATCAAAACCACCGCCACGGACGGGTATGACGCGCTGCAGGTCGGCTTCGGCGAAAAGCGCCTGGACAAGGTGACCAAGCCGCAGGCCGGACATTTTCAGAAAAGCGGCTGTGAATCCGGTTTTGCCTGCGTCCGCGAGTTCGCCGTCGGCGACGTGGCTGCCTACAGTCCCGGTCAGGAGGTGACCGTAAAACTTTTTACCGCCGGCGAAAAAGTCAATGTCGCCGGGGTAACCAAGGGACGCGGTTTTGCCGGCGTCATCAAGCGTCACGGCTTCAGCGGCGGCCGCAAGACCCACGGCAGCAGAAGCCATCGCATTCCCGGGTCGATCGGCATGAGCGCCTGGCCCGGTAAAGTCATCAAAGGAAAAAAGATGCCCGGCCGGTATGGGCATGTTCGCCAGACAGTGAAGAATCTGGAAATTGTCGATGTCCGGGAAAATGAGAACCTGCTGTTGATCAAAGGCGCCGTACCCGGCACCCGAAACGGCCTGGTGGAGATCAATAAAGTCGCCGCAGAACCGCAGGCGAAACAATCATAGATGTCGGTACATGATCCGCAAATGAGAGAAGATATGGCTGCAACAGAAGTAAAAAACATCAACGGAGATACGGTTTCCCAACGAGATTTGCCGGACGCTATCTTTGATGTTCCGGTCAAAAAAGACGTGCTGCACGCGGTGGTCCGGATGCAGATGGCGTCCCGTCGGTCCGGCACGGCATCGGCCAAAACAAGGTCCGCGGTCAAGGGCAGCGGCAGCAAGCTGTTCCGCCAGAAAGGGACCGGCCGGGCCCGCCGCGGCGACATCAAGTCTCCCCTGCTCAAGGGCGGCGGCGTCGTTTTTGGACCGGTTCCCCGGGATTATTCCTTCAAGGTACCCAAAAAAGTCCGCCGGCTGGCGCTGCGCATGGCCCTGACCTGCAAATGCCAGGAGAATGAACTGATCGTAGTGGATGCGCTGACGCTGAACCGGATCAAGACCAAAGATTTCGTGCAAATCGCCGAGGCCCTGGGAACCCGCAGGGCCTTGATCGTCACGGCGGACAAGAACGAAAACCTGGAGCTGTCCGCACGCAATGTTCCCGGCATCAAGGTACTTCGCAGTGAAGGCATCAATGTCTACGATATTCTCAGGTATGACCACCTGATTCTGGAAGAAGCGGCCCTGACCGCGATTGAAGGGAGGTTGGCCTAATGCTGCCATATGATCTGATACGACGGCCGATAAACACGGAAAAGACCACCATTCAGAAGGAGATGGGCAACCAGGTAACTTTTGAGGTGGATCGGCGGGCCAATCGCGTGGAAATCGCCCGGGCGGTGGAAACCCTGTTCAAAGCCAAGGTCAAATCCGTGCGGACGATGCAGATCAAGGGAAAGAAAAAACGGTTGGGCCGGTACATGGGCAGGCGGCGGGACTGGAAAAAAGCCATTGTTACCCTGATGCCCGGCGAACGCATCGATTTTTTTGATGGCGTCTGATCCGGAGGAAAGAGGATATGAGTATTAAAAAGGTAAAAGCAACATCACCCGGGCGGCGGTTCCAGGAGTACTCCACCTTCGAGGAGTTGACCCAGAAGACCCCCACCGTAAAAGGTCTCCTCAAACCGCTCAAGAAGTCCGGCGGCCGCAACGCCAACGGCAGGATCACCTGCCGTCATCGCGGCGGCGGACACAAACGGCATTACCGGGTCATTGATTTCAAACGAAACAAGGACAATATTCCGGCCAAAGTCGCCGCCATTGAATATGATCCCAACCGCTCGGCCCGGATCGCCCTGCTGAACTACCGGGACGGCGAAAAACGATACATCCTGGCCCCGGTTTCCCTGAAAGTGGGCGACACCGTCATGAGCGGTTCCGAGGCGGAATTCAAGCCCGGCAATGCCATGCCCATCGGCACCATGCCCCTGGGGTCGGAGATCCATAATATTGAATTGAAACTGGGCAAGGGCGGCCAGATCGTGCGCAGCGCCGGTGCCTATGCCAAGCTGATCGCCAAGGAATCCCGCTATGTCCTGATCAAGCTGCCTTCCGGCGAGGTCCGCAAAGTACTGGCCAGGTGCACGGCCACCATCGGCCGGGTGGGCAATGTCAACCATGATGATATTTCCCTGGGAAAAGCCGGCCGCAGCCGCTGGCTGGGCCGTCGGTCCAGCGTTCGCGGGGTTGTCATGAACCCGGTGGACCATCCCATGGGCGGCGGCGAGGGCCGCTCTTCCGGCGGACGCCATCCCTGTTCTCCCTGGGGGTGGAAGACCAAGGGCGTGCGGACACGGAAGAACAAGAAGACGGATCCGTACATTGTCAAGCGGCGCGGCAAGAAATAGCGCCGGTACCAAGCAGGAGTCAAGACCAGCACTGAACAAGCGTAACTGGGCAAGGAGATACAATTTATGCCGCGGTCTGTGAAAAAAGGACCCTATGTTGATCCGAAACTGGAAAACAAGGTCATGGTTGCCAGAAATACCAAGAGCAGCCAGGTCATCAAAACGTGGTCCCGGCGGTCGACCATCATTCCGGAAATGGTGGGACTGACCTTTGCCGTTCATAACGGCAAGAAATTCATCCCCGTGTTTGTCACGGAAAACATGGTCGGTCACAAGCTGGGCGAGTTTTCTCCGACGCGGACATTTTACGGTCATGCCGGCTCCAAGAAATCCAAGGTGAAATAGTCACCCGCCAATATTACGACATTACGACGCATAGCATAAGGGATAGATGACGATGGAGGAAATCAGAGCGGTAGCGAAATATTTGCGCATCTCTCCGCAGAAAGTCCGCCGGGTGGTTCATTGTGTCAAAGGGGCCCGGGTGGAAGACGGTCTGAACCGTTTGAATTTCATGCCTCAAAAAGGAGCCAGCCTGATAGAAAAGACCATCCGGTCAGCGGTGGCCAGTGCCGAGGAGAAAGATCTGGATATCGATACCATGGTCATCAGCAATATTCTGGTGGACCAGGGGCCCTCCTTAAAACGGTTTCGTCCCAGGGCACGCGGGCGGGCCTCGAGAATTCTCAAAAGAA
>CAYTQK010000294.1:0-3537 GCA_964439745.1 uncultured Desulfobacterales bacterium
TTCATTTCGCGGGAGAGTCAAGCATGGCAGCACTTCCTGAAACATCACCCTGTACCGGTACCCTGAAAGAACCGCGCTCCTTGTCCGACCGCATCACCTGGCTGCGGGATTATTATTTCCAGGGCGCCGACAGGTCCTGGAACAACGAGTTCACCTGCTGGTCCACCGGCACCCCCTGGGATATCCAGTTCAACGAGATGACCTATTATATCGTTCCGGAGACCTATCCCCTGCTGCGAACCATGGGCGGCTCCTTTTGCCAGGCCGCCCGGAATGTTCCCCTGCCGGACGATTTCTGGTCGAAAAGCCTGCCTGAACGCCGGGCCTGGTTTGTCCGGGAAGTCATGGTCAACCACCTGCCCCACGAAATCCTGCCCGGTGACCTGCTCGCCGGCGGCCGCTTCAATATCCAGACCTCCCTCTGTCTCACCCGAAAAGAGCAGCGGGAGTACAACCAATTGCTCAACGGCAAGAACGGCGCCCGGGCGAAGATGAAATGGTTCCACGATCATGGCTATGGCAATGCCGGGGCCACCTGCGGCCATCTGGTCCCCGGCCACGAACGGTTGCTGACCCTGGGCTGGCGGGGCATGGCCGCCGACCTGGCCGAAAAGTATGCCGCCCTGACGGCGGCGGAAAAAAAGACAGAGCGCGGCGCGCAATTACGGGCCATGATGACGGCGGCGGAAATGCCGGGGCAACTGGCGGCACGATACGCCGCCCGGTGCCGGGAACTGGCCGGCAGAAAAACCGATCCGGAACGGCGGGAAGAACTGGAGGCAATGGCCGGCAACCTGGAGCGGGTGCCCCGGGAACCGCCGCGAACCTTCTGGCAGGCGGTCCAGGCCCTGTGGCTCAATCACATGCTCATCATGAGCGACGAGAACTACCCCGGCCCGGGGGTCTCCTTCGGCCGGATCGATCAATATCTGCTGCCTTACTGGCGGCGTTCACTGGCCGACGGCATGAGCCGGGAATTCGGCAAGGAAATCCTGAAATGCTTCTGGATTCACTGCAACACCGCCTATGACGCCATGATCCGCAACGGCTACCAGGGCATCACCTCCGGGTTTGGCCAGTTGATTACCCTGGCCGGGCTGGGACCGGACGGCCGGGACCTGACCAACGACCTGACCATGGCCATCCTGGAGGTCATCGATGAAATGTCGCCCATCCTGGAGCCCAAGCCCAATATCCGGCTGCACCGCCATTCTCCTGAGGCGCTGCTGGACAAGATCGTCGCCATGATCGCCTCCTGCCAGGGGGCTCCCTTTATCCTGAATTTCGACGAGCGCTCCATGGCCGGCCTGGTTCGCCAGGGTCGGCTGGCCGGCCTGAGCGACCTGATCAATCCTGATACTGTTCATGACTACGCCCCGGTGGGCTGCCTGGAAAACACCATGGTCGGCAATGACCGCTCCGGCACGGTGGACAACAATCTCAATCTCCTCAAGGCCGTGGAGCTGGCCCTGACCGGCGGCCGGGACCTGCTGCCCTTTACCGACCCCATGACCGGCAAGACGGAAAAAATCCGCCGGGACGGCCCGGCCACCGGAGATGCACGCTGTTTCGGCACCTGGAAGGAATTCTGGACGGCTTACCAGGCCCAGACGGCTTATATCGTCCAACGCTGCGTTGATCTCTACGAAACCACCGAATCCATCCGGGCCCGTTTTTTTCCCACCCCCTATCTCTCCTGCCTGGTCAAGGGCTGCGCTGAAAAAGGGCGGGATATCACCCGCGGCGGGGCCGAGATCAGCCTGACCACCCTGGAGGCGGTTACCTTTGCCACCACCGTGGACGCCCTGCTGGCCATCAAGTACCTGGTCTTTGACAGCGGCCGCTGCACCATGGCGGAACTCATCAACGCCCTGCGGGACAACTGGACGGGCCACGAAGTGCTCCAGGCCCTGGCCCGCAGCCGGGCACCCAAGTACGGCCGGGACGACGACGCGGCCGACGCCATGGCCCATGCCGTTATGGCCTGCTGGTGCGACGAAACCTGGCGGCACCGGACCGCCGCCACCGGCCGGCAGTTCCGGCCCGGCATGCTCAGCTGGAACTACTGGGCCGGGGACGGTTTTGTCATGGCGGCCAGCGCCGACGGCCGGAAGCAGGGTCAGTTTCTGTCCAATGCCATCTGCCCCACCAACGGCGCCGACATCCACGGCCCCACCGCCAACACCAATTCCGTGGGCAAGGCCCTGGGCGGGATGGCCGCAGACGGCCAAGGTGATCTGGACGGGTATGTCAACCTGCTGCCCAACGGGGCCAGCCACACCATCTCCTTCAATCCCGCTGTTATTGCCGACCCCGAGCACCGGCAAAAGTTCAAGGCTTTTCTTAAGGCTTACGCCCAAAACGGCGGAACCGCTCTGCAAATCAACATGGTCGATCCGGACATGCTCCGGGACGCCCAGAAACATCCGCGGGACTACCCCCACCTGCTGGTCCGGGTCACCGGCTATAACGCCTATTTCACCGCCGTGGGCCGGGAACTGCAGAATGAAATCATTGAACGGGTGAGCCATGACCGCTTCTGACCAGGCCCTGGTGTTTGAAATTCAGCGCTTTTCCACTGAAGACGGCCCCGGCATCCGTACCACCGTCTTTTTCAAGGGATGTCCGCTGCGCTGTGCCTGGTGCCACAACCCGGAAAGCATCGCCCCTTATCCGGAAATCCACTGGCTGGCCGCCCGCTGCATCGGCTGCCAGGGCTGCGTGGCCATCTGCCCGGAGCAGGCCCTGGCCTTTTCCGAACAAGGACTGCAGATCGACCGCGGTCGCTGCACCCGCTGCGGTATCTGCGCCGAAGAGTGTCCCGGCACCGCCCTGGAGCAGATCGGCCGGTACTGGTCTTTGCCCGACCTGGTGGCGGAAGTGGTCAAGGATACGGCCTATTATGAAACCTCCGGCGGCGGGGTGACGCTTTCCGGGGGCGAGCCCGCCTCTCAGCCGGAATTTGCAGCGGCCTTTTTCCAGCAGCTGCGCAAGCGGCAGATCCACACCGCCCTGGACACCTGCGGCCTGTGCCGCTCCGACATCCTGGATCAGCTGCTGCCGCACGCGGACCTGGTTATGTTTGACCTTAAACTGGCCGATCCCGGGCTTCATCGGCAGTATACCGGCAGCGACAACCGGCGCATCCTGGACAATTTTCAGAAAGCGGCCGCGTTTGCGGCCGCGCCGGCAAATTCCCTGGAACTGTGGGTGCGTACTCCCGTCATTCCCGGGGTGACCGCCGCCCCGGAAAACATTGCCGCCCTGGGCGGCCTGATCACCGACCGCGGCGGTCCGGCCGTGCGCCGCTGGGAATTGTGCGCCTTTAACAATCTCTGCCGGGACAAGTACGACCGCCTGGACCAGTCCTGGGCTTTTGCCGGGGCCGCCTGCCTGGCCGCGGAAACCATGGAGACCCTGGCCCAAACCGCCCGCGAATCGGGCGTCAACCCGGACATTGTTCATTGGACCGGATCAACCGCGGTACCAACGGAATCCGCACCGGCCGCCCCCGCCCTGCGGGTCATCAACGGGGAG
>CAYTQK010000295.1:0-3533 GCA_964439745.1 uncultured Desulfobacterales bacterium
GTGGGCGCGGGGGGGGTAACGCACGCGTTCGTAATCTTCGGGCGGGATGCGGGTGGCGCTGTTTTTGCCCTTTACATTGATGTTAATGCCGTTGCTGCTGGGGGTGTTGACAAAGGCGGTGGTTTTTTCCCAGTCCAGGAGGTGGCCGTGGTTCTTGACGGCTTCCATGGAGACATCCCCGGCGCTTTCCGATTCGGTCACCGCCCGGTCGGACCAGGTCAGGTAGCCGAGCTGTTCCAGCAGGGTGTTCAGGTAGACACACTCCTCGCTGGGTCCGAAGCCGTGATCCGAGACAATAAAGACGTGGCCGTCCGGGCCGGCCGTGTCCGCCAGACGGGCGATCATGGTGTCCAGCTGCCGGTAGTGGGCAAAAAGGACCGCCTGGATCTTTTTCTCTTCCGCGGACAATCCCTGGGGATGGCATTCCGGATCCAGCAGCCGGTAAAAGACATGCTGCAGCCGGTCGGTACTGTCCAGTACCAGGGCGTACAGGTTGCAGGGATCGTGTTCAGCCAGCCAGGTCAGCACCCGGACCCATTGATCGTCCTTGTAGGTATGGTAGTTGATCCAGTCCTCGGACTCTTCCGGGGTGCATCCTTCCACCACTTTTTCCTCCAGGCCGAAGTCGTGGGCGATAATCTTCAGATCAAAACCGGGAATGGTCTTGAGGGTATCCATCAGGTCCCCGGGATGACAGGAGTGACGCAGATGGCGCCAGGTCACAAACCCGGGAATGCTGTATCCGGCAATGGGCAGGGGCGGCGCCATGACCGGGTAATTCAGGCAGACGGTCGAGCGGCCCAGCCGGGTCAGCAAAGACCAGACGGTTTCGCATTGCAACTGCTTGGTGCTGACAAACCGCAGAAAGCGGCTGCCCGGGGATTCCGGACGAAAAAAGTCCAGGATGCCGTGAGCGGCGGGGCTGCGACCGGTCATGATGGTGGTCCAGGCCGGCGGGGTAATGGGGGGAATGGTCGAAGCCAGTTCCGCCCGCACGCCTGCGGCGGCCAGCTGCCGCAGAAAGGGCATGTGCCCGGCTTCCATGAGCGGATCCAGAATGGAGTAGGTGGCCCCGTCCAGGCCGATAACCATGGTGGTCGGTTTCTGTGTCTTCATTATATGACCTCTTTTCGTGCGGCAAAATTGGCATCAATAAAATCCACCAGGTCGGACACCCGGATATCGGTAATCTCCTGCTGGGCCAGTTCCGTGAAATACTCGGTAAAGGGAAAGGATTGATCGTAGTACTCTTCCAGAAACTCGCCCAGAACAACCACGTCAATGGACTCCATACCGAGATCGCCGAGGAGATAGGTATCCGGGGTGATCTCTTCGGAAAATTCCCAGTCTTCCCCGACCTTATCCAGGGTGCGGAGAATATCTTTGAAGATTGTCGTTTTGTCCGGTTTTCTCATAACTAACCAACCTCCTGTTTCCGTAATGGTTTACCCGGCAGGACAGTAACCGACACGGTGCTGTCGTCATGTGTCACGGACAGTGCCAACTGCTGTTCCAGTCCCGAAAGGAGAGGGCTCTCCGCAAAGAGATACCCGTTCTGACCGTTGCGGAGGGTGATATCCGCGGGGGCGACCATGCGGTCCCGGCGGTTCCAAAGGAAGATCCGGACCGCGTCCTTGGCCGCAATCTGCTGGCTCAGCCAGCGGCCGGCCGTTTCATCCTGCTCCAGTTTTTCTTTATAAATCCGGCGTTCGTCCGGATTGAGGTAAAGATAGGCAATGGCCTTCTGCCAGATGGTGCCGCTCAGATAATCGTAATATGGTGCCGTGCAGCGGGCCGCGCCGTCATCGCTGCCGGTGCCTTTTGAAACACTGCCGACCAGATGCAGCCGGGGAAATCGCCAGAATCGGTACAGTTCGGCGGGCAGTTCAAACCGCCGATGCGTCCAGCCGTTAACATGTGCCCAGATGCGGCCGTCGGCATGGCCGATGGCAAGGTCGGAACGAACCAGCTGGTCGCTGATCTCCCGGATACGCATTCGGCACCAGGGTCGGTCGCCGGGGCGGGGCGGGGGTGTGTAAAAGCGGATTTCTCCCACGCCGGCCGGAAAGGTGATAAACCCTTCGGTCAGGACCTGCTGGCCCCAGTAGCCGGTCATCTGGGCACAGGCATCCAGCAGCAGGGGATTGAGCAAAAAGTTTCCCTGCTGTCCCGCGGCAAACAAATTATGGTCGTCGGGCGCGCGCAGGGCGGCGGTCATTTCGTTCTGATCCGTCAGCGTCAGAGCGGTGATGACCTGGAAGCGGGGGCCGTGGGTCATAAGCTTTTGCGCGTACATTGCTGCGGCCAAATCACGGGCTTTGGGCGCGTCGATTTTTTCGGGGACCGGTTCGACCGGAACGGTTTCGGGATAACCGTCGGCAAACCGCACCCGGCTTTCGGCCGAGGCGGCGCGACCGCCGGACAGATCGTACAAGCGAACAGCGGCTTCTTCTTTATCGTCCTGACGCGCTTCGGCCGCCAGCCTTACGCCGGATTCCTCGTCCACCACCACCCAGCGGGAGGCTTTGCCGTTGCGGAGGCCGATCAGAACCTTGTCGGGAAAAAGCAGGGCGGCGGCTTCCGTCATGATTTCCAGGTTCAGGGTGAGCGGTGTTACGATCAAGGGAGAGAGCCGGTTGTTTGTTTCTGAGACATCTCCGCCAAAGGGATGATCCCGCAGAAAAATATCGCGGCCAAGGTTGATATCGCGCTCGATCCGCAGGCCGCCCCCGTTTTTCAGCACGGTTTTTTTATCTACCATGGGCGGTACGCTGCGGGCGGACGGCTCGCCGGGTGCAGGCGGCCCTTGCCGCCGACCGGTTGTGGCCAGAACCATTTCCTGCTGAAGTTCCAGGAAACGAGACATGTTGTCCAGGTATTTTTCCATGACACCGGCGCTGCCGGCGGTACGCCGGTTTGCCGGGGATTCAGAGGCCGGTCGGAACGGAGCCGTGAAAACAGCGGTTTGACCGTGCTCGGACGCCGGGCCGGAAAACGGTTCCATTTTTTTTGCTGCCGGCGTGGCCGGCGCCAGTCGCTTTCGCCAGGCAGCCAGGCCGGATTCCTTCCAGCGCAGTTCCGGCAGACCCAGGTCCAGCGCCACCGTGGCCGCCTTTTTCGTCGCCGGTTGCCCGTCGAGGGGTGCCGCCTGGGCCGGCTGGTGGACCGGCTGCGCCGCCAGCAGCGCCTCCAGGGAAAGGTCCACGTGCTGGGCCGCCAGCATCCCCAGCAGATGGCACAGCTGGAGTGTTCCGGAACGACGGCTGGTATTGGAAGCAACTGACATCACGGATTTTCCGCGCAGGATGTCGTCGACAAATCCGCACAGGTTGTTGCCGGGGCCGACCTCGATAAAGATCCGGGCGCCGTCAGCGTACATGGCCTTGATCGTCTCCCGGAAACGCAGTTGCCGCAGCCAGTACCGCACCATCAGGTCGAGAATGCCCGGGGGGTCATCCGGATAAGGTTCCGTGGTTACCGGGGAGTAAACCGGTGTTACCGGGGCAGTGACAGGCAGGGCGGAAAAGGCCCTC
>CAYTQK010000296.1:0-3533 GCA_964439745.1 uncultured Desulfobacterales bacterium
GCGGTCAGGCTCTCCACGTAGTAGGAACCGCCCAACGGATCGACCACCTTGGTGTTATGGGTCTCTTCCTGGACGATCAGCTGGGTATTGCGGGAAATGCGGGCGGAAAAGTCGGTGGGCAGGCTGACGGCCTCGTCAAAGGAGTTGGTGTGCAGGGACTGGGTGCCGCCCAGCACGGCCGAGAGGCACTCCAGGGTGGTCCGGATAATATTGTTATAGGGATCCTGCTGGGTCAGGCTCCAGCCCGAGGTCTGGCAGTGGGTCCGCAGCATCTGGGACTTGGGGTTCTGCGGATTAAAGCGGCCCACGATCTCCGACCAGAGGAAGCGAGCGGCCCGCAGCATGGCGATGTCCATGAAAAAATTCATGCCGATGCCGAAGAAAAAGGAGAGCCGGGGAGCAAAATCGTCGATGTCCAAACCGGCGCCCAGGGCGGCCTGGATGTATTCCAGGCCGTCGGCCAGGGTAAAGGCCGTCTGCAGCACCGAGTCGGCGCCGGCTTCCATCATGTGGTAGCCGCTGATGCTGATGGTGTTATACCGGGGCAGGTTATCGGAGCAGTACTTGATGATGTCGGCCACGATCCGCATGGATTCCACCGGCGGATAGATATAGGTGTTGCGGGTCAGGTACTCCTTGAGAATATCGTTCTGAATGGTCCCCCGCAGCTGCTCCTGTTTTACTCCCTGCTCTTCGGCGGCCACGATATAGGCGGCCAGGATGGGCAGGACGGCCCCGTTCATGGTCATGGAGACGCTCATCTGGTCCAGGGGAATGCCGTCGAAGAGGACCTTCATGTCCTCCACCGAGTCCACCGCCACCCCGGCCTTGCCCACGTCGCCGGCCACCCGGGGATGGTCGGAATCAAAGCCGCGGTGGGTGGCCAGGTCAAAGGCCACGGAGAGGCCTTTCTGGCCGGCGGCCAGGTTGCGTTTATAGAACTCGTTGGATTCCTTGGCCGTGGAAAAGCCGGCATACTGCCGGATGGTCCAGGGCCGGCCGGTATACATGGTGGCCCGCACCCCGCGGGTAAAGGGATCGGCCCCGGGAATGGTATCGACCTGGTTTTCCAGGTCGGCCAGGTCCTCCCGCGTGTAGAGGGGCTTGATGGTGATCCCCTCGGGGGTTTCCCGGTGCAGGGACTCTACCGGCTTGCCCTTGAGCTCTTTTTCCGCCAGTTCTTTCCACTTTGCGATATCGGCCATGCCTGCCTCCTTCTTTATACATTATGAACGTTCGCACAGTTCCACCAGCACGCCGCTGGTCGCCTTGGGGTGGAGAAAGGCGATGCGGGCGCCGCCGGCGCCGACCCGGGGGGTTTCATCGATGAGGCGGATGCCTTTTTCCTTTAACTCGGCCAGGGCCTCGTCGATGTTTTCCACCCGGAAGGCCACGTGCTGGATGCCCTGGCCCTTTTTCTCGATATACCTGGCAATGGGCCCGTCCGGGTCGGTGGATTCCAGCAGCTCCACCTCGCTTTCGCCCACCGGCAGAAAGGCGGTGGTCACCTTCTGCTCGGCCACGGTCTCGGTCCCTTCAAAAGAAAGGCCCAGGGCGTCGGTCCAGAAATTTTTGCCCTCGTCGATACTGTTGACGGCAATCCCGAGATGGTCGATTTTCAGAATTTTCATATCAGCCTCCTGCAATATTTTTTTGGGTTGATTGTTCGCTTTTTGGGAACGAAAAGGTAACTCTGACTTCCTCCACCGGCCTCAGGAGACCGCCGCCAGAGCGGTTTTGAAGCCGTCGGCCGCGTTGACAATAGTGGTGTCGTCCACGCAATAGGAGAGCCGGAAATACCCCGGCCCGCCGAAACCGCTGCCCGGAACCGCCAGGATCAGAGACTCCTGAAGCTTCTGCACAAAGGCCACGTCGTCGGCCAGGGGCGAGCGGGGAAACAGATAAAAGGCCCCGGCCGGGCGTACAAAATCGTAGCCGCAATCGGCCAGCACCTCGCAAAGGAGTTTCCGTTTGCGGGTATAGGCGGCCAGGTCGACCTGGCTGCCCTGGATCCGGGCCACCACCCGCTGCATGAGCGCCGGGGCGTTGACAAATCCCAGCACCCGGTTGGCAAAGGTCATGGCGGCCAGCAATTCTTCCTTGGCGGCCGCGGCCGGGTTGACGGCGACAAACCCGATGCGTTCGCCGGGCAAAGAGAGATCCTTGGAATAGGAGTTCACCACCAGGCTATCGGTATAGGCGGTGAAGACCGGCGGCACCGCCACCGTGTCATAGACGATCTTGCGATAGGGTTCGTCCGCCACCAGGTAGATGGTGCGGTCAAATTCCCGGGATTTGTCCGTCAGCAGCCGACCCAGCGCTTCCAGGGTGGCGGCCGGGTAAACGGCGCCGGTGGGATTGTTGGGCGAGTTGATGATGACCGCCCGGGTCTGGTCGGTAATGGCGCTTTCCAGGGCGGCCAGGTCCAGGTCGAAATCCGCCCGGCAGGGGGCGGTCACCAGCCGGCCGCCGTGGTTTTCCGCGTAAAAGCGGTACTCCACGAAAAAGGGGGCCGGCACGACCACGGTTTCCCCGGGATTGAGCAGGGCTTTCAGTACCACGTTCAACCCCCCGGCGGCACCGCAGGTCATAATGATCTCTTCTGCGGACAAGGCGGTCTGCTGCTCAACAGACACCTGGCCGGCCACGGCCCGGCGGGTTTCGGCATAGCCGCTGTTGGGCATGTAGGCATGATCCAGTCCGGGATCGGCGGCCACTTCTGCCAGGGCGGTGCGAAAGGGTTCCGGCGGGGGCAGATTGGGATTACCCAGGGAAAAGTCAAACACCCGGTCGGCGCCGTGCTGGGCCTTGAGGGCGGCGCCGGCCTCGAACATTTTGCGGATCCAGGAAGCGGCGCTAAGGCTGTCCTTGATATAGGCTGCGATGGTCATGAAAGTCTCCCTTTGGCCGGCCGCGATATTCCGGCCACCCCGTCGATTTGTCAACCAAAAGAGCGGCCCGGCATTTATCCCAACTTATGCTTCCATCAGTTGATGGACAGCTTAGAAAAATCACCCAAGCTTGTCAAATATTTTTTGCGGTGTAAAACTCAGTCTACCTTTTCCACGGATTCGAGGCCGGCGATGTGTTCTTTGAGATAGCGTTCGATACCGTCCTTAAGGGTGATCTGGGCCATGGGACAGCCGGCGCAGGCGCCCTGCAGGCGGACCTTGACCGTGCCGCCCTCGACCGAGACCAGCTCCACGTCGCCGCCGTCGGCCTGCAGCCGCGGCCGGATCTCCTCCAGCAGTTTTTTGACCTGTTCTTCCATGATGACCTCCTTGAATGGTGGTTTCACTGGTTGCCTTTTTCAGGGCCGTGATCCTTTCGGGGCCGTTTGCCTCCGGCGGACAACCCGGATATTTCATGAATTTTTTCGACTATAGTTATTTAACCAAAAAACTTCAAATGGTTATTGATAATTTCTGACTTTTTTTAAATTACAAATTGTCATTGGCCGTTTATGTGATCTTAACCATTGACGGCTTCGTAAAAAGTTTAAAAAATGTTATGCCCGTCCAATAATAAAAATA
>CAYTQK010000297.1:0-3490 GCA_964439745.1 uncultured Desulfobacterales bacterium
GCACGCCGTTAAAGAACCGGAATGCGTTCTGATGACAGGACAAAAAATGTTCCATCAAATCCCTGCTCCCGGATCCGTTACAGGATCTGAATGGCGCTGTAAGGATGGGACTCCAGCATCCGCCGGATATCGTTCTTGAACGGGTCGAGCTTGCTGGATCGCCGGGATCCGTTCCGCTGGCGGAACCGCTCTTCGGCCAGCCACTTGTAGACAGTGCGTTTGCCAAGCGACAGCTCCCGTGCGATCTGGGTGGCAAAGAGCCCTTTGTCTCTGAGCTGCTTGATCCGACAAAACTGTTCGTAATCAATCATGGCCCACCTCCGGTTCCAATGACAACACCTGGTAAATCGGCTCCCGGTAAGCAATCAGGTCGAGGCGCACAAGTTCCTCACGGGCCTGGGCCACGTCCAGGGCAAGTCGCGAGGCCAGGGATGTCTCCGAGTAATAGCTGAGTCCGACAGCATCGCTGACGGTAACCAGAAACAGGGACAATGCCGCCGCACGGTGGCTGCACCGGTCGAGGTAATGATCACTCACCAGACGATGGTCCACCCAGCTGAACTGCCTTGGTATCCGGCGCACACGACGTTCACAAACAGGCGTTTTTTGAATCATGGCAATCTCCTCCTTTGGCATAATGGTTGATAATATCAGCGCCTGATTGTTGCATGCCCCGGATGGAAACAGCTATGTCATCTTGTAACGCCGATCCCGTTAAGTTGGCTATAAGACCATTTAAAACAGGACTTTGAGCCAATAAGGGATCTTGTAACGTCTTTTTCTTTGTCCGGGCGTATCCAGGGTGGTTTTTACGCCATTGCCGGACCCGTTCCACATGTACCGGACCGGAAATAATCCGGATTTTTATCAAGCCATTTACGTTGACTCGCAGCCTCACTGGCTTTACGGCATTCTGGCCTGGAGCATTATCGCTGGCGGGTTCGGTTCCTCGAGTCAGGAAAAAACAGTTCGCTGCAGTGCCGGCATCTTCGTCTTCGCGTTCGTATCATTGGCCTTTACCTCCCGGCCTATGATTACAAATCGGAAGAAGACGAGAAGAATATTTTTAAATTTAGGAATTTGGAAGAAAACTCAGGAAGAAAACAGGTACATGTTCATCCCGGCGGAATTGGAGTAGTTTTGTATTGCCTATGGCAGCCTCGCCCCAAGATCGTTGTATATTACAAAATCTTCAATATGAACCAATTCAAAAGTGATGGCCTGCAGGTAAGCGATCAGCACCAACGCTACGAGGATAAAACCGACCACGAATTCTGAAAGATATTTTTTCATAATAGTATTGAAGTTTCGAGGCAGCGGACAGGACATCAAGCATCTGCTGTGATTACCGTTCCTTCAAAGACAAATCTTTTTGTATGCGCAAATACACAAGAGTGAAGAACCATTTCCAGACATCCAGACAACGCATCTTGGATGTACCTGCCTGCCGGGGATAAAGACTGACTGGCACCTCCCTGATTTGGCATCCCTGCCTGTATAGCCGATAAATACTTTCCGGAAAAAAAGCATATCCAGATGATCGGCATTGGGAAAAAATCAAGGGGTCAATTTTATCCAGCCGATACAAGCGAAACGCATTGGTCATATCAAAGGAAAACCTGAACAGAAAGGAGGTTGCCCGATACGTCCAACGACTCTTAACGATTTCCCAGCCTCTCCTCTGATCAACAGCCCTCTTCAAGAACCGGGAGCCGATTACAATCTGCGCACCATCACTTTTCTCAATCAGCCGGGGAATGTCTTCAGGATCATGTGTACCATCGGCATCCATGGTTACCAGCAGGTTGTATCCATTTTGAGAAGCATATTGAATGGCCTCTTGATGAGCACTACCCACACCCTGTCGGGCTGGCCGGTGAATAACAGAAAGATTCTCCTGCCTCTCGGCCAGCCGGTCCAGGAGCCAGCCAGTACCGTCCGGCGATTTATCATCGATAAAAAGGATGTCCGCCGCCAGGCCCGAAGCCCGGATTCTATCAATCAGGCCAGGAACATTCTCCCGTTCGTTATAGGTCGCCAGAAATATTAACGTGTTATTTTTCGAAGGCGGCTGTTTCATCCCCATTTTTCCCCACCACTCGGACTTCGGGCAAAGGCAGAATAAACCGTCCGCCGTTATCCAGAAAAGCTTTTTCCCGCTGCCGAAAGACTTCGAAAAAAGGCCAAGGCAAGACCAGGTAAAAGTCGGGCGGATCGGCGCGGGCCTCCTCTTCCGAAATAATCTTGATGCCGGTGGCCGGGGTGCAGGTCCCCCACTTGTCCGGGTTGCGATCCACGGCCTTATTGATCAGGTGATGATCCAGGCCGCAGAACTGCAGGATGGTATTGCCCTTGGTGGAAGCACCGTACACGTAAATCCGTCGTCCCCGGTCATGACAAGCATGTAGCAGTCGCTGCAGTCTGCGCCGAACAGTCAGAGCGGCCTGATAGAACTCCCGGTAGGGAGTATTACTGTCCAGCGCCAGCGATAGCTCTTCCTCCCTGATCCTGGCCAGCTTCGCCGCTGTTCCGTCGGGAATAGCGCCGACCGCTTTCCGACGAATAAATAAACGGATGCTACCGCCATTGATGTCGTTCATCTCCACCTTATAAATGCTCAGCCCATGGGGCTCCAATAGCCATTCGATCTGTCGCAGGCAATAATACTCCAAGTGCTCATGGCAAATGGTATCGAAAGAAACGTTTTTTAGCATGGTGGGCAGATAGGCCACCTCCATAACCCAGAGACCGTCTTCGGCCAGCAGGGCGGCCACATCCGCCACGAACTGGCCCGGCTCCTCCAGGTCATAAAACATGGCGATGGTGGTGATGATCCGGGCCGAAACGCCGGGACGTACCGTTTCCACCACTGCCTGGGAAAAGAAATCGCGGATCACATCCAACCCTTTTTCCCGGGCATAGGCCAGCACATTGCCGGCCGGATCAATGCCCAGTCGATCAATGTCCGGCGTTTCGAAAAATGCCAGGAGGGTGCCATCATTGCAGCCAATATCACAGACCAGGTCCCCCAGCTTCAGTGGCACCATTTTTTCTGCACTTTGCGCAATGGATTTCAGATTTCGGCGCATGCTTTCATTGATTCCGGAACGATATCCATAATGACCATAAAGCACGTGGGGGGCAATGCTGTGACGAAGCTGAACCAGGCCGCAGCCATCCAGGGCGGCACATCGGACCAGCTCCAGCGGATATTTCTGCCACAGATATGCCGGTGACGAGATATTATGCGGAGATTCGAACACGGAAGCCAGGTTTTGCCGCCCCAAATCAATGACCGGCGTCAAACAGTCTGATCCGCGGATTAGGCAGGTTGTTCTCTTTTTACAAATTCGTTCCGTCTCCATAAACATGCCGGCCCTGCCGATGGAACACACGCCCATTTCCGGTCGACCCTACGGACATATTTTTAGTTATTTACAATATTCTATTTTTGAGTCATGCATCAAAACCGGTACCAAATACGTCAAAA
>CAYTQK010000298.1:0-3466 GCA_964439745.1 uncultured Desulfobacterales bacterium
TCGCACGCAGTCAGCAAGAGACAGACCATGCCCATGTCAGGGAATTTCAAAGAGCGGCTTTTTCCGCACATTGATCGCATAGCCGACCATTTCGGCACCCCTTTTCATATTTATGATGAAACCGGCATCCGCGAGACGGGCGCGGCCATCATCCAGGCCTTTGCCGGCGTAGAACGCTTCCGGGAATATTTTGCCGTCAAGGCCCTGCCCAATCCCCGGATCCTGGAGATCATGCGAAAGATGGGGTTTGGATTTGACTGCAGTTCCATTCCGGAGCTGATTCTCGCCCGGCAGACCGGGGCCGCGGCAGAGGAGATCATGTTTACCTCCAACAATACCACCCGCGAGGAATTCGATACGGCCCTGGCCGAGGGCGGCTGTATCCTCAACCTGGATGATATCACCCTGGTCGACAAGGTCCCGGTCATGCCGGAACTGATCTGCTTCCGCTACAATCCCGGCGACCGGCGCAGCGGCAACGAAATTATCGGCAATCCCGTGGAGGCCAAGTACGGCCTGACCCACGACCAGATGATCCAGGCCTACCAGGCCGCCCGCGCCCGCGGCGCCAGCCGGTTCGGGTTGCATGCCATGATCGCCTCCAACGAGCGCAACTACCGGTACATGGTCGTCACCGCCCGCATGCTGCTGGATCTGGCCGCGGAAATTTCCGCCAAGCTGCCCCTTACCTTCGAATTCATCAACATCGGCGGCGGCTTCGGCATCCCCTACCGGCCGGAAGACGAGCCCCTGGACATTGTCACCATGGGCAGGGAGATCACGGCGGCCTTTGAAGATTTTTCCAAAAAAAACGGTTACATGCCCAGCCTGTTTATTGAAAGCGGCCGCTACATGACCGGACCGCACGGGGCCCTGGTGACCCGGGTGATCAACCAGAAGCATATTTACCGGGAATATGTCGGGGTGGACGCTTGCATGTCCGCCCTGATGCGACCGGCCATTTACGGCGCCTATCATGAAATCAGCGTGCCCGGCAAGGACAACGGCCTGCGCAAACCGGTCGACGTGGTCGGCGCCCTGTGCGAAAACAACGATAAGTTCGCCGTGCAGCGGCCCCTGCCCGCGGTCGAAGAGGGCGATCTGATGGTCATTCATGACACCGGCGCCCACGGGATTGCCATGGGCTTCAACTATAACGGCCGGCTGCGGCCCCAGGAACTGCTGCTGCGGCAGGACGGTACCGTGGAGCGCATCCGCCGGGCGGAGACACCGGCGGATTATTTTGCCACCCTGGATTTTGCAACAGAAACACTGACGGTGTAAGGGACCGCCCGGTTTTTCCCGGCGGACCTTGCCCCCACACCATTTTCCGGATAGACGCGGCTATGAAACCTGTGGTAGTCATCATCGGCCGTCCCAACGCCGGCAAGTCGACCCTGTTCAACCGCCTGACCCGGTCCCGTGATGCCATCGTGGATGATATGCCCGGGGTCACCCGGGACCGGCATTACAAGGACACCGCCTGGAATGATCGGGCGTTCACCGTTGTCGACACCGGCGGTTTCATGGTCGACCAGGACGATCCCTTCATGGAGAAAATCCGTTTCCAGATCGAGCAGGCCGTCCGGCACGCCGACGCGGTGGTCATGATACTGGACGGCAAGGGCGGACTTTCTCCCTTTGACCGGGAAATGATGCCGCTCCTGCAGTCCCTGGACTGCCCGGTTTTTTACCTGGTCAACAAGATCGACGGGCCGGAAAGAGAAGCCGACGTCTATGAATTTTACCGCCTGGGCATTGAGAACCTCTACCCGGTTTCGGCGGCACACGGCTACGGCATCAACGGCTTTCTGGATGAACTGGCGGAAACCCTGCCGGAAACCGCGCCGGAACCGGACCGTGACATGGCCCGGATCGCCGTGGTGGGGCGGCCCAACGCGGGCAAATCCACCCTGATCAACCGCGTTCTGGGAGAAGACCGGCTCATCGTCAGCGACGTGCCGGGCACCACCCGGGACAGCCTGGATACGGTCTGTGAACGAAAGGGGCGCACCTACCTGCTCATCGATACCGCCGGCCTGCGGAAGAAGAGCCGGGTGCGGGAAAAGATCGAAAAATTTTCAGCCGTCAAAACCCTGCAAAGCCTGGAGCGGTGCGATGTGGCCCTGATCCTTTGCGACGCCGTGCAGGGGGTGGGGCAGCAGGATATCACCATTGCCGGTTACGCCTACGAGCGGGGCTGCGGCTGTATTTTCCTGGTCAACAAGTGGGATGTGGCCAAACAGCAGGGGTGGAAGCCCAAGCCTTTTTTCGACGATATCCGGGATGAGGCCCGGTTCCTCAGCTACGCCCCGGTGCTGACTGTTTCCGCCAAGACCGGATTCAACGTGCAGAAGGTATTCGACCAGATCGACGCCGTCTATTCCCAGTACTGCCGGCGCATCAATACCGGCACCGTCAATACCATCATCGAGCGGGCCGTTGCCCGTAATGAGCCCTCGTTGTACCGGGGCCGCCGCCTGAAGTTCAACTATGCCACCCAGATTGCCGCCAAGCCGCCGACCTTCATCTGTTTTGTCAATTTTCCGGAAGGGGTTCATTTTTCTTACCAGCGCTACCTGGTCAACTGCCTCCGGCGGGAGACCGGGCTGGACAATGTCCCCATCCGGCTCTATTTCCGGGAGAAAACCGGCCGGAAAGAGTACGGCGGCAGCCGGGGCCGAAAAGACCGGAAGCAGCGGGGCCGGAAACGATGATGCCGTCAAGGACACCGCCTGATGAATGATCTGTTTGAACATAACCGTCAGGAAACAGCCGCCGCCAACCAGCCCCTGGCGGACCGGATGCGCCCCCGCCGACTGGCGGAGCTGGTCGGTCAGCCGCACCTGACCGAAGCGGGATCACTGATCCGGACGGCCCTGGAAGCGGATCGTCTTTTCTCCATGATCCTCCGGGGCCCGCCCGGCTGCGGCAAAACGACCCTGGCGCATATCATCGCCCAGGCCACCGGGGCCGTCTTTGTCAGCATCTCGGCGGTGCTCTCCGGGGTCAAGGATATCCGCGAGGTGATAGAGCAGGCCCGGGACCGTCGCGGCCGGTTCGGCAAGACCACGATTCTCTTTGTCGACGAGGTCCACCGCTTTAACAAGTCCCAGCAGGACGCCTTTCTGCCCCACGTGGAGAGCGGCCTGATCACCCTCATCGGGGCTACTACCGAGAACCCCTCCTTTGCCATTATTCCGGCCCTGATGTCCCGCTGCCGGCTGATCACCATGCAGGCCGTACCGGAGGAGGCCATGGCCGCGGTACTGCGGGCGGCCCTGACGGACGCGGAAAGAGGACTGGGAGAAAGCAAGCTGAAAATCGACGAGGAAGCCCTGGCCCACCTGGTGGCCACGGCCGATGGGGACGTCCGGTCCGCCCTGAACGGCCTGGAAGCGGCCGCAGCGCTTGTCCGGGAAGCGCCGGACCAGCGCAGCATTACGCTGGCGGACATCGAGACGGC
>CAYTQK010000299.1:0-3444 GCA_964439745.1 uncultured Desulfobacterales bacterium
TCCCCGGCCGTAGCCGCCCGCTTTCAAAAAACCACCAAGGATTACAAGGAACCCGAGCCGGAACCAGTCTCCCCGGAACAGCTGGAACAACTGCGCTATACCCGGCCCTTTGTCTTCGGCAACCTGGAGTTCCCGGAAAACCTGGATTTTTCCACGGCCCGTCCCCGGGTGGAAGAGGACCCGGACGGCACCATGAAAATGGCCAAAACTTTTCTGGTGGAAACGGCCGAGTATGTCACCACCCGGGGCCGCAAATACGCCCAGTCCTTTATCCTGAAAAAACCCCTGGACCTGAAATCCGTGGACCTGGCCCTGCACAGTTTCAGCGCCGAGGGACAGGTCTGGGCGGAGCTGTTCGCGGACAAGGGCGGTATTCCCGGCCAACTGCTGGCCACCAGCGAAATACGGGCGGTCTCCGGGATCAAGCATTCGCCCGGCTACCAATGGGTGGATTTTGATTTTTCCGACGAGACCCGGCTGCTGGCCCCGGGCCGGTACTGGGTGGCCCTGGGCTTCACCGACGGCCCCATCGTCAACTGGTTCTTCTCCTTTGGCAAGCCCACCGGCCCCCAGGACGGCACCCGCTTCCGCACCCTGTTCGACGAAAAATGGAGCCACAGCCTCAACTTTGAATTCAACTACCGGGTCCGGGGGCTGGTACCCAAAGAGCCCATCAGCCCGGACACCACCTGACCCGGATAAGGGGGGACACCATGATGAGCACGCAGCCCGTCACCGGTTCCTTTGTCAACAAGGACGGCCTGGAAATCTTTCACCAGCGCTGGCCGGTAGAAGATCCCGCCGCGGCGCTGCTCCTCGTCCACGGCCTGGGGGAACATTCCGGCCGCTACGGCAACCTGATTAACGCCATGGAAAAAGAGCCGGTCTCGTTTTTCGCCCTGGACCACCAGGGCCACGGCCGCTCCGGGGGCAAACGCGGCCATGTCAACGACTTTGCCGATTATACCGCCGACGTAAAACAATTTGTCGACCAGGTCATCCGGCCCCAGGTCCCTGACCGGCCCCTGGTCTGCCTGGGTCACAGCATGGGCGGGCTCATTGCCGCCCATTTCGCCCTGCGTCACCAGGCGGATCTGAACGCCCTGGTCCTGTCCGCCCCGGCCTTCCAGCCCGGCAGCAAGGTGCCGGCCTTCCAGGCGGCCGCCGCCCGGATCGTCTCCCGGATCCTGCCGCGGCTGACCCAGAGCAACCAGCTCAACCCCGCGGACCTGTCCCACGATCCGGCCACGGTCCAGGCCTACCTGGCCGATCCCCTGGTCCATGACCGCATCTCCACCCGCTGGTTCGTCTCCTTTCTGGCCACGGCCGGATTCTGCCTCGACCACGCCGCCGAGCTGACCCTGCCCCTGCTGGTGATTCATGGCGCGGCCGACCGCATGGTGAATCCCGAGGGCAGCCGGCAATTCTACGAGCAGGCCGGCAGCAGCGATAAAACCCTGCGGATATTCGACGGCCTCTTTCATGAAACCATGAATGAGGCCCCGGCCGACCGGGAAGCCGTGCTGGCCGTGCTGACCGGCTGGATCCGGGAAAAGATCCCGCTGACCAGCCGTTAAAGGACCGCCCCTGGCCGGCCGCCCCGTCTACCTGCCACCCCCTACCAACCCTTTTACCGATGGAGCCCGCTGATGACAGCCGAACTCACCCGGGATGACGCCCAATACGCCTTTGATATCGTCAAAAAAATCTGCGACCAGGCCGGACCCGGCGCGCCGGCCACCTCCCAGGAACATGACCGCGCCCGGATGATCAAAGAAGAAATGGAAACTCTCCTGGGTCCGGAAAACGTCACCACCGAGACCTTCATCGTGGCCCCCCACGCCTTTCTGGGCTGGCTGCGGGTCAGCGCCGTGCTCGCCCTGGCAGCCGCCCTGCTGAACATGACCGCCGGCCAGATCCCGGGTCTGCCCGCCTGGCTGGCAGCCGCCGCCGCCCTGGTTCTGGCGGTCGCGGCCATGCTGCCCGGGATTTTCGAATTCATGTTTTACTTCGAGTTCATCGACGGATTCTGCCGCAAGAAAGAGTCGGTCAATGTCATCGGCCGGCTGCGCAAGCCCGGCGCGGAAACCATCCGGCGGGTGCTCATCCTGGGCGGCCATCATGACAGCGCCCTGGAGATGACCTGGCTGCGCTGGCTGGGGTATGGCTATTACTTTGCCGTGGCCACGCTGTTCATCGGTTTTTTCGGGATATTCGCCCTCTCCCTGGTGGAGCTGACCGGCGTCCTGGCCGGCCATGCCGGCCTGGAGGCGGCCGGGCGGATCGGCTGGATCCTGATGCTCTACCCGGTGGCCCCGGCGGTCATCTTCGCCTTTTTCTTCGTGGGCAGCGACAAAGGCGGCGGGCAGGTGCCGGGCGCGGCCGACAATCTGTCCGCCTGCGCCCTGAGCCTGGCCATGGCCCGGTTCCTGGCGGCCCACCCCGAGGAAATTCCCGCGGACACGGAAATCCGGATTATCTCTTTTGGCAGCGAAGAGGCCGGCCTGCGGGGCTCTTCCCGGTACGTGGCCCGGCACCTGGCGGAACTGCAGCAGACCGATACCCGCCTGCTTAACCTGGAAACCGTGACCCATCCCCGGATCAAGATCCTCACCTCGGACGTCAACGGCTTTGTCAAAAACGATCCGGACATCGTGGACAGCGTCCGCCGGGCGGCCGAGCGGGCCGGGGTGCCCTTTACGGTGGGGCCCTTCCCCTTCGGCGGCGGGGGCACCGATGCCGGCTCCTTCAGCCGGGCTGGTCTCAAGGCCACCTGCCTGTTGCCCTTCCAGGTGCCCGGGCAGATGGTCCGCTTTTATCATCAGCGCCACGACGCGCCGGACATCCTCACCCTGGAGCCTTTTCACAACGTGCTCAAGCTGGTCGGGGAGTGGATCCGGACCGGCGGAAAATAAGGACGCCACCGGTTACCGCACCGCCTTGACGTAACGGCTGCGGATCCATTCATAGTGGTTGCTGTGGGTGCGGATGGTCCACCAGACCTGGCCCTGGCCGGCGATGGTCCAGGGCGGTCCCAGGGGGCCGTCGGCCCGGCCCAGCAGGGCGCGGATATTGTCCAGGCCATGGCCGGCAAAGGGACCCTGCTTGCGGCCGCCCAGCCAGTCTTCGGGGGCAGCGGCCTCGGCGGACCAGGAAAAGGGATCGGACAAAAGGAATTGCGCCGGCCCGGGCGCGGCCACCCGGTTGGCCTCCCGCAGATGAACCAGGGGCCGGGATACCTTGTCGACCATGTTGAGCGAGGCCACCGCCGCGAACCGGTCCGAAGAAAACGGCAGGGCCTGGGCGTCGGCCACGATGAACTCCATGTGGTCCGTCTGCCAGTCTGCGGGCAGCACCAGGTCCCGCTCCAGGGTCAGCTCGCCCTCGTCCGGCAGGGTCAGCCGCAGACGCCGCCGGCGCATCAGTTCCCGGGCGGTACGCATG
>CAYTQK010000300.1:0-3440 GCA_964439745.1 uncultured Desulfobacterales bacterium
TTTTGCGGCCTTGAAACGGCAGGAGGAGACGCTGTCGGAAATCGAATCGGATTATACCCGCATTACCGAGGAAATGGCGGCCAGCGACCGCCAGTCAGCGGACATCCGGAGCCGCCGTGAAGAGAACGCCGAAAAAATCCGGTACGTGGAGCGGGAACAGTCCGAACGCGGCATGAAACAGGAAAATATCCGGCAGCGCCTGGAAGACCGTTACCACTCCACCTTTGACCGGATTCGTCAGAACTATGCCGAAGCCCTGGCAGCCAGCGAAAAAACAACCGGGGAGATGGACCAGGAACTGGCCGAACTGCGGCAGAAGCTGGACAATATCGGTGAGGTCAACCTGGCGGCCATCGAAGAGTTCGAGGAGCAGAAAGAGCGGCTGGAGTTTCTGCAGAGCCAGCATGATGACCTGGTGGAAGCCATTGACGACCTGCACACGGTGATCAACAAGATCAACCGGGTGTCCCAGAAACGATTTCTGGAGACCTTCCGGGCCATCAATGAAAAGATGAACGAGGTTTTTCCCCGTCTCTTTGAAGGCGGTACCGCCGAGCTGGTCCTGACCGAGCCGGACAAACCGCTGGAAACCGGCGTGGAGCTGATGGTTCATCCGCCCGGCAAGAAACTTACCCGCCTGTCCCTGCTGTCCGGCGGAGAAAAGGCCCTGTCCGCCATTGCCTTTATCTTTTCCATCTTTCTGTTGAAACCGACCTCCTTCTGCCTCATGGATGAAATTGACGCGCCCCTGGATGAAGCCAACATTTACCGCTTTAACGAACTGCTCAAAATCATCGGCGAGCAGTCCCAGATCGTCATGGTCACCCACAACAAGAGAACCATGGAGTTTGCCGACCGGCTGCTGGGGGTGACCATGGAAAAGAAGGGGATATCCAAGCTGGTTTCGGTGGATCTGAATAAACGGAACGGTCAGCGGCCCCAGCTGGTCTCGGCCAATTGATGCCGCGAATACCTCTTTTTTCTCTTCCTTATAATATATATTATATATAGAATCGTCATAAAGCGTTTCGAATGCGGCCGACGCACAATTTGGAACGCTTTTGTTTTGTGGCGGGATGCCGGGGCCTGAAACACGCTTTCCCTGCCCCCCGCTTTTGGAGAACAATGGGCAATAATACGTAAAAGGGATTATAAATAATGGCCTTACAGTTTTTTCGCCGGAAAAAAAAGGATAAAAAAGACCGGACAGAACAGGACGAAAAACGCTCCGAAGCCGCGGAATCGCCGGCGGAAAACGCTGCGCCCGAAGCCTCCGCCGTGGTCGAAGCCCCCTCTATTGCCGCCGCAGCGGAGGCCAGGGAAGAGGCGGAAGCAGGCCAGGCAGTGACCAGCGAGCCGGCCGCCGAAGAAGCGTCGGCCGCGGATGAACCGGCGCCGGAAGAAAAAACCGCCCCGCCCGCTGCCGGCGGCCTCTATCAGCGGCTGCGGAAAGGCCTGTCCAAAACCCGCCGGATTCTGACCACGGACATTGAAACGCTTTTTAAGGCGGGCCAGGCGGTTGACGAGGACGCCCTGGACGACCTGGAAGAACGCCTCATTACGGCCGATATCGGGGTGGAGGCGGCCACGGAAATCATCGCCGCCGTCCACAAGGCCGGTGTCAAAGATGGGGCTATGCTGAAGGAGCAGCTCAAGCAAACGATGATTTCCTATCTTTCCGTCGACCAGACCGCGCCAATCCCGGCTGAAAAGCCGCGGGTGATCATGGTGGTGGGCGTCAACGGGGTTGGCAAGACCACCACCATCGGCAAGCTGGCCGCCAACTACGCCCGGGCCGGCCAATCAGTCCTGCTGGTGGCGGCGGACACCTTCCGGGCGGCGGCCATTGAGCAGCTGGAGATCTGGGCGCAGCGTACCAATGCCGGCATCGTCAAGCACCGGGAGAATTCCGATCCGTCCGCCGTGGTCTTTGACGGCATTGAGGCCGCGCGGGCTCGGGATATCGACGTGGTCATCATTGATACCGCCGGCCGGCTCCATACCAAGACCAACCTGATGGAAGAGTTGAAAAAGATCAAGCGGACCATTGCCAAAAAAATGCCGGCAGCGCCGCACCAGGTCCTGCTGGTACTAGATGCCACCACCGGGCAGAACGCCCTTTCCCAGGCGCAGACCTTTGCCGCCGATACCGGGGTAACCGGAATTGTGCTGACCAAGCTGGACGGTACAGCCAAAGGCGGCATCGCCGTCAACCTCTGCCGGACTTTCGGCATTCCCCTGGAGTATATCGGCGTTGGCGAGCAGGTCGACGATTTGCAGCCGTTTGAGCCGGAAAAATTCATCGAGGCCCTTCTGTAGAGAAATTTTTATCCCCCGTCGTTCCAGCCTTGCGGACGTTCTCCGTGGCATCTCTTGCCTGGCGTACAGTCGCCGTAAATCCTCGTCAATCAAAGGTTTATAGCGACCTGCCAGGGCTTGCCAACCGCTGTTTTGCATATTGTGACCGTAAAACTCATATAATTTACAGGCCTTTTTTTAAAAAAAAATTGTGAAATATTGAAAAATCTATTGACATTGGACTTTCCGGGATGCAAAGTAGCATTAACAGAGCCTTTATTAGAAACCGCTAACCAAAAAATGGGGGAACGCAATGACCAAATCAGAATTAATCGACAAGATGGCAAGTGATGCCGGCATTTCCAAGGTAGCCGCCGGGGCAGCTCTCAATTCCTTTATGGACGGCGTAACCAAGGCGCTCAAGAAAAAGAATGGCAAGGTGACCCTGGTTGGATTCGGTACCTTCGCCAAAGTACGCCGCAAAGCCCGCAAAGGCCGCAATCCGCAGACAGGCGATCCGATCAAAATCAAAGCCCGCAATGTTGTCAAGTTCAAACCCGGGAAAAAGCTGCAGGACGCGGTATAAGCTACGGCTACAAAAGCAAGTTTCAAAGAAGGCGGCTTATCATCATTTTGATCAAGCCGCCTTCTTGTTTCTGGTCTTCTCTTCTTTTTATTACCGGGTAATGGAAAAGGCTGTAAACTCCCCGCTATAAGGTTCCTCCGTGACATCGACGCTGTCGACGCGGGCGCCGGGAGGACCCTGGCGGCACCAGGCCAGAACCTTTTCCACCTTGTCTTTTTCCCCCTCAAAAACCGCTTCCACCGCGCCATCGGGAAGATTCCTGACCCAGCCCGTGACGCCATGGACTTGTGCTTCTTGCCTGGTTTCCATTCTGAAAAAAACACCCTGGACGCGGCCCTGAATAATGGCGTGTCGCCGGATACGGTCTTTCATGATGCACCTCTTTTTCCTGCTTTGCCGTTCCCACATATTATATTGGCGGTCTATGTTCCTCCGGCTTTATCTCTCGTTTTTTTTCTCCCAGCATGTCCAGCAGATCGTTTTCATCCAGCACGGTAACCCCCAGGCTGCGGGCCTTGTCCATCTCAGACCCCCGTGATTCCCCGGCCACGACCTA
>CAYTQK010000301.1:0-3427 GCA_964439745.1 uncultured Desulfobacterales bacterium
CGAGGGTGCCCGGAACGTCGGGAAGATCACCGTCGACGAACTCCGGAACCTCTCCTTCCGCGGTGCGGAGGTCGTCGCCCCGTCGGCGCTGACCTACAAGACTGGCGACCTCGAAGTCCGTGTCGTCCACCACCAGCACGGTGATCTGCTCACCGGCGGGACGAACATCGAAGGCGAGTTCGAGAACCTGATCGATCTTCAGGAGCGTGAACTGGCCTGTGTCCCGGTCGCCCGCCGGTCGACCCGCAACCAGCCGGGGGTACCCCCCCCCCCCCCTCCTACCTTCCCCTCTAAGACGGGGAAGCACAGCACCCACACCACCCCCTCCTCTGCCGACAAGCCCCCAAGATACCAAAAATCATTGCTCCGCCCCGGACACAAGAGACGCGTCTCTTATTTCTTATTCCTGGCTGGCACGCCGGCTGAACCGGAAGGTGGCCAGGGCAAAAATAGTGGCGCCGATGGCGGCCAGGCAGAGCAGTTCCGGCCAGAGGATATCGAGCCCGGCACCCTTCAAAAGCAGTTCCCGCAGAATTTCGATAAAATATCGCAGGGGATTGAGGTAGGTGATCAGCTGCACCCACTCGGGCATGTTGGCGATGGGGTAAAAGAAGCCGCTCAGCAGGATAAAGGAGACCAGGCAGAACCAGGCGGAAAACAGCGCCTGCTGCTGGGTGTCCACCAGGGTGGAGATAAGAATTCCCATGCCCAGGGCGGTCATGATAAAAACTCCGGACAGGGCGGCCAGCAGTGGCAGGCTGCCGACAACTGGCACCTGGAACCACAACACCCCGAAAGTCATCGCGATTACCATTTCAATAAAACCCAGCAGGGCAAAGGGAAGGGTCTTGCCGGCGATAATCTGCCAGGCGGCCAGCGGGGTTACCAGCAGCTGCTCCAGGGTACCGATTTCCCTTTCTTTGACAATGGCCATGCTGGTCAGCAGCATGGTGATGATCATCAGCAGAATGGAGATAATGCCGGGAATCATGTAGTAGACGCTTTTCAGTTCCGGGTTGTACCAGGCCCGGCTGATGGGGTTGATGATCCGCAGCCCGGGGGCGGCGCCGGCTTTACCGAAACGGGCACCGGCCGGGCTGTCCTGCATGAAACGCAGCAGGATGCGGTTGCAGTAGCCCATGGCCACGGCGGTGGTGTTGGAGTTCTGGCCGTCAAAGAGGATCTGGAGTTCGGGCGACCGGCCCAGCTCCAGGTCCCGGGAAAAGTCCCGCGGAATCACCATGACCAGCACGGCCCGGCGCTGGCGCAGGTATTTTTCCGCCTGGTCAAATTGGCAGGAGTGCTGCTGCACGACAAAATAGTCATTGTGGGCAAAGCGGTCGGCCAGGTCCCGGCTGAGGACCGAGCGGTCCTGGTCGCAGATGATCAGGTCGAGGTTTTTGATGTCGGTGGTAATGGCGTATCCCAGTACCAGCAGCTGCACCAGGGGCACCACGAAGATGATCCGCAGCATGTTGGGGTCCCGCCGGACCTGGCGGAGCTCTTTTTGTACTAAGTAGATAATTTTTTTCATTTTTATGACTGTATAAAAATTACCCAGGCGGCCTTATCTCAATTTCAGCCGGAACCGCCGGATGGCCAGGAACACGAAAAAAAGGCCGATACCGCTCATGGCCAGGGCCGGCGCCCACAGCTCCAGGGGGCTGTTGCCCTTGAGCATGATGCCCCGGATGATGACCAGAAAATGGGTGGCCGGAATGATCCGGGAAATCACCTGGAGCGGCAGGGGCATGGAAGTCAGCGGAAAGATGAACCCGGACAGCATGATCGAGGGCAGCATGGTGGCCACCAGGGAGAGCATCATGGCCACCTGCTGGGTGGCCACCAGGGTGGAGATCAGCAGCCCGATGGCCAGGGAGGTGAACAGGTACAGCAGGCAGAAGAACATCAGCCACGACCAGGCGCCCAGCATGGGCACATCAAACCAGAAGTATCCGAAGAGAATTACAAATACGGCAATACCAAAGGCCAGGACCAGGTAGGGAACGGCCTTGCCCAGGATGATTTCCGCCGGCCGGATGGGGCTGACCAGGATCTGCTCCAGGGTGCCGGTCTCCTTTTCCCGGGCAATGGTGACCGAGGTGAGCAGGGCGCCGATCATGATCAGCAGCAGGGCCACAATGCCGGGTACCACGAAGATGGCTGATTCCATGTCGGGATTGTAAAAAACCCGGGTCCTGACCTGGATGGGCAGTCCGGTTTGTCCGCCGCCCAGCGACTGGCTCAGGAAAAGATTTTCCAGGTAGTTCTGGGTCAGGGTGGCGCTGTTGGCGTCGGTGCCGTCGGTAATCACCCCGATGTCGGCACCGCCGGGACCGGCCAGGTCCCGGGTGAAATCCGCCGGTATGAGGAGGGCGGCCCGGATGGCCCGGGCCCGGAACAGGGCCTCGGTCTGCCGGGGGTCGTCAAACCGCCGCGCCACGTCAAAATAGGGCGAGGCCGTGAGAGTTTCGATGAGGTCGCGGCTGGCCGGGGTGCGGTCGCGGTCGCAGACCCCCACCCGGATGTGCTTTAAGTCCATGTCAATGGCATAGCCGAAGACAAAGATCATCAGCAGGGGCATCATAAAAAGAATGGCCAGCGAACGGGGATCCCGCAGGATGTGGATGAACTCTTTTTTTATCAGCGGCAGAAGGCGCGGTTTATGAATTTTCATGGATGATTTTCCAAAAACGCTAGCGATCGACCAGGTGCACAAAAATATCTTCAATGGAGTTCATGCCGTATTTCTGCTTCAGCGCGGCCGGCGCCTCCAGCTCGACGATGCGGCCGCTGTACATGATGGACAGCCGGTGGCAATATTCGGCCTCGTCCATGTAATGGGTGGTTACAAAAACGGTGGTGCCGCCGGCGGCCAGGGTGGAAATCAGGTCCCAGAAATGGCGGCGGGCAATGGGGTCCACCCCGCCGGTGGGTTCGTCCAGAAACAGAATGGGCGGCTGATGCAGGATGGCGCAGGCCAGGGCCAGGCGCTGCTTGTATCCCAGGGGCAGGGAGCCGGTCAGGTTGTTCCGCATTTCCGACAGATTGAGAACGCCTTCCAGTTCTTCCATGCGCCGGGAGACCTGTCGCCGGTCCAGGCCATAGACCCCCCCGAAGAAAAAGAGATTTTCCATGACCTTGAGATCGTCATACAGGGAAAAACGCTGGGACATGTAGCCGATGCGGGTCTTGATCCGGGCCGCTTGGCGGACAATGTCCAGCCCGCCCACCTGGCCCTGTCCGGCGGAGGGCTGGATCAGGCCGGTCAGAATTTTAATGGTGGTGGTCTTGCCGGCGCCGTTGGCCCCTAAAAATCCGAAGATTTCTTTGGGACGCACATCAAAGGAGATGTCGTCCACGGCGGTAAAATCCCCGAACCGCTTGGTCAGGCTGCGGACGCTGACGGCGAAATCCGGTTGCGTGG
>CAYTQK010000302.1:0-3416 GCA_964439745.1 uncultured Desulfobacterales bacterium
CCTGAAAGACCCACTGCTTGGCCCGGAGGGTGGTGGCCATTTCCAGGTCCCACTGGGCCTGGTTGTAGGCGCCATGCACCACCGGCCAGCCGCCGCGCTCGATGTTGTTGATGAGAATGTCCAGGCGGCCGAACCGTTCCACTACCTGCTCCACAGCGGCCGGGGCCGCTTCCGGATCGGTCAGGTCGACATTGATGACCAGGTGCTCTATACCGGTGGCGGCCACGGCCGCCTCCATTTCCGGCCGGCTTTCCGGCCAGTCATGCCAGGTCAGGCCCAGGCGCACGCCCCGCTCGGCCAGGGCCAGGCCCACGGACCGGCCGATGCCCTTGACCGCGCCCAGCACCAGTCCCACTTTTCCCTCCAGGTTCATATCCCTGTTCTCCTGTCCCTGTTCGCCCCTCCTGGCTCGCTCCGGACTTATGTTGTACCGTCCGCCGCCGGTTCCGGGAACAACGTCTGCTGAACCCAGTCCAGGGCCAGCGCCAGCATTTTTTCTTCATCGTTTTGGGCCGCGGCCACCAGTCCGGGATCCACTTTCGCCTGATCCAGCTGGCCGCCGGCCGCGATTTCCGCCGCGAACCGGTCCAGGTCATAGCAGCCGGTATAAAAAATATTCCCCGCGGCCAGGTCCAGGGGCCGACCCGGATCCAGCCGGTTCTTGGCGCTGATGATGGCCATGAGACGGTCGTTCATGACATTGTACGGAGCCAGCCCCTGGTTGGCCACCCACTGGCCTGCGGTCTGCGGGCAATCCTGTTCAAATCCCCGGCAATGGGGTTCTTTCATCAGCAGGTAACGCTCCGTAATGGCGCCCGTCTCCCGGGACCGGCCGGCCACCCGGGCCAGGGGATAGGAACGGCAGGAGGAAGGCCGGTCCGGATACACCCGGCACCCCTCCGGGGAAACAAAGGGACAGGCATTGCCCGTGTCCGGGGTGTTCTTGAGCGAAACCACGATCAGGCCGGTCTCACCGCCCATGTGACGCCGGGTGTAGCGGGCCAGTAATTCCGACGAGGTCAGCCCGAGATTGTTTTTCAGGCGCAGAATATCATAGGGAGTCAGAAACTGGACCAGATCGCCGCAGCACTGGTTGAAACAGGGGACCTCCCGGTGACAGGCGAACCGGAAGGTATCATCCGGCGCCACTTCGATAACACTGTAATCTTCCATGGGTATTGCCTTTTCTTGTATTTCAGAAAATCAGGTTGGGCCGGGTGAAAATCTGAAAGTCATCGCCATTTTTCCGGCAAAGCGCGCCCAGGTATTTACGGTCGGCCTCCCAGACAAACCCCACGGCCAGGGAAAACGCCACCCGCCGATCCGGCAACGGCCATTTCTTGTCCACCGGAAAAAAATGGCTGATGGGCTGCAACGTTTCAGAGTCGGCGTGAAAGGTGTACTCGAATCCGCTGTTGTTTAAAGCAGATATCGCGGCAGATGGGAGCGGGCCAGCAGATTCCGGTAAATGGCAAACTCGTTTTTTTCGGCCGACCGCGGGATCGGCTCATCCTGCGCCGCGGCGGCGGCCGCCAGCCCGCTGGCCGCCACCAGGACAACACCCAATACAATCCAGCCGCTCCATTTGTTCACCTACTCCCCTTCAAATTCACAAAGCGAAAATATCTTGTAATCTTTTATCTTTTCCTTGCCTTTCAGGTCCGGCAAATCCACTACAAAGGCGCACTCCACCACTTCACCGCCCAGCTTTTCCACCAGCTTAATGGAGGCTTCGACGGTGCCGCCGGTGGCGATAAGATCATCCACAATGAGAATCTTTTCCCCTTGCTTGATGGCATCTTTATGGATTTCAACATGATCTTCCCCATATTCCAGGGCGTAGGCCTGGGAAACGGTTTCATAGGGCAGCTTGCCTTTTTTGCGGACCGGCACAAACCCCACGCCCATCAGGTAGGCCAGGGGCGCGCCGAAGATCAGCCCCCGGGCGTCGATACCCACGATCTTGTCAATCTTTATGCACCGGTATCGCTCGTAAAACATGTCAATGGCCTGCCGGAACATGGCCGGATCCTGCAGCAGGGTGGTGATATCCCGGAACATCACTCCTTCTGCCGGCCAGTTGGGCACGGTGCGAATGCACGCTTTCAAATCCATATCTTCTCCTCCCGGTTTTATGCAGACGGCTCCACCAATAATGATATCCGTCAGATTTTGGGAATGGCGGTCAACAGCAGCTGCTTGACCTTCTCGGCATTGTGGTTGAAGACTTCCATTATCTCCTTCCAGGTGACCACCTCTTCATCCGCCTTCCAGCAGTCGTAATCCGTGGACATGGCCACGGCCGCGTAAGGTATGGCCGCTTCATTGGCCAGGATGGCTTCGGTGGCCACGGACATGTTGATGACATCGGCTCCCCAGGCCTGAAACATCCGGGATTCGGCGCGGGTGGAAAACCGCGGCCCCTCGATGGTGATCAGGGTTCCCCGGGGATGACAATTCAGTTCCAGTTCCTCGGCGCAGGCCAGCAGGACCCGGCGCAGGCCCTCGTCAAAGGGATCGGCCATGGGCGTATGGGCGCTCATATCGTTGCCGGCGAAAGAATCAAAAAAAGTATTGTCGCGCTTGCGGGTAAAATCAATGAACTGGTCCAGGATGACAAAATGGCCCCGGTCGATCTCTTCTTTGAGACTGCCGCAGGCGGTGGTGGCCAGAATATGGGTGGCGCCCATCTCTTTCAAGGCGTGAATATTGGCCCGGTAATTAACCTCGGTGGGGGAAAACTGGTGCCTTTTTCCATGACGGGAAATGATCATCACTTCCACCCCGTCGACCCGTCCGCACATCAGGGGCGAGGTGGGTTCTCCGTAGGGGGTGACCAGGGTCTCCTCGTGCGGCTCTTTCAACAGGCCCGGGTCATCCAGCCCGGAACCACCGATAATACCGATTTTGTTCATTTTCCCTCCTGAAAGATGACAATTTTCCGGTTTCCGTCAAAAAACCGGCGCAGCAACCGGATTGTTGAACCATAAAGTTTCCCCGAATGAATAGTACACCCCGGCCAAATTGTCAAGCAAACCCGGCCCTATGGCCGGCGGCGTTGCACCCGCCTGACGCCTTTCGGGGACCAGCCCGGCCGGCCCGGCCGTTCTTGACATCCGGCTTTGTTCGATATAAAATTATTTATTTTTGCATTATTTATATAATAAATAAAGACGGATGGTTATCCGGAAAAAGGCTCCGGCCGCCATCCGGAAAGCGGATCATGCTGAAAAACACCCGGGAAATGGTGGCCGCCCTGGAAGCGGCCGGAGAACTCCAGCGGATCGGCGTGCCGGTAGACCCGGCCCTGGAGATAACGGAAATCACCGACCGGGTATCCAAGGCCCACGGACCGGCCCTGCTGTTTGAAAAGGTGCGCGGTTCCGACTACCCCCTGCTGATCAACGCCTTCGGCA
>CAYTQK010000303.1:0-3416 GCA_964439745.1 uncultured Desulfobacterales bacterium
GACGTGTCCGGAGAGGTGTACGGTTATACCATTACCGACGGGATGAATATCGAGGTGCAGGAGGGCCCCCTGGACAATCCCATGGTGGCCCTGGCCATTGCCCTGGAAAGCATGAGCCGCCTGGCTGACATGAAATACATTGACCTGCTGCTGCGTATGCAGGGGCAGCTTAGCAAGGAGAAGAACACTGTCATTAAAGGCTTGAAGGGTACCAGCACCTTTCAGCTGAAGCACGAGGACGGGGCGGTTTCCGAGATTACGGCCGTATTCAATGGCGCCGACACGCCCCGGGCCACCCTGGCCCTGACCCTGGAAGACGCCGCCGCCGTCAGCAGCGGGCAGACCAACCCGGTCCAGCTTTTTATGAACGGCGGCCTGTACATTGACGGAGACATGGCCTTTGCCATGGGCTTGCAGCCCCTGCTGACATAAATTATCATTTTTTTTCGGCAGTGCGCGCCCGGCTGCGGGAACCGGGGAACCCCCTCGTTTCGTTCACCGGTTTTTCCCGTGGTCCGGCGTTTTACTTGTCTCGTCCATCCTGTTTTTCCAGGACCGCAATCCGGATGGGCACATACTCCTCGGTCAGCATGCCGGCATGATGAGCCGCGATGAATTTCACCAGGCCAAAGACGACTACCGTTCCCGCCAGCCAGGCAATCCGGGTCGGATCGGTGGTGGCATTGTACAGCCACAGACCCAGCAGAATGATCAAGGCCAGCAGAATGATTTCGATCATAGCGGTAAAGGCGCACAGTACCGGGTGATCCATGTAAAAGTATCCGCCGCCGGGTACGGCCAGGGAGAGAAGCCGGGCCTTTCCGGCCGGGCGGAACTCCTGGTCGCATTTCTTGCAGCTGAACACTCCTTCTTCCAGCTCCTCGGTGCAGCGCGGGCAGAGAAAACACATCTGGGCGTCTTCCGGGAGCCAGTTATCCGGTTTCAGGGTGAGGACCAGGACCCGGATCTTTTTGTCCTCCTTGCGCTTGAGGCCGATGAATTTCTTGGCCTGGCCGCCAACCCGGCATGGGACGAGGAGCGTTTTTCCTTTGGCGTTGATCTGCTGCGTCTCCGAGTAAGGGATATGGGCCAGGGAACGGCGGTAGGCGTAGTTGAAGCGGGTGGGCACCATGAAGATCCGCTTGTTGGTGAAAACGAACATGGCGCGTTTCAAAAAGAGCATCAGGATTCCGTAGACCCACTGGACAAAGGTGGTCATGGGCGTATGGCCGGTGCCTCCGTTATTTCGTTGGCAGGGTTAACTCCGGTTGTCGGTCCGTCGTGCGGGATTGAAAGCGGCTGAATAATTATTATAACCGGAATCGAGGAATTTTCAAATTTTGATGCCGGTTAATGATTTCATTTTTGAACCGTTCTTGCCAACCGGCAACAAATATTGACTGTCAGCGCCTATTCACTTATGCTGAGGAAAGCAGTACAGGGGAGACAAATACCGGGCCGTAATCAAACCAGGGAGTGATCAGCCAATGGATAACGACGTCTACGTGGTCAGTGTCGCGCGCACGCCGGTGGGCAAGCGCAACGGGTACTTACGGGAGTGGATCGCGCCGGAACTGCTGGGACACGTGCTGGACGCGGTCATAGAACGGATCGACCTGGATCCGACCCTGGTGGAAGACGTCATCACCGGCTGCGTCTACCAGGTAGGCGAGCAGGGTTTTACCATCGCCCGCATGGGCGTTTTGGCCTCGGAAAAACTGACCCACCAGGTGCCCGGCATTTCGGTCAACCGCCAGTGCGGCAGCAGCCTTTCGGCCATCACCATGGGCTACGCCCTGATCCGGTCCGGGATTCACGACGTCCTTATCGCCAGCGGCTGCGAAACCATGACCAAGTACGGCATCGCCTCGGATACCGGCGGCACCCTCATGAACGGTCAGCCCATGGGCAGCCCCTATAACGCCTTTTACATGAAAGCGGTCCGGAACGAACTGCGCGACCAGATGCAGTGCGCTCAGCAGATCGCCGAGGAACACGGCATCACCCAGGAGGAGTGCCTCGACCTGGCCGTAGCCAGTCACCAGAAAGCCGCTGCCGCCACGGAGGAGGGGAGGTTTGCCGACGAAATCGTGCCCACGCCCGGCAAGGACAAGGAGGGCGGCGACATCGTCATGACTGCTGATGAAACCATCCGGCCGCAGACCACCGCCGAGGCCATCCGCAACCTGCCGCCGGTTTCCGGCACGGCCTGGATCTCCGCCGGCGTGTCTTCGCCAGTCACGGACGGGGCCTCGGCCCTGGTCCTGATGAGCGAAAAAAAGATGAAACAACTGGGCCTCGATCCCCTGGCCCGCATCGCCCACAACACCGTCACGGGCTCGGATCCCCGCCTCATGCTGACCGGCCCGGTGGATGTCTGGCCGAAAATGAAGGCCGCCTCCGGCCTGGACAAGGACGACATCGGCCTGTTCGAGGTCAACGAGGCCTTTGCGCCCATTCCCCTGGCCTTTACCCGCACCTATGACATCCCCATGGATAAACTCAACGTCAACGGCGGGGCCCTGGCCCTGGGACATCCGGTGGGCAATTCCGGCGCCCGCATCGCCTGCACCCTGATCCACGAGATGCGCCGCCGCAACGTCCGCTACGGCTATGAAACCCTCTGCACCGGCGGGGGCATGGCCCCGGCCGTCATCTTTGAACGGACGTAACGGTGAAAGGGGCGGTTCGGAATGATACGCCAAACCCCCAGACCCGACTTCTCCTGTGTACCTTTTCGCCGCCAACGGTTGTATATGTTTTGGACCGCCCCCTTTCTGCTGGTAATGACGGCCGTATTGATCTTTCTGTGGTCGTACAGTTTTCTCCCGGCCCTGGCCCTGCTTTTCTTCTACCTGGCCATGTGCTGGTTTCAGGCATATTGCTGCGTTTACCAGGATTGTCCCTACGTGGGCGGCTTCTGCCCGGCCATCGTGGGCATTCTGCCGGCCAGCTTTTTGGCCCGGTTCCTCTACCGGCGTCGCCCCGTTGTCAAGTCCCCGGAAAAGTTCAACCGCCGGGCCATGCTGGCCACCCTCTGCTGGCTGGGAATAATCGGTCTGCCCCTGTACTGGCTTTATCTGAACAGTGTCGTCCTGGCCGCGGGGTATGTGATCTTTCACGCCGTTTATTTCGTGGTCTTCGCCCTGACCATCTGTCCGGTGTGCGCCATTCGCAACACCTGTCCGGGCGGGATGTTGCAGCGCCTGGTTTTTAAAAACTGAATGGTAACCGGAATCGTCCCAAACCCGGATATTTCGTGATTTTTTTCGACATGTAAATAGTTAAACTTACATAAACAGCCAATTACAATTTGTATTTTGTAAAAAGCCAAAAATTATCAATATCCATTTGAAGTTTAACAAGCCTGTAAAAAGTCTTTTTTACAGGCAGTGTTAAGTTTTAAGTGATTAAGT
>CAYTQK010000304.1:0-3415 GCA_964439745.1 uncultured Desulfobacterales bacterium
CGGCATCCGTGCCAAAGCAGGGACAAGGGAGGAAGAGATTATTTACTGTTCGTCCTGTTTCCAGTAAAACATTTCCAGGCCGGCCAGGTCGAACTTCGGTGTTTCCTGATGGGTGCCGACGAATAGCCGGGGACCCTGTGCCGTCAGAAATATTTTCGGCGAAGGCGGGATGGACAGGGGCACATCGGTAAGTATTTTACAGCGGTCTGCCTTATCCAGCCGGCCGTCCGCAGTATAATCGGCATACACGGCAGCCCCGGTTTCATAATCCAGGGCATACAACCGGGAGGTGCCGACATCGCCGCCTGCCTGCAGGCAGGGATCGGCAACGGTCATACCAGCCCCTTCCGGCGGCGTATAGGTCGTAAAATAGACCACCCCATCGAACACCACCGGCGAAGAAAGGCATTTTTCCCCGGTATCTTCCAGGGTAATATACCAGCCCCGGTTATGCCGGGCATTGAGAGCCTTGACAGCGCTTACCTGTTCTTCCGGGGTGCCGTCCTGGATGAGGTTGTCGGACACATCCAGCACCACGAAATCGGCATCATCACCGTCCGGATCGCTGTCGGGATCATCATCCAGGGTAGCAAACTCGCCGACCCGGCTGCTTTTGCTGAGAGGACCGGTCTGCCAGTCATTCTTGATGCAATAAAAATAGTTGATCCGGTCGGTCCGCAGGGGGTTGGCCCGGTCACCGGTGCCGAAAAAAACAGATTCCCCAGCAACCTGCTGCCAGGCTGCCTGTTGGGTATCAAAAACATGCAGTTTTTCGGAAACCACGTCAACCTCGGCGAAAATTTTCCGGCCGCCGCCGGTCACATCGAACAGCTTCCGCTTTTGCCACTGACCGGTAAGCCATTGGCCGCCTTCATCCGTCACCCGGTAATCCCGGGCCGCGTAAACATGGCCGGCCAGGTCGGCGGCATATACATGGGAAGCCGCTGTCCGGCCGTCATCGCGCAGATCAAGGGCAACCGCGCTGACCAGGCAGGACATGTCTGAAAAGTCTGCGCTGTTCATATTAAAACCGTTTTTTTCGCCGCTGACGGCGTCAATGGTATAGACAGACCGGCCGCAGTCGGCCGCGGCATCGTGATCCAGGTCCGCGTCATATCCCCCGGTCAACAGGAACACCTCCCGGGTCGTGAGACTGCCGTCCGGACTTTCCGGACGGGCGATGGCGGTAAACTGGGGCCGCTTCCAGGACTGTCCGGTGGAAGTATGGGTATAAAGGTACTTGGGGGCCTGGATGTCGCTGATATCAAGGGTATAGTAGTGATTGCCGCCGCGGCGTTCGCCGCAGATGAGAATCTTTCGGCCCTGCCGGGTGTCGGCCACCACGGGCGAGCCGTCCATAAAATAGCGATGGCCGTCGGCATAGGCGTACCGGAGGCGGGAAAATTGTTCCCGGGGCACAAAAGCCCATGCTTCATGGCCGTCAGCATCATCAAAACAGTGCAGCAAGCCGTCGTTGGCCCCGGCAAAAACATACGAATGAGAATCATCCGCTTCGGTTTCATAAACAGCCACCGCGGGCTGGGAATGGTTGAAGTCGCCCAGCTTCCACTGCTTGTCCAGGCCGCGGACCGTGTTCACCAGGTCGGTGAGCGCCTGGTCGTTGGCCAGGCCGAAATCCGCGGGGACAAGGGCCGGGTTGTCGACGACAAAGTCATTATCCCGGTGCGTCAAATCAGCAATGACTTCGCTGATATTGGCATAAATCCGGCGTTCGGAAGCGGCCGTCTCCAGCAGTACCGCCCCGGCACCGCCGCTGTCAACCGCTCCGCCGTCGCTGGTTGGCGACCAGCAGGAACGGGCGCTGTCCCGGATTTCACCGCCGTCGTCCATGATGGATTCCTGGCTGCCGCAGGAGGCGATATCGCCCCGGCTGTTGAGGCTGTATTTTTTTAGATTACCGATCCAGGGGCCGCTGACAGTGGGCTGGAACATGCTCATATACACATCACTTCCGGCATAGGCCCGGCTGTGATGATCAAGCGGCACCGTCGGCATGGCGAACATGGCCTGGCGGCGACTGATGTCGGCCATGATGGTGGTAAAGGCCGAGGAAAGGTCCTCCGGTGTGTCGGCATTGAAATAGAGGCCGCCGTCATTCACATTGACATTATCACCGGCCCCGCAGCCCCGGTCGGCCGTGTCCTGGAGCAGCTCAGGTTTGCCCCCCTGAAAGCCAATGGCATAGGTAATGATATTCTGCGTAAAATCATCGCTGTCGAAATAATCACTGATATCATTGTCATACAGGAAGCCGGCCACCTGGTCCAGGCGCGGCATTTCGCCGCCGGCAATTGTCTGCCCATTGATATATTCTCCGCAAAGCCGCTGGTGATTGTCATTGGTGGGCACGCCGTCGGTCATCAGGATGATATAATTTTTGCGGCAGCGATATTCAATGGGCGGATGCTCCGTGTCCGGGTTATAGGAGTCGACCTCGCTGTCCGGATACACCCCGCCCCGGGGATAATGGGCCTCATCGTCGTTGAACCAGGAGGCTTTCCCGGCAAAATATAAACCGGCTTCAGCCAGGGTTTCTGCCAGGGGGGTATATCCGCCGGGCTCCAGGCTGTCGACGAAGTTCTTCAGATAATCTTTGTATTCGGCCAGGGCCGCCTGGTATTCCGCCCCGGTTTTCCGTTCGCCCCGGCTGTCCCGGATAAACTTCTCCTTTACCGAACAGACCGGATACAGCCCCTCAAAGGCGGGAAAATAACCGCCGTTGGTATCATCCACGCCGTTCCTGTTGTAGTCCATGTTTTCATGAAATACCATGACCCCGAAACGATTGGCCGCTCCATGGGCGTCGATGATGCCTTTGATGGTCTCCTTGGCCACATCCATGCGGGTCTTCCAGCCCTTGGCACGGGTATTCATGCTTCCGGAAGTATCAAAAATAATCAGGATATTGGGCTCTACCGCGGCTGCGCTGCCGCCGAAGATAATATTATCATCCGCCGGCGCCGGCACGGCCATTGCCGTCATTGCCGCCAGCAGAAGCAATACGCCCGCCATGCGGTTGCCTTTCATGGTTCCCCTCCCTGGGATAGAAACCGTTTACAAACGATTGAATACCTTGGCCAGGCCGGCCTCGATGGTAACCCCGTCCCGGCCCCGTTGATCAAACCCCGTGCTGCGGATGCCGTAACGCCGCAGCTCAAAATCCCTGGCACTGAAGCCGGCCCGGCCTGTCAGCGGCGCCCTGTGGCTGATGTCGTAAAACCGGGCCGACAGCGATCCGGCCGCCGGAGCGGATTGGATCCGGGCGATGCGATAGCGTCCCAGGGCGGGCAGGCTGTTTCCCTGCTTGTCTGCCAGGGTAAAAGGATTGCATTTAAACACGGCCTGGGGATCATCTTCATCAAACAGGACTGAATCCGGAGCCAGCCAGGTGGTG
>CAYTQK010000305.1:0-3388 GCA_964439745.1 uncultured Desulfobacterales bacterium
TGACGGGATTCAAAGTCCTTTTCCGAATAGAGCCGGATACAGGTCCCGTTGGCCACCCGGCCGCAGCGCCCCTCCCGCTGGCGGGCGCTGCTTTGGGAAATTTTGCGCACGGCCAGGGAGGTAATGCGGGTGCGGGGATTGTAATAGGATATCCGGGCCAGGCCGGTGTCGACCACGTGGCGGATGCCCGGAATGGTCAGAGAAGTCTCGGCGATATTGGTGGCCACGATGATTTTTCGTTCCCGGCGGCGGGCAAACACCGCCGCCTGGGCCGGGCCGGACAGGCGGGCATAAAGGGGCAGCACCACCGTGCCGGAATACCGCCGCCCCTTGATCATGGCGCAGGCATCACGAATATCCTGGGTGGTGGGCATGAAAACCAGAATGTCGCCCGGGTTTTCCCGGCAGATGCGGTCGACTTCCGCCACCGCCGCCTCCACATAATTTTCCGTATCCGAATCCCCGGCGGCGGCCTCTTTTTCGTCACACGGCCGGTAGACCACCTCCACCGGATACATCCGGCCGGACACTTCGATAACCGGTGCCTCGTTGAAGGCCGCGGAAAATTTCTCGGTGTCAATGGTGGCCGAGGTGATGACCACCTTCAAATCGGCCCGCTTTTCCAGAATCTTCTGCACCAGCCCGAGAATGAAATCGATATTGAGGCTGCGCTCATGGGCCTCGTCAATGACCAGGACGTCGTATTCGTTCAGCCAGCGGTCCTGCTGGGCTTCGGCCAGGAGAATGCCGTCGGTCATGATCTTGATCAGCTGGCCGGGTGCGGTCTGATCGGCAAACCGGATTTTATACCCCACCAGTTCGCCGGCCGGACGGCCGATCTCCTCGGAGATGCGGCTGGCCACGGAGATGGCGGCGATGCGGCGGGGCTGGGTGCAGCCAACTCGGCCATCGCGGCCCAGGCCGGCGGCCACGCAGTACTTGGGAATCTGGGTGGTTTTGCCCGAACCGGTGGCTCCGGCGACGATCACCACCGGGTTGCTTTTGACGGCTTCGATAATCTCCGCCCGTTTCTCGCTGATGGGCAGGCGGGCATCGGGGAGGTTCGCGGGAAAGGACTCGTAGCGGCCGGACTTGAGATTCGCGGATTTTTCCAGCCGCTGCTGCAGCCGCTCCAGGTCCCGGGCAACGGCTTCTGCGCTCTTATTGCCGCGGCCGTTGAGCAGCCGCTCCAGCCGGCGGCGGGCCGGCAGCCGGTCCACCCGCAACGCCCGCGGCAGCAGCCGACGAATATTTTTTACTGTCTGGTCTGTCATGAATCATTTTCACCGGCCGGTACCACATCCGGCTTGACCCGGACCGTCCAGGTCGGGTAGTATCCATAAAAAAACAAATGGGTTCGGTTCATCATCCGGCAGATGCCGGATTTATTTTTCTGACCGAAAGAATCAGGGCGCGAAGAAACGGCCAGCGGTACGCTCACCGTGCCGGCCCGGCGCAATAAATCCTCCAACGAATCGGGAGCTGCCTCTTTTTAACAGGTAAGGATGAATTATGCAAAACCGCTTTTTTCTGCAGGACGCTTACAAACAGTTTACCGGTGATCAGGACAAAACCTTGCCGCCGGAAGAGACGGTCGCCCGCTTCAAAAGCCGGGCCGCCGCCACCGGCCTGGACATCCTTGAAGAGACCCGGCGGATCGATACCGGCCGGCTGGACATACCGGTCTATATCAGCATTTGCGGCCACGACGCGGCCATGATGACGGGCACGGCCAAGCAGATGGGCAAGGGCGCCTCCCCCGCCCAGGCCGAGGCCAGCGCCGTCATGGAGCTGACCGAACGCTTCAGCTTTTACAGCTATGCCGCCAATCCGGCCCGTTTCACGATTGATACCATGGACAACCTGGGAGAAGCGGCGGTTTCCTTTGAAACCCTGGCCCGCTCGGTGCACGACGACAACCCGGACCGGGCGGCGGTGGCCCCCCTTCTGGCCGGTCTCCCCCTGCGCTGGACCCGGGCATACAACCTGGCCAGCGGTGAAGCGGTCATGGTCCCCTTTGACTGGTTTTTCGCCATCAACGAGTTCAACGGCACCTGCGCCGGCAACTGCCGGGAAGAAGCCATCTGCCAGGGCATCTGTGAAGTGGTGGAACGGCATGTTTCCTGTCGGGTGGCCCGCCAGTCCCTGAAAACCCCGGCCATCGACCCGGCCTCGGCCCGTCATCCCGCGGGGGTCGACCTGCTGGGTCGATTCCAGCGGGCCGGCATTGAACTGTTTCTCTCGGACTTCTCCCTGGACACGGGTATCCCCACCATCGGCGCCCTCGCCTATGACCCCGCTTCTTTTCCCGGGCGCAGCGAAATCGTCTGGACGGCCGGGACCGCGCCTGATCCCGAGAAAGCCCTCAGCCGCACCCTGACCGAAATCGCCCAGCTGGGCGGAGACTTTGACACCGGCGGATCTTATATCGCCAGCGGACTGCCCAAGCTGACCAGCCTGGAAGCCGCCGCCTTTCTCATGGACCGGACCGGGGCCACCGCCGTCGGTGACCTGCCCGACTTGTCCCACAACAATATCCGGGTGGAAATCGAAAACTGCCTGACCGCCCTGTCCGGCCTGGGCATGGATGTCCTGGTGATCGACCTGACCGATCCCCAGCTGAACCTGCCGGCCTTTTATGTCATGATTCCCGGGACCGGTTTTTACCAGCGGGCGGAAAATGCCAGCACGGCCATGTTCACCGCCAAGCTCATGGCCGAAACCCTGCCGCCGGAAAAGGCCATTCCCGGTCTGCTGACCATGGAAGACACCATCGGGCCGGCCTATTTCACCCGGTTCTTCCTGGGTCTCGCCCAGCTGCAGTCCGGCCGCCCCGACGACGCCCTGACCCATTTTTACCGGGCCCTGGATCTCTCCCCGCCGGACCAGGACGCGCCCGGCATCTATTCCTATGCCGGGGTCTGCCTGAAAGAGACCGGCCGCTTCCGGGAGGCCCTGGAACTGCTCGGCCGGGGACTGGCCCTGGACACCGAGCGGACCGATATTCTCAACCTGAAAGGCTTTTGTCACTTCAAGCTGGCCCAGCATGAGCAGGCCATTGACTGCTTTGCCGCCATTCTGAAAATCGACCCGGGTTCGGCCATCGATTATGCCAATATCGCCGTCAACTACCGGGAGCTGGGCCAGACGGAAAAGGCCATCTGGTATTATCAACGCGCCCTGGAAATTGATCCTGCCCTTGATTTTGCCCGGGACAACCTGGCCGCCCTGCTGGATGGGTGAGGACCGGCCGCCGGGAGAGAACTTTTTCTATCCGGCGTCATCCCCTGCGTAACCGCCCACCAGGTGATCCAGGATCAACCCGTGAAAGGTGGCGCCGGCAGCGGTGAACCGCCAGCCCAGATGAAACAGGCAGCCGGCGCAGACG
>CAYTQK010000306.1:0-3388 GCA_964439745.1 uncultured Desulfobacterales bacterium
TAGCCCATCCGCATGCGTCGTGCGCCCGGGGCCCCCGGTCCCGACAATGCCCGCAAAAGAGGATAAAAGCGGCCGGCTGGTGCTGCTAAAGGCCATGTGGCAATCGGCCGGGATCATGGTGGTTGCCTGCCGCCTGGCCGCCGGCGTCAACCTGTGGCGCGACAACGGCCTTCGGCTTATCGGCGATTGGTCCGCCGATTCGCGCCTGACCGACGCCGCCGGAGAAAGCCTGGTGATCAGCCTGAAGGAGGCGAGCCGCTTGTATATGGAAAACAAGGCCCTCTTTCTGGATGCCCGGCCTGAAAGGCAGTACAACCAGGGCCACATCAAGAGCGCCCTCAGCCTGCCGTGGCAGAACGTGGATGAGCGGTTCATGGAATTGTCGGACCGGCTGCTGAAAAATGAAAAAACCATCATTACCTATTGCGACGGGGAAAACTGCGATTTGAGCCACGAACTGGCGCTGTTTCTTTCCGAAATGGGAATGGCGGATGTCCGCGTGCTGGTCAACGGTTGGATCATATGGCGCGAGGCCCGGCTCCCGACAGAGACCGAGGACCAAGACAATGAATAAAAGCGGAATCCCTTTTGAAAAAATCGGATTTGTTCTGGCCAGGGTAATCATGGGCGCGGTGTTTTTATATGCCAGCTACGACAAGATCCTGCACCCGGGCGCTTTTGCGGAAGCGGTCTACAATTATCAGATCCTGCCGGAGGCCGCGGTCAACGCCGTTGCCCTGGTGCTGCCATGGATTGAGCTGGTGGTAGGACTGTGCCTGGTTGCCGGGGTGTGGCTGCCCGGGGGAACTTTGCTGGCCGCTTCTCTCATGGCGGTTTTTACGGCCGCCCTGGTCTTCAACCGGATCCGGGGGCTGGATGTTCATTGCGGCTGTTTCAGCACCCAGACCACTCACGGCCCGGCCGGCGTCGGGACGGTGCTCCGGGATCTCGGCTTTCTGGTACTTTCGGTATACCTGCTGCTTCGTGTCCTGATTTTTTCGCAAGACCGGGCGCGGCCGGCAGGGGCACCTTTTCATAAAAAAACATGTCAAGGAGTAAAAGAATGAGCAACCTCAAGGAACGTTACAAACTTTTGATGCTGATAGCTTTTTTCCTGGTGGCCTACTATGTTCCCTGGAACCACGAAGTCATCCGCCAGGCCGGCCTGGAAGCATTTATGATGCTCCGGGAATACGCCCGGGAGCATGTGCTGACCTGCCTGATCCCGGCCTTCTTCATTGCCGGGGCCATTGCCGTATTCGTATCCCAGGCCTCGGTGATCAAGTATTTCGGAGCCCAGGCCAACAAATTTTTGTCCTATTCCGTGGCCTCGGTGTCGGGCACCATCCTGGCGGTCTGTTCCTGCACGGTACTGCCGCTGTTTGCCGGTATTTATTCCAGGGGCGCGGGCATCGGCCCGGCCACGGCCTTTCTGTATTCCGGCCCGGCCATTAACGTCCTGGCCATAGTCTTTACCGCCCGGGTACTGGGCTGGCAGCTTGGCCTGGCCAGGGCCATCGGCGCTATCATCTTTGCCGCCGTAGTGGGGCTTTCCATGCATTTCATTTTCCGCAAGGATGAAGAAAAACGAACAGCCGGCGCCATGCATCTGCCCGAAGACGACGGCTCTGGCCGCTCCCTGGCCCAGGAGGCGTTTTTCATGCTGGTGCTGGTCCTGATCCTCATATTCGCGGCCTTTGCCAAGCCCTCGGGCGACGCGGCCATGCTCTGGCAAACCATCTTCAATCTGAAATGGATCATCACCGGCGGTCTTTTGATCATCCTCGGCTTCATCCTCTACTCCTGGTTCAAGCGCGAAGAACTCGGCGAGTGGGTGGAATCCACCTGGGGGTTTATGAAACAGATCTTCCCCCTGCTCTTTGCCGGCGTGCTGTTTGCGGGATTTTTCCTGGGGCGGCCCGGTCATCCGGCCCTGATTCCCGAGCAATACGTGGCCGACCTGGTGGGCGGCAACTCTCTCGGGGCCAACGTTATCGCCGCGCTGGCCTCGGCCCTGATGTACTTCGCCACCCTGACCGAGGTGCCTATTTTGCAGGGGCTGCTCGGCTCCGGCATGGGCCAGGGCCCGGCCCTGACCATGCTATTGGCCGGCCCGGCGCTTTCCCTGCCCAACCTGATCGTTATCGGCAGCATCATGGGCTGGAAAAAGACCCTGACCTTCGCCGGCATCATCGTTGTTTTATCCACCATCGCCGGGATGATATACGGCGTTATCGTGATGTAATATTTCATGAAATGACCGGCTATTAAACCTCCCGGGAGGCTGTATGACAAAGCGCTATATCGGCAGATTCAGCCAGGCGAATACGCCGCACATCTTCAGTCCCATATAAAACATGACCAGAATAAAAAGATACTTGAGCTGTTTTGCCGGCAGAAGGTGAGCCGCCCTGGCTCCGACAAAGGCCATGGGAATGCTGCACCCGGCCAGCAGAATCCACTGCAGCCAATTCACATATCCGGTGGAATACGGGGGCAGCCCGGAGACGCCCAGGCCGTTCAGAATATAAGCGGCCACGCCACCGACGGCCGCGAACATCATCAGGGCCGTGGAAGTGCCCACTGCCTGGTGCATTTTGAATTTCAGAAACACCACCATCACCGGGATCATGAGCACGCCGCCGCCAATGCCGATAAGCCCGGAAACAATGCCCAGTATGATGCCCCAGAGCACATAGGCGAGGGTGTTTTCCGAGGCTTGTTCGTCAACTTGGGGCGGTTTGGCTGTCAGCATCCGGATGGCGCCCAGGATGATGGCCGCGCCAAACAGCTTTGTCAGAATTGCCCCGGAAATATGCGAGGCAAAGAAGCCGCCCAAAAATGCCCCGAAAGCGGCAATAACCCCGAGTATCACACCCTGCTTCCAGAGCACGGCGCCCTTGAAATGATGGGTCAGGGCCCCGCTAAGGGCGGTGGGCAGGACCACCAGCAGGTTAGTGCCGAAGGCGATGCGAATCGCAATGGTCGGATCCACGCCCATGGCCTTCAGCACCCAGAACTGAACCGGGACCATGATAAAACAGCCGCCCACGCCCAACAGGCCGGCGGCAAACCCCACCCCGAGCCCGGTTACAAGCAACGCCACAATATGGACAGATTGAATTTCCATAACTGCTCTCCTTTCGCTCTTTTATTTATGTTTCAACTTTGACAGCAATTCGGTCCTGCTGAGGCGAACAGCCACTTTTTCGGCCTCCCCCCGGTGATTATCCAGCACCACAACCCCCCGCTGGGAAAGCCAGGCCTTGCAGAAATTCTGAATCCCCCCCGCAAATCAGCCCATCCGGCTGCTCCTTGGCGATTTCCCGGGCCGGATCCGTTGGCCCGACGGCTTCTTTCCGCAGAAATTTCCTTTTATTGATTATAA
>CAYTQK010000307.1:0-3380 GCA_964439745.1 uncultured Desulfobacterales bacterium
CGCGGTTGTGGCCAACGTGGCCTATGGCCTGGAGCATCAGAAGGTCGGGCGGGAGGAACGGATCAAGCGCTCCCAGGACGCCCTTTCCCAGGTGGGGCTGGAAGGATGGAACGACTCCTACCCGGACCAGCTCAGCGGCGGCATGCAGCAGCGGGTGGGCCTGGCCCGGGCCCTGGCCCTGGACGCGGATGTCATGCTCATGGACGAGGCCTTCAGCGCCCTGGATCCATTGATCCGGAGCGACATGCAGGATGAATTGCTGACGCTCCAGGAAAGAATGCAGAAAACCATCATGTTTGTCAGTCATGATCTGGATGAGGCCCTCAAGCTGGGCGACCGCATCGTGCTGATGAAAGACGGCTATATCGTCCAGACCGGCACGGCCGAGGAGATCCTGATCAATCCCGCCAATGAATACGTGGCCAAGTTTGTCGAGGACGTGGACATGACCAAGGTGATTGTGGCCGAAAAAGTCATGATCAAGCCCCGGGACATGGCTTATTTTGAAACCGACGGACCCAAGGCGGCCTTGCGCAAGATGCAGCACAGCCAGATTTCCCAGCTTTTTGTCAGAAAAGACAAAAGATTATACGGCTACATCACCGCTGATGAGGCCTCGGAAGCGGCCAGGCGCGGCGATGAAAAACTGGACCGGATCGTCAACACGGACATTGAAACCGTGACCCCGGACACCCCGGCCGTGGACATCATCCCGCTGCTGGCCCGGCTGCCTTATCCGGTTCCGGTAGTCAATGAAGACAATAAGCTTAAGGGCGTTATTATTAAAGGATCACTTCTGGCCGGTCTTTCAGAAAGGGGGACGGATTAATGAACATATACAGAATACCACTGGGAGAAACCATTGAAGCGGGCATCGATTTTTTCGTAGAACATTTTTCATTCGCCACCAAGGCTTTTTCGGAAGTCGCCGAAAACGGCATGGACATCATTCAAAATGTAATGATGTTTTTCCCGCCCTGGGTGCTGATTCTGATTTTTACCGGCCTGGCCTGGTTCTTGAGCAAACGATGGGGAGTGGCCCTGTTCACGTTTCTTGGCCTGCTGCTGATCTGGAACATGAATTTGTGGGCGCCCACGGTCAGTACCATCGCTCTGATCATTATTGCGGTGCTGTTTGCCGTCATCATCGGCATTCCCCTGGGAATTCTCTCGGCCTTAAGTGAAATCGCCTACCGCGTTATCACGCCCATCCTGGACGTCATGCAGACCATGCCGGCCTTTGTCTATCTCATCCCGGCCATCCCCTTTTTCGGCCTGGGCAAGGTGGGGGCCGTCTTTTCCACGGTGATTTTTTCGGTACCGCCCTGTATCCGGCTGACCAGCCTGGGCATTAAACAGGTGCCCAAAGAGCTGATCGAGGCGGCCGACGCCTTTGGCAGTTCCAAGGCCCAGAAGCTGTTCAAGGTACAGCTGCCCATTGCCAAGACCACCATTATGGCGGGTATTAACCAGACGGTCATGCTGGCTTTATCCATGGTGGTCATCGCCTCCATGATCGGCGCCAAAGGACTGGGCGGCGAGGTCTGGAAGGCCATTCAACGCCTGCAGGCCGGCCGGGGGTTTGAGGCCGGCATCGGCATTGTTATCGTGGCCATTATTCTGGACCGGGTCATGCAGCGCCTGGCCGGAGGTAAACAACAGGCAACTTCGTAACCATTCCGTTCCGCTGGTACCGGGACAAAAGTTCCGGCAGTGGGCTGGTGGCACGGTTATTAATATCAACCAAATACACAGGAGGTTATCATGAAATCCCTGCGAGTCGCAGCAATTGCCCTGCTGGTCGGAATCGGACTGGTGCTGGGCATGGCCGGGACCGCCCCGGCCGCGGACAAGGAGACCGAAATCGTTTACGTGGAGTGGTCCTGCGCTACTGCCTCGGCCCACGTGGTCAAGGCCGTTCTGGAAACCGAGCTGGGGTACGAGGTCGAGCTGACCTCGGTCAGCGCCGCTGCCATGTGGCAAGCTCTGGCCTCGGGTGACGTGGATGCCAGCACCACCGCCTGGCTGCCGACCACCCACGGCGATTATCTGGATAAGGTTGAGGACGACATTGTCAACCTGGGCCACAACCTGGTCGGTACCAGGATCGGCCTGGTCGTGCCCGACTATGTTACCATTGATTCCATTGACGAACTGGACGAGCACGCCGACAAGTTCGACAACCAGATTACGGGCATCGACCCGGGCGCCGGCATCATGTCCAAGACTGAGCAGGCCATTGAAGATTATGGCATGGAGAACATGGAGCTGATGGAAAGCAGCGGCGCCATGATGACGGCTGTTCTGCAGGATAAGATCAAGAACGAAGAATGGGTGGTGGTGACCGGCTGGACCCCGCACTGGAAATTCGGCAAATGGGACCTGAAATACCTGAAAGATCCCGAGAATGTCTATGGCGGGGACGAATATATCGATACCATCGTCCGCAAGGGACTGAAAGAAGATAAACCCGACTTGTACACTTTTCTGGATAATTTCAATTGGTCCGCGGATGACATTCAGACGGTCATGGCCTGGAACCAGAAAGGCGGCACGCCGGAGAAGAACGCCCTCAAGTGGATCAAGCAGAATCCCGAAAAAGTGCAAGACTGGCTGCCGTAACCGGTTAAAAAGGGGTAACGGGGGGCGCTGGCCCCGCAGGTGACCTGGTATGAGTATGACGTGGACGAGGATCAGCCCCTGGGAACCGACAAGCTGGTGCAGATGGGCGCCTTTGACTCGCCTGCTTTGGTGGCGGCCGAAGCCTATATCCCGGCGGTCTCCCTCCGCTATACCCTGGAGACGCCCCAGGTGGACTGGCGGGATTACGTGGTGCCCTATGTCGAGTACAGCACCATCGACAAAGCCGAGGATGAGTTCAACGACAGTGAAATGTTCGTGGCGGGTGCGGCCTGGGCCAACGGCGGCTGGTACATTTACACCGACCTGGCCTATTCCAACGGCAATGATTTTATAGGTAATGAATCCACCCTGGCCGGCGATCCAGCCTTTAATCCCGCGCCGGGCTGGTCCAGCAACCGCTTGGGCGTCAATCCCGAGCATGACTGGGAATACCGGTTCAACATCAACTTTGGCTATTATTTCTAATGGCTGCAGTTGTTGTTAATTCTGAAAAAAGCGGTCCGGCATCTGCCGGGCCGCTTTTTTTATGGACGGTTATCAAGGGCTGGTTTCCCGTCTCACCGATGGGCTGGGGAGGGAAGCGGGAAAATCAATGAGTCAGGAAGCCTCCAGCATGCGCTGCACCGCCTGCTGGGCGGCGCCGCGGTACTCCGCCGGCCCCCCGACCCCCGGCTGCAGGGCCGCCAGGCCGATTGCCCCGGCCCCCCGTTCGCTGCGTTTCGTGTCCTGCCACTTCC
>CAYTQK010000308.1:0-3363 GCA_964439745.1 uncultured Desulfobacterales bacterium
GTAAAGTCCCATGTGGACAAATCGATCCTGCCTTGTACTGCTTCCGGGGCGTCAGCGGAATCAAGGGAACCAACAACGGAACGCGGAGCGCAGCCTGACATAGCCAAAAGGCCGCAGCAGAAGACAGCCAAGCAGATTCGTATCAGAGAGATACGAGCATCAACGAACCGTTTCATTCTTCAGATACCACCCGACCTGGGCCCGGACGGCAAAGGCCGCCGCGGCCGCATATTCCGGATTGCTGCCATGCCAGGCCATAAATTTTGTCAGTCACCAGTTGGTTTGCGCTGGCTGAAAAGTCGGCACTGGAATTTTTTCCACCGGCACGCGACTTTTTACGAGTGCATCATAGCAACGACGACAAAAACCTGTTTTTATGGTGTCATTGTCTATAAAGGCCCGCCTTTCCCTTCCAGTGACCAAAAATTATTGGGCGTTCACGCGGTGACGGCTGATCCATTTTTCGATTTCGACCACCACGAAAATCACCAGTCCGCTGGACAGAACCATTCCCCACTCCTTCAGGCCAAGGGGCGCGCTTTCGAAAATTGAATTAAACAGGGGCAGATACGTATAAAGCATCTGCAGCAGGGTCATGACGGCCACGCCGACCCAGAGCAAGGGGTTGCTGAAAAGACCCAGCGTCCAGACCGGCCGGGTAATGGAACGGCAGTTGAACAGGTAAAACATCTCGCCGAAAACAAAGACATTGACCGCCAGTGTCCGGGCCAGCGCTTCGTTGTCGCCATTAAGCATCAACTCAATTTTGAACAGCCCGAAAGCGCCCAGCACCAGCAGCAGGCTGACCATGACAATACGCGTGATCAATGGCCCGGTCAGAATCGGCCGGGCCGGGTCCCGCGGCGGGCGCTGCATGATACCCGCCTCCTTGGGCTCAAAGGCCAGCATCAACCCCAGCAGCAGGGCCGTGGTCATGTTGATCCACAAAATCTGTAGGGGCAGGATGGGCAGGCTCGTTCCCAGCAGTATGGCAATCAGGATCACCAGGCCTTCCCCGCCGTTGGTGGGCAGGGTCCAGGTGATGAATTTGATCAGGTTGTCGAATACCCCCCGGCCTTCTTCCACGGCGGCCTCGATGGTGGCGAAATTGTCGTCGGTCAGCACCATGTCGGCCGCCTCTTTGGAGACCTCGGTGCCGGTCAGTCCCATGGCCACGCCGATGTCCGCCTGGCGCAGGGCCGGGGCATCGTTAACCCCGTCACCGGTCATGGCCACCACGTAATCCTTCTTTTGCAGCGCCTTGACCAGCTGCAGCTTCTGCTCCGGAGACACCCGGGCGAAGACGGCCGTGTCATCCGCCATGTCCGCCAGGCGATCTTCGTCAGTGCCTGTCTCGGTGATCTCCCGGCCGGTCAGCACCTCCCGGGTATGGTAGGAACAGCTTTCACCGCACAGGCCGATATGCCGGGCAATGGCCCCGGCCGTGCCGGCATGGTCGCCGGTAATCATTTTGACCCGGATACCGGCCGTCTGGCAGGCGGCCACCGATTCGACGGCTTCGGTCCGGGGGGGATCGATCATGCCCTGCAAACCGATAAAATGAGTGCCCGTTTCCACGTCGGCGTGGGTAATGCTGACGGTGTCGGCCGGCATCTCTTTCTGGGCGAAAGCCAGCACCCGCAGTCCCTTGTCGGCCATGGATTCAACCCACCGGGTAATGGCGTTCGGCTCGGGGACGTCCGGTTCGCCGTCCGGACCCAGAATGGTGGCGCATTCCACGCAGATGCTTTCAATAGAGCCCTTGACGTAAAGTATCCGGGGCTGGCCTTCCCCCTGGTCGTGCAGGGTAGCCATGTACTGGCGGGCGGATTCAAAGGGAATGGTGTCCAGGCGCGGCATTTCACCGGCCAGCTGATCGGGATTGTAACCGGCTTTCATGGCCGAGGCTATCAAGGCGCCTTCGGTGGGATCACCTTCGATGCGCCAGCCCTCATCTGTTTTTTTCAGGCTGGAGTCATTACACAGCAGGCCTGCTTTTAAAAGCGCTTCCAGGGCGGGGTTGGCTGACGGATCAGCGGCCTCATCCACCGGCGTAATGGCGCCTTCGGGCGCGTACCCGATACCTGAAACGTCATAGCGCCAGCCGCCGGCCACCATATCCTGGACGGTCATCTGGTTCTGGGTCAGGGTGCCGGTTTTGTCCGAACAGATGACCATGGTAGAGCCCAGGGTCTCTACTGCCGGAAGCTTGCGAATGATGGCATGGCGTTTGGCCATGCGGGAGACACCGATAGCCAGAGTAATGGTGATGGCCGCGGGCAGGCCTTCGGGAATGGCGCCCACCGCCAGAGCCACGGCGGCCATGAATATTTCCACCAGATTCTGACCGCGTAAAAAGCCGATCACAAAGGTCAGCGCCGCCATGGTCAGAATGGCATACAGCAGAATACCGGAAAAATGGTGGATCTTCCGGGTCAACGGGGTTGCCAGTATATCGGCGGTGGCGATGAGCTGGTTGATGCGGCCGATCTCGGTCTGATCACCGGTGGCAACCACCACCCCCCGGCCACTGCCGTAAGTCACCAGGGTCGAGGAATAGGCCATATTACGCCGGTCGCCGATGGTCATATCTTCTTCCAGCACTGCCTCCTCCTTCTGAGCAGACATGCTCTCGCCGGTCAGGGCGCTTTCATCGATCTGCAGCTCCCGGGATTTAATCAGGCGTATGTCGGCCGGGACTTTATCTCCAGACTGCAACAGAACGATGTCACCGGGGACCAGCAGCCGCGAAGCGATTCGCTGCTTCTGTCCGTCACGAATCACGGTGGCCTCGCTGGTCATGGCCCGGGAAAGGGCCTCGATGGCCTTCATGGCCTTGGACTCCTGGATAAAGCCGATCACGGCATTGACCATGACCACGGTAAATATCACCGCGGCATCGACATATTCGGCCAGGATCAGGGTGATCAGGGCGGCGGCCAGCAGAATAATCACCAGGGGCTGTTTGAATTGCAGCAGAAACCGGATCAGCGGTCCCTGTCCCGCGGCGCGGGTCAGCTCATTGACGCCGAACCGTTCAGCCCGTTCGCCGGCTGCTTGTTCGGAAAGGCCGCTGTTTTCCCGGGTCTCAAACGCGGCCAGGACCTCCGGGGCCGTAAGGTTGTGCCACACTCCTTCGGGAAGACTTTCCATATTTTACTCCTGATGAAATTTTTTTGATATAAAATGATTTTATTCCGCAAATCCAAAATGACAATTTGCAAAGACTGCCACATGCAATATAAATAATTGAAATAATACAATAAAGTAATGCTTTTCAGGAAATTTCATGAAATATCCAGATTAAGCATTATTACCAAAAAGAATGGCAAAAGTCAAGAGAAAAATTAATAATTTTTAAAT
>CAYTQK010000309.1:0-3339 GCA_964439745.1 uncultured Desulfobacterales bacterium
TTCGTTCTTTCTGCTTTGGCGGATGGTCTCAAAACGGGACTCGATCAGGTGGATGCGATCCAGCAGCCCATCCAGCTTGTTGGTTTTGTTGACAATATATTCCGGGGTGGTGATTTTGCCGACATCGTGCATCCAGGCGGCAATCCGCAGTTCCTCCAGTTCGTCATCGGTGAAACGGATATTTTTGAAATAGCCGTTGTCCGCCTGGTTAATGGCCTCGGCAATACCCATGGTCAGCTTGACCACCCGGTTGATATGACCGCCGGTAAAGGGGGATTTTTCATCAATGGCGGTGGCGATGCTTTTGATAAAAGAATCAAATAATTCCTTGAGGTTCTCAATGAGCTGGGCGTTGGTCAGGGCGATGGCCGCCTGGGAGGCCAGCGAGGCGACCAGGTCGACGTTCTCCGGCATAAACGGAATAGCTTCGTTGGTATCGGAATCCGTGGCATTGAGCAGCTGCAGCACGCCGATGATTTTTTCCTCGTGATTGCGCAGCGGCATGACCAGCATGGACCGGGAACGATAGCCGGTGGCCTGGTCATAGGCCATGGGACCGGTGAAATCAAATCCGGCAGCCTGGTAAACGTCCGGGATATTGACTGCTTCGCCGGTCAGGGCGACGTACGAAGAGACATTGGCTTGATTGGGCTGTCCATCTTCATAGTACAACGGTACGCTGGGCATGTCCTGGATGGCTTCGCCGCCGGCGCCGCCCTGGCGGATACCCAGGGTGTCGTTCTGCAGGATCTCAAACCGCAGGCAATTGGCGGCGCTGTCCAGGATGTAGAGGGTGCCGGCGTCCGCCGAAGAGATCCGCCGGGCTTCTTCCACGATCATTTCCAGCAGGCGGTTGATGTTTTTTTCGCCGGACAGGGCCATGCCGATGTCGGTCAGCTGACGGATCTGACGCAGCTGGTCCTCGGCATAGGATTTGACCTCCTTGACCACGGTCTGCAGCATGCGGCCGAGTTTCCGGTCTTCGCTTATGTCTGCTGTTTTTTTTTCTGTCATGGGTGAACGCCTTTGATCCATAACAAGGTCTGTGAACTTCACGGGGGCCGCTCAGGAAAAACAGTGCTGTTGTCATCCGGAGGCGAGCCTCGCCGGAAATAACCTCCTGTTTGCCGGAACCGGTTAATACATGATTGAAATCACCATGTAAATTATTTATTATCATAACCGCGACAATAACAGCAACAACAAAAGAGGGGAGAGCCCATGAACCGTCGCGCGGATAAAATCCAGGCCCTGATCAGCAAAGGGGTGACCATCCCGGCGCCAGACAGTGTCGAGATCGGGGAGGAGGTTGCAATTGACAATATCTCCGGCAGCAATGTCCATATTCACGCCGGCAGCCGCATTTACGGACAGTCGACGTTTATTGCCGACGGCGTAGTCATCGGGTACGAAGGACCGGCCACGGTCGTGTCCTGCCAGGCCGGACCCTCGGTTAACCTGGGCGCGGGCTTTTTTGAAGAGGCCGTTTTTTTTCCCGGCGCCCGGGCCGGGACCAGTACCCACGCCCGGACAGGCACCATCCTGGAAGAAAAAGCCGCGGTGGCCCACACCGTCGGCCTCAAGCAGACCATTCTCTTTCCTTTTGTCACCCTGGGCAGCCTGATCAATTTCTGCGACTGTCTCATGGCCGGCGGTACCGGGCCGAAGAATCACAGCGAGGTGGGCAGTTCCTATATACACTTTAATTTCTCGCCCAGCCAGGACAAGGCCACGCCTTCTTTGTTCGGCGATGTACCCCGGGGCGTATTGCCGCGGGAAAAACCGATCTTTCTGGGCGGGCAGGGCGGGGCGGTCGGGCCGCTGCGCCTGGCCTTCGGTACCGTTACCGCGGCCGGGACCATCTGCCGCAAGGATGAACTCCAGTCCGGGCGGCTGATCGTGGGGAAAACCACTGTCAAGGGCGGCAGCCTGCCTTATCCGGGCCACATGTTCGGGGATCTGAACCGGATCGTGGCCAACAACATCCGCTACATCGCCAACCTGGCGGCCCTGGCGCGCTGGTATGAGCAGGTGCGGGCTTTATTCATCGACGCCAAGACCTTTCCAGAGGCGCTTCTGGCCGGGGGCAGGGAAAATCTCAACCGGGCCATTGGCGAACGGTTATACCGTCTGGCCGAACTGGCCGACAAGATCCCGGCGCCGGCCGAGGCCGGGGCGGACAAGACCAGGCCATCCCCGCTGGCCCGGCAGAAAAAGGAATTTATCGCCAACAAAAATGCGGTTACGGATCTGCTGCGGCAGTTGTGCGGCACCGAGAACGGCCGGGAGCAGGCCCGGCATGAATTGCTGGAGGCGGTCTCCGCCGGTATCGCTGTGACCGGCAAAGACTACCTGGCCGTCATCCGGTCCCTGGACGAGACTGCCGCCCAGAGCGGCGCAGCCTGGCTGCAATCTATTATTGATAATATCATGAGCCAGGCCGGGAAAATCCTGCCGGACTTTGCGTTACAAGAAAGACAGTGATCCCCCCTCCCCCGGCTTGCGGCAGGGCAGGGCGGGGAGGAAGGCTTTTGGCCGCCGGAGCCAGAAAGACAAAGTAAAAGTAATTGACCACGATACGTTAAGGAAGGCGATTGTTATGACCGGACTGTTTGGTACCGACGGCATTCGAGGGGTGGCCAACCGGCCGCCCATGACCGTGGAAACCGCCGTGGCCGTGGGCCGGGCGATGGTGCGGCTGCTGCGGGAAAAAAAGAGCGGGCCGCCGGACGAGGCCGCGATCTCCCTGGTCATCGGCCGGGATACCCGCCTGTCCGGGGAGATGCTGGAAAGCGCCCTGGCGGCCGGGGCCTGCTCCCTGGGCGCGGACGTGTATCCTGTCGGGGTATTGCCCACGCCGGGCTTGGCCCGCCTGACCGTGGCGGAAAAGGCCGCCGCCGGGGTGGTCATTTCGGCGTCCCATAATCCCTATACGGACAATGGCATCAAGATATTCGACCGTCACGGTCACAAGCTCTCCCGGGCGCTGGAAAACGAACTGGAAGCAATCATCCGCAGCGAGGCAGCCGCGGGCCGGCCCCTGAGCCTGGATTTTTCCGGTGACCCGGGAGGGGTGCGGCCGCTGCCCCGGGCGGCGGAACGATATGCCCTGTTCCTCAATGAGACGGTTTTTGCCGAATCCCTGACTCTCTCCGGCAGCCGCAGCCGCCTGGGCGATCTGAAACTGGTGGTTGACTGCGCCCACGGCGCCGCCGGCACCGTCATTGACAAGGTTATGCCCACGGCTGAAATCCTCGGCAACCGGCCGGACGGCAAAAACATCAACCACCCGTCCGCCCCGGAGCACCCGGAAGAGCTGGCCCCCCGGCTGTCCCCTGC
>CAYTQK010000310.1:0-3317 GCA_964439745.1 uncultured Desulfobacterales bacterium
AAACGGCCTGGCCAGTCAGCGCTGGATCGGCCTGGGCGAATTACTGTCCGGGAAGGCCGCCCGTTTCAATCCCGCCGAACAATTATCTTTCGGCCGGAACCAGGCTTTCAACGCTTTTACCTTCATGGAATGGAGCGGTGATGGCGTTCTGCTGGGCGGCCGGCTGATGATTGTTCTGGCCGGCGGCATACTGCTGCTGCTGATTTTTGCCTGGTCCCGCTCTCTCTGGGGCTGGCCGGGTGCCGTCGTTTCCCTGGCCCTGGCCGTTTTTTCCCCGACCCTGCTGGCGCACGCCACCCTGGCCACCTCTGATATCTTTCTCGCCACGACGTATTTCGCGGCGACCTGGTCCCTGCCCGTCCTGCTTCAACAACCTTCCCTTTTTCGTGTTCTCCTGTCCGGCATGTTGTGCGGTCTGGCCGCCCTCAGCAAGTATTCGGCCATCATGCTGATCCCAAGCGTGATCGGCATTGTCCTCGTTGTCTTTCTGCTTCGCACCTCTGAACGCCCCCTGTCTTTCTTCAGCCGCAGACTGCTCGGACTCACCGGCGCCGCCCTGGTAGCCTATGCCGTTATCTGGGCAGGTTATGAATTTCGCTATGAAGCGCTGAACCCCGAATTGCCAGAAACCAGCTTCATCCATCCCTGGGAAAGCCTGCGAACCGACACCCTGCCCAGCCACACCATCGCTTTTTTCAGGCGCCACCAGATCTTTCCGGAAGCGTATCTCTACGGGGCTGAACATACCTGGTACTTCAGTCGAAACCGGGAATCGTTTTTCCTGGGGAAAACATCTCCCGGCGGTCATCGACTCTACTTTCCCGTCGCTTTTGTCCTGAAAAGCACCCCTGTGCTGCTGGCAGGTCTTGTCCTGCTGGCCGCTCTTGGGATTTTCCGCCGTCTTCTCCCGTTTCCTCAATCGCTGCGACTATTCCCAAAGGAAACCCTGTGGTCAACCGGAGCCGTGGCGATACTTTTTTTTCTGTTCTGTGTTTTTTCCAACCTAAATATCGGCAACCGTCACATGCTGCCGGTTTTCCCCTTTCTCTTCTTGTGGCTGGGCGGTCTTTGGCCGCTGCTGGAGGGGGTTAAATTCCGAAAAACGATTCTGGCCGGTGGACTGGCCATTCACGCGGGTATTGCCATCGCGGCCATGCCGGCGTTTCTGTCCTATTTCAATCCCCTGGCCGGCGGGTCGAAGGCGGGATACCGTTACTTTGCCGACAGTTCCTATGACTGGGGCCAGGAGGTGTATCTGCTGGCCGACTGGCTGGACCGGCACGGTCAAAAATACGGCTCCCCGCAGCTGGTACTGTTTGCGCCCATGCGTCCGGAATATTACGGCATCCAGGGGCGGGTCCTATACCAGTTCGGGGCGGGCTACTCCCATGGCTGGACCGCCCCGGAAATCCGGCCCGGCCTGGTGGCCGTATCCGCCACCATGCTCTCCGGAACCTATTTTTTCACCAACGGAATGGACTGGGACGAGCAGGACGAGCGGAATTACCGGCTCTCCCGGGCTTTGATCGCCGAAGCGCAAAACCGGTGCGGTTCCGATCCTGAAGCCTGGAGGCGCCATTTTGCCGAAAACCGTCATCAGCCATGGGCGACGATTTTCCAGAATTATTCCCGGCTGCGGATCAAGCGACTGCTGTCGATACTCCGCCGACAAAAACCGCTGGTTCGCTTATCCGACACGATTTTCATCTGGGAACTGACCGAAGCGCAATACCGGGAAGAAGGGTTTGCCGCCGAACCGGCCTTTTCTGAACATTCGATTATCCCCGCGCTTTTCAAATCCCAATCGGCTTATTGAAGCGCTTTCTCTTATTGCTTTTTGTCCGGCAACAGGTAAAACCGGGGGTCGTCGAGCGTGCCGCCGACATTCAGCGGAATAAAAGCAATGCTCTGCTGACCGGCGCCCACGTCCTTGCCCACCAGCGGAATGGTGGTAATAATGGCGTCAATGGTGCTGAACGGTTTGACAAACATGAGCAGATCCAGCTGGCCCGAATCCAGCGCCACAGAACCGTTAAAAAAGAAATCCAGGCCGGCTCCCTTGACAAAGGAGTCGGCCAGCAGCAGCCGATTGTCATCAATGGTGCCGACAAGCTGCATTTCCGAATAGGCATAACCGGTGGAAAACATGTTCCGGATACTGCGCAGAGAAAGGATGTCGGTGACATTCAGGATTGAAAAGAGCTTGGAAAGAAAGGTCAGGCGCTGCATCTCGCCCTTGCGGGAGACCAGCCGGACCGTGCCCTCCTGCCAGTTGTCCGGGGTGCCGGTCAGTTCCGCCTCCAGGGTGAACCTGCCGGTTATCTTTTTCTCCTTTATGCCCAGGCAGGTCAGCACATCTTCCAGGTTGGTTTCATCGGCCGCACCAGCGGAAATTCGCAGGGAGCTGCGTTCCGGCGGACGACGCAGCACACCGGTGGTGGAAATTCCGCAGAGACTGCCATTATGAATCACCACCGCGCTGCCTTCTTCCCGGCTCATCCGGACCATTCCTGCCAGGTCCTGCCAGACGCACTCTTCCGGCAGAACATCCGTCCGGGCATTATCCGGATGATAGACAAACCGCTCAAAATCAAAATCAATATGACCAGACAACAGCCGATGGCTTTTGCTGGCGGCGGGCGCACTCGTCTGGTTCTCCGCTTCTGCGCCGCTGAACATGTCCACCATCCGCTGCAGATTGTCCAGGGAAGCCTGCCGGGAAGAAACCTTCAGGCGGGTGGCCGCCTCGCCGGAGCCGCCCAGGGCGAAACGCCCCGTGACATCAAAGGACTCACCGTTGAATACCAGCGCCGCCCGGGAAATATCCACGTAGGAGCGGCCGCCGGCAAGATGCGCCTGGTGGATACTAAAAACGTTTTCCGGGGTAAAAATATTGATGCCCTCGGCGCACAGAGATCCTTTCCAGCGGTTTTCAGCGGGTTTGTCCGGAAAGTATTTCAGGCGGCAATCGCCACTAAGCGTCCCGCGGACCAGTTCATTGGAAGCCAGAATCCGGTCGGCCGTGGCTTCACTCAACTGTCCGGAAAATTCAATATCAATGTTGGGATCCGGCAGCGGCGTCCAGCGAAATCGCAGGTCGGCTTTTTCCGTTGGTGCCGAGATATCCATTTTCTCAATATCGACGGCGTTGTCGGAAATGGTGCTGTTGATCATGACCGATACAGCCGAGAGGTCAGGCCCGTTGAATAAAAGCGCCCCATCTACGCCGAAACCGTCCGGCGTAAAGCGGACGGTCAGGGGATCAAAACGACAGGGTGACCGGGGAAAATAGGCCGCCGGAATCCACTGTTTCGCCG
>CAYTQK010000311.1:0-3309 GCA_964439745.1 uncultured Desulfobacterales bacterium
CCACCCTTTATGTTACCATCGAGCCCTGTATGATGTGCATGGGCGCGATTATTCATGCCCGGATCGGCGCGGTGGTGTTCGGCGCCGCCGATCCCAGGTGGGGTGCGGCGGGTTCGTTGTATGATTTTACCGCCAATCCCCGGGCGAATCATCGGCCTCAGATTATCCCGGGCGTATCAGCAACGGCTTGCCGGAAATTATTGCAGGATTTTTTCAAAGACCGGCGGGCCGAAACAATCCAGTGACCGGTTCATCAATGACGACAAAAGGTCCGCGCAGATAAAGGAGTGTGGTGTGGCGAACATCGTGGTAACAGGAACCCAGTGGGGCGATGAAGGCAAGGGCAAGGTAGTGGATCTGCTGGCCGCGCAGGCCGATCTGGTGGTGCGGTTCCAGGGCGGCAACAATGCCGGCCATACCCTGGTGGTCAACGGGGAGGAGTTCATCAGCCACCTGGTGCCCTCGGGCATCCTGCAGGGCAAGACCTGTCTTATCGGCAACGGCGTGGTGGTGGACCCGGCCGTGCTGACCGGGGAAATGGCAGGCCTGCAAAAGCGGGGTATCCGGATCACCCCGGACAATTTCAAGATCAGCCGCAAGGCCCATATCATCATGCCCTATCACAAATCCATCGACGCCGTGCGGGAAGCGGGGCGGGGTAGCGGCAAGATCGGCACCACCGGCCGCGGCATCGGCCCCTGCTATGAGGACAAGGTGGCCCGGCACGGACTCCGGTTCGTGGATATGCAGGATCCGGCCCGTTTCCGGGACAAGGTCCTGCAGCGGGTGGCCGACAGCAACGCCTATCTGAAAAACATGTACGGCGCCGATACCCTGGACGCCGACGCCATTGCCGATGAATACGGGGCTTTTGCCGAACAGCTGGCACCTTACATCGCCAATGTTTCCCGGGTGATTCACGAGGCCGCGGAAGAGGGGCGACAGGTATTGTTCGAAGGGGCGCAGGGAACCTACCTGGACATTGACCACGGCACCTATCCTTTTGTTACTTCCTCCAATACCGTGGCCGGCAACGCCTGCTGCGGCTCCGGCATCGGGCCGACCGAGATATCCGGGGTGCTGGGCATTGTCAAGGCCTATACCACCCGGGTCGGGGAGGGGCCCTTTCCCACGGAACTGTTTGACGATGACGGGGATTTTTTGCAAAAGACCGGCTGTGAATTCGGGGCCACCACCGGCCGCAAGCGGCGCTGCGGCTGGCTGGACGCGGTCATGCTGAAGAATTCCGCCCGCCTGAACGGTCTGACCGGCCTGGCCATAACCAAGCTGGACGTATTGACCGGGCTGTCCAAAATCCGGGTCTGCACCGGCTATCGCTACCAGGGCAAAATAGTGGATGATTTTCCCGCCGATTTGGAGGCCCTGTCCCAGTGTGAACCGGAATACGAGACCCTGCCGGGCTGGTCGGAAGACATTACCGCCGCCCGGAGCATGGCCCAGCTGCCGGCTAAGGCCGTGGCCTACCTGAAGCGGATGGAGGAGCTGATCCGGGTGCCCATCTGCATCGTTTCGGTTGGTGCCGGCCGCGATGAAACCATCATGGTGCAGGACGTCTTTGTCTGATTGGCGGGGCTCCGGCCTCTTTTCCAATAGAAGCAGGGCCAATTTTTCCCATTGACAATGCCGACCGTTTCCATTATAGTTACAAAAATGCACAAAAAGTCGGGACGTGGCTCAGTCTGGAAGAGCACAGCGTTCGGGACGCTGGGGCCGCTGGTTCAAATCCAGCCGTCCCGACCATTTTTATACCATCAGAAGCAGCTGTTATCACGGAGGCTTTTTTCCGGGGAAACCGCCAGATTCCATCTTCAGGGGCGAGCATGGAGAACGCAGATACGTACAGCATTCAGTATGAATTCAATTTTGATGATGACAGCATCAAAACCTTTCTGATTGAGCTGGATGTGGACACCATTTCCATTGTTCGGCCGAAGCCAACTGATTTTCCGGACTGGACCCTTTTGAAAAAAGAGCAGTGCGAATGCTGCCCCTTATCTGCCGATGATGTTGAATACTGTCCCATCGCGGTTAACATTGCCGAACTGGTCGAGGAATTTAAAAACTATTTTTCCTATGACAACTGTCTGGTGCGCTGTATTACCCAGGAAAGAACCTATGAGAAGAAGACCTCCGTGCAGGAGGGGCTTTTTTCCATCATGGGAATCATTATGCCCACCAGCAATTGCCCGGTGATGACCTTTCTGAAGCCCATGGCCCGCTTCCACCTGCCGTTTTCCACCATTCAGGAGACCATGGTCCGTTCCACTTCCATGTATCTGCTGCGCCAGTACTTTGAACACAAGAAGGGCCGGAACCCGGACCTGGACATGGAAAAACTGGATCAGCATTATGAAAATGTTCAGCTGGTCAATAAGGGAATCCTGGCCCGGATCAGCAATCAAGCGGAAAAGGATGCCGACCGCAACGCCCTGATTATCCTGAATTCCCTGGCACAGCTGTTTTCCGTAGAGATCGACGACAACCTGACGTCCGTCTATTACCTGTTTGATACCGATCACGTCCACCTGTGATCGGTGCGCTGCCCCTCGATTTTCTTGAATACCGCCTTTTTCCCGCTTGCTGCCTTACTGGAGCTGTTCCGGTGTCAGTTCTTCCTCGCAATAGCTGCGGTATAATTCATTGTTGATGAACAGGTCAAAGATGTGTTCGTCGATGTGACCGTCTTTTTTCATAAATCCCAGTATTTTCAAAGCCTGTGAAATTTTCATGGGTTTTTTGTAGGGGCGGTCCTGGGCTGTCAGGGCCTCGAACACGTCGGCGATGGCGATGATACGGGTCTGCAAAGGGATTTCATCCGCTTTCAGGCCGCGGGGGTATCCGGATCCATCCAGTTTTTCATGGTGGCCGGCGGCATATTCCGGCACATGACGCAATCGTTCCGGAAAGGGCAACTCCCGGGTGATCAGATGTGTCATTTCGGCATGATGCTCGATGATCCGGCGTTCTTCTTCCAGCAGGTTACCGCGGATAATGGTCAGGCACTTGACTTCCTCATCGGTCAGGCAGGGGTAGTCGCGCCCGTCCTGCCGATAGGTCCTGGCGGCGATATCCCGGATCTGCTGGGCGGTCTCTTCGGTGGCCATCTGCTTGTCGCTGTTGATGTCCCGGATCAGATCCAGTTCTGCGGTCAGCGCGGCCAGCTCGTCGGCCAGCTGTTGATCGAGTTTCTCGCATTCTTCCCGGCATTCCCCGGGATTTTTGCTTTTTTCCAGCAGGTCGAGTTTTTTTTGCAGACATTCGTTCTTTCTGCTTTGGCGGATGGTCCCA
>CAYTQK010000312.1:0-3299 GCA_964439745.1 uncultured Desulfobacterales bacterium
CCTGCGCCTGGCCCCCCTGCGGCGGCTGCGGCAATTGGAGAAATTGAGCGACGCGGAAATGGTCAATCAATTATTGCTCCATCGCCTGCAAGCCGATGCCCCGGCCCCTTCGGTGGAAGCCCTGCTGCACGCCTTTCTGCCGGACCGGTTCATCGCCCACACCCATGCCGATGCCATCCTGGCCCTGACCAACCGCTCCAACGGCCGCGACCTGGTCTGCCAGGTGCTGGGACAGGAGGTGCTGGTGGTGGATTATGAAATGTCCGGCCTGCCCCTGGCCCGGAAAGTGGCGGACGCCCGGGAAAACAACCCCGGGGCCGATACCCTGGTGGTGCTGCACCACGGCATTTTCACCTTCGGCGACACAGCCGCTGCCGCCCTGGATCGGATGCAGGAGCGGGTAACCAGGGCCAGAAAGTGGCTGGCCGCCTCTCAACCGAAGAAGCCGGTCCCTGCCATCGCCCAACCGGCTTTATCCGACCTGGCCCGGGTCGTCCAGATTTTTCGCGGCTGCTGCCGGCCGCAACGGACGGCCGGCCGGGCCGCTTTGCCACTGCTGGTGGAAACCCGCTCGACTCCCGATTTGATCGAAATCTCGCTGTCCCCCGAGGCGCCCGCCTGGTGTGATTCCGGTGTCTTGACTCCGGACCATGTCATCCGGACCAAAAATCAATATGTTTATATCGACCAGGTACCCGACGAAGACCAGGCCCTGGCTGACCTGATCAATGAAAAAATCGAACGGTACCGGCAACGATACCGCCGGTATCTGGCAGCCCATGGCGACGAACAGAAGGCCGCCTCCCTGGATCTGCTGCCCCGGATTTTTCTGGTAGCCGGCCTGGGCCTGGCAGCCCTGGGCGCCACTCCCCGAGAAGCCCGGGTGGCCGCGGACATTGCCGAACATACCCTCCGGGTGAAGCGCCTGTGCGGGGCCGCCGCCTATCAACCCATCAGCGAGAACCATGTCCATGACATGGAATACTGGCCCCTGCAGCGGCAGAAGGTCAAGCCGCAGCATTCGCAGCCGCTGACGGGCAGAATCGCCCTGGTTACCGGTGCGGCCGGGGCCATCGGGTACGGCATTGCCGACCGCCTGTTGGCGGCCGGAGCGGTGGTGGCTGTCTCGGACATCGACCCGGCCGGCCTGGAGAAAGTCCGGACCCTGCTGGCCGAAAAATACGGAAGCGAGCGGGTGACCCCGGTCATTTTTGACGTTACGGATTTTTCCGCCGCGGTCCGCGGGCTGGAAGAGGTCATCCTGGCTTTTGGCGGGCTGGACCTGGTGGTACCCAACGCCGGGACTGCCCACGTGGCCACCCTGGAAGAACTTGATCCAGATAAATTTCAGAAAGTTTTATCGGTAAACCTGATGGGTTGCTTTAACGTAATCAAGGCGGCTGTGCCCTGCTTCCGCCGCCAGGCCGGCGGTGGCGATATCGTGGTCATCAGCTCCAAGAACGTCTTTGATCCCGGTGCCGCCTTTGGCGCCTACAGCGCCTCCAAGGCGGCCGCCCACCAGGTCGCCCGCATCGCCGCCCTGGAGCTGGCCGGACTGGGTGTGCGGGTCAATATGGACAACCCGGACGCCGTCTTCGGTGACGAAAACGTGCCGTCCAAGCTGTGGGCAATGATCGGACCGGACCGCATGAAGGCCCGGGGTCTTGACCCGGACGGATTGAAGGAATATTATCGGCAGCGGAATCTGTTGAAAGTTTCGGTGTACGCCGAGCACGTGGGCAACGCCGTGGTCTTTTTCGCCAGCGGCCTGACGCCCACCACCGGGGCCACCCTGCCGGTGGACGGCGGCGTGGCCGCGGCCTTTCCCCGCTAAGGCGACAAGGAGTCTGCCATGGAACTGCATCATATCGCCCTGGTCTGCCGCTCCGAAGAGCACAGCGACCGCTTCTACCGGGACCTGCTGGACCTGGAAAAACAGCCGGCCAGGGACATACCGGCCAAGATGATGAACGATATCTTCGGCCTGACCGTGCCGGCCACCCTGATCAACTATACCCGGGACGGCCTCTGGTTTGAAATCTTCATTGCCGATGTGGCCGAAACCACCCCGGTCTCCCACCACTGCCTGGCTGTGGACGACCGGCCGGCCCTGGTGGAAAAATGCCGCCAGCTGCAGCTGCGGGTCCGGGAAATTCCCAAGCCGGACGGGTCCTTGTTGGTATTCATCGAGGACGCCGATCAGAACCAGTTTGAAATCAAGGAAACCAAATAATCAAAGGAGAATGGCATGCCAGACGCTGACGACATTCGCGAAGGGAAAAATTATTGTTTCGACCAGCCCCAGACCACGGAAGGTTTTTTCTTAAAAGGGTCCAATGCCCTGGACTGGGGCATGAAGAACCGCCTGTCCCGGATCTTTAATCCCGAATCCGGGCGCACGGTCATGCTGGCCATTGATCACGGTTATTTCCAGGGACCGACCACCGGCCTGGAACGGGTCGATCTTAATATCCTGCCCCTGGTGCCCCATGCCGACACCCTCATGCTCACCCGGGGTATCCTCCGCAGCGTGGTGCCGCCCTCCCTGACCACGCCCATCGTGCTGCGCGCCTCGGGCGGGGCCAGCATCCTCAAGGAGCTGTCCAACGAGGAGATCGCCGTGGACATCGAGGACTCCATCCGGCTCAACGTCTGCGCCATGGCGGTCCAGGTATTTATCGGTGGAGAATATGAAAAGGAGTCCATCCACAACATGACCCGGCTGATCGACATGGGCAACCGCTACGGCATCCCCACCCTGGCGGTCACGGCCGTGGGCAAGGACATGGCCCGGGATGCCCGCTACTTCCGTCTGGCCACCCGCATCTGCGCCGAGCTGGGAGCCCAGTACATCAAGTCCTATTATATCGAGGAAGGGTTTGAAACCGTGACCGCCTCCTGCCCGGTGCCCATTGTCATGGCCGGCGGCAAGAAGATCCCCGAACTGGACGCCCTGACCATGGCCTACAATGCCGTTCAGCAGGGCGCGGCCGGAGTGGACATGGGCCGCAATATCTTTCAGGCCGAAGCGCCGGTGGCCATGATCCAGGCCGTCAGCGCGGTGGTGCACAAGAACGAAACCCCGGACAAGGCCTTGGAGTTGTACAATACGCTCAAAAACGAACAATAAAAAATCCCAGGCCGGAGCGGCAGGTTTTGGAAAGCCTTTTGATTCCGATTTCGATTGGTATAGCGGCATAGATGGTCAAGCCGCATCTGCCTATCCGGCCCGCTGCCGGCGCCTGATGCTGCCGGTAATGACCACACCCAGGGCCCACGCCAGCATGAAGTCGGCCAGC
>CAYTQK010000313.1:0-3284 GCA_964439745.1 uncultured Desulfobacterales bacterium
AGTGCAACCTTGCCAAGGTTGAAGTCGCGGGTTCAAATCCCGTTTCCCGCTCCATTTTTTTTTAGAGGCGGCATAGCCAAGTGGTAAGGCATCGGTCTGCAAAACCGACATTCACCAGTTCGAATCTGGTTGCCGCCTCCATGTTTCCTCCCTTTTGTCTTTTTGATCAACCCGATCATGCCTTATGATGATTTATTATGCCTGACAAAGCCCATCTGCTCCTGTGCCTGCGGGCCGCGGTTCGGGCCGGCGAGGCCATTCTGACGGTTTATCAGTCTGATTTTACTGTGGAAAAAAAGCAGGATGAGTCTCCCCTGACGCTGGCTGATCAGCGGGCCCACGAGATTATAACAGCTTGCCTGACGGAAACAAAAATTCCCATCTTAAGCGAGGAGGGAAGGCAGATCAGCTATGACCAGCGCCGCGACTGGGAGCGGCTGTGGATCGTCGACCCTCTGGACGGCACCAAGGAATTTGTCAACCGCAACGGGGAATTTACCGTTAACATCGCCCTGGTGGAAAGCGGCTGGCCGGTAATGGGTGTGATTTATGTGCCGGTCAAGGAGGTCCTCTATTTCGGCGCGGTTGACCGGGGCGGGTATAAGCTGGAAAATGCCGCCGGCCTGGCCGGTGAGATTGAGGCCGGCCGGCTGACGCTGGCGGAGATCTGCTCCCGCGCCCGCACGCTGCCCCTGGATGCGCCGCCGCGGGAGGTCCTGACCATCGTGGGCAGCCGTTCCCACATGACCGAGGCAGTGGAGGCCTTTGTGGAAGAAAAGCGGGCCGAGCACGGGGCGGTCGATTTTGTCGCGGCCGGCAGTTCCCTGAAGATCTGCCTGGTGGCCGAAGGCAGTGCCGATATCTACCCCCGGCTGGGGCCGACCATGGAGTGGGATATTGCCGCCGGCCAGGCCATCGCCGAAAGCGCCGGCGCCCGGTTTTATTGTTATGAAACCGGCAAAAGAATGCGTTATAATCGCGAAGATTTGAAAAACCCCTGGTTCGTGGTGGAGCGGGCGATTCCGGAGGCAGGGCATCGCCGAAGGGAGTAATATATTCAGGTGAAAAGGGAGGTGGCATGCTCATACCCGTGATCCTGGCCGGCGGCTCCGGGACCCGTCTGTGGCCCCTGTCCCGGCAGTTGTATCCCAAGCAGCTCATGGCCCTCAGCGGCACCGCCACCATGCTGCAGCAGACACTTCGCCGATTGTCCGGCCTGGCCGATATTTCTCCCCCCATTGTCATCTGCAACGATCATCATCGTTTCATGGTTGCCGAGCAGCTCCGTGCTGATGAGATGCCGGCCGAAGCCATCATCCTGGAACCCGTCGGCCGCAACACCGCTCCGGCCGTGATCGTGGCCGCCCTGTTCGCCCTGGAAAAAGACAGCCGGTCCGTGCTGGCGGTTCTGCCCGCCGATCATTTTATTCAGGACCAGGCCGTTTTCCAGGCAGCCCTGACGGCCGGCCTGGCGCATGCCGGCGATGACGCCCTGGTTACCTTCGGGGTTGTGCCGACCGCGCCGGAAACTGGCTACGGCTATATCAAAAAGGGCAAAAGCATCGCGTCGGCGGCTGCTTCTTCTCCCGCGGCGGAAGCCGTCCGGATCGAGGCCTTTGTGGAAAAACCCGACCCGGCGACGGCCCGAACCTATTTTGAATCCGGGCAATACTGTTGGAACAGCGGCATGTTCATGTTCAAGGCAAAACAGGTGCTGGCGGAGATGGAGCGCCTGGCGCCGGAGATCGTGGCCGCCTGCCGGGAGGCGGTAAAGCACGGACGCCATGACCTGGATTTTTTCCGCCTGGACGAAGCCGCCTTCCGAAAATGCCCCTCCGATTCCCTGGATTATGCCGTCATGGAAAAAACGGATCGCGGCATCATGATTCCTTTTGCGGCCGGCTGGGACGACCTGGGTTCCTGGGAAGCTCTCTGGGAAGTTGGTCGCAAGGACGAGCGGGAGAATGTCCTGGTGGGAGACGTGGTCTGTCATGACGTTACCCGTTCCTACCTGCGGTCCGACGGCCGGCTGGTGGCGGCGGTCGGGATCACGGATCATATCGTGGTGGAAACCGCCGATTCGGTTCTGGTGGTGCCGCGCGACCGGGCCCAGGACGTCAAGCACGTGGTGGAAGTCTTGCAGGCAGCCGGGCGGCGGGAAGCAGTTTCCCATAAAATCGGTTACCGTCCCTGGGGCAGCTGCGAACAACTGGTGGTGGCCGAGCACTTTCACGTCAACCGGCTGACGGTCAATCCCGGCGGCAAACTCTCTTTGCAGCGGCACGCGCACCGCGCCGAACACTGGGTGGTGGTATCGGGCCGGGCGAAGGTGACCCGGGAGCAGGAGGTGTTTGTCCTGCAGGAAAACCAGTCGATCTATTTTCCGCCGGGGACCCGTCATCGCCTGGAAAACCAGGAGCGCGCCCCTCTTGAAGTCATTGAAATCCAGACCGGCCAGATTATCAGCGAAACAGACATCGAACGAATGGAAGATGTCTATGGTCGTCCCAGCAGGACTTGATTTTTCACAGTCAGACGAGCAGAGATTTTATTCATGAGTTTTGTAAGAAAACGAAGGCAGACCCGGCAGATTCATGTCGGCTCCGTGGCCGTGGGCGGGGGCGCGCCGGTGGCGGTGCAGAGCATGACCAGCACGCCGACCGCTGATGTGGCCGCCACCGTGGCCCAGATTCATCGCATACAGGATGCCGGCGGTGAAATCATCCGGGTGGCCGTACCGGATATGGAAGCGGCCGCGGCCATCACCGCCATCCGGGAGCAGATCCGGATCCCCCTGATCGCCGACATTCATTTCAACTGGCGCCTGGCCGTGGCTGCCATTGACGCCGGTGCCGACGGCTTGCGGCTTAACCCGGGCAACATCGGCGGCCGGGAAAAGACGCTGCGGGTGATCGAAAAGGCCGCCGCCGCCGGGGTCCCCATCCGTATCGGTGTCAATTCCGGTTCCGTGGAAAAAGATCTGCTGGCAACCCACGGCGGGGCCACGGCCGAAGCCATGGCCCAGAGCGCCCTGCGGAATATCGCCCTGTTCGAGGAGGCCGGTTTCACGGATGTCAAGATTTCCATCAAGGCCTCGGACGTGGAACGAACGGTGGAAAGCTACCGGCGTATCGCGGACCGCTGCGACTATCCCCTGCACGTGGCCGTGACCGAGGCGGGCCGAGCGGGGTGCCGGCCGGGCCAGGCTTCCCCTGGACACCGCCTTCTCCCTGGCCAGGGGATCGGGCGTACCACCCCGGTTTTTCTGCCCCCCGCTAGCCCTG
>CAYTQK010000314.1:0-3284 GCA_964439745.1 uncultured Desulfobacterales bacterium
CCGGCTTTTGATAATCGTGGTACTTGCACCTGCCGCCACCCACCAGAGGCCCAGCACCAGCTGTTTTGTTCGGGTATGCCTTCTTCTATCTGCAGGAAACTCCGACCTTTGCTGGGCCGGCCAACAAGGGGCTTTTATGCCAATCAGCTATAGCAAGGGCGGTCTGGTGTGTCAATTGTTTTTATGAACGCTACATAATTGTATATACCGGCAATTTCTTTGCGGTATAGAAGGGGCTATAGATATGAACGGTTACCTCGTATCGCTGTTTTCGTGTCTGGCAATCCGGTAGGCTGCTCCCACACAGTCCGGGCCGCTAGCCATCGTTTCCGATGCCTTTGTTTCCCAGGGCATGACTGTTCCTGCCGCGGTCAGCAGCAGATAAGGATAAGCGGCGTGAAAGGCGGCCGGGCAGAGAAAGCGGGAGCTGTCAAGATTAACCGGGTAGAGATTTCCCTCGCGGAGAGAGCAGCCGGGTATTTCCTGTTTCAGGATTTTTACAGCCAGGGTGTAATCGAGCCGGTCCAGGGGATGCCGGATAATCCGGGCAAAATGATCAATGAGGGTGTGGCGCAATCGCTGGAGCAGTCTTTTTTTCAGCGGTGATTTTTCTATCGTGATGCTCAGCCGTCCATCCCGGCCGGGGTGGCGCAGAGTAATCGGCAGTTGAGTATTACCGTTGTACATCCTGGACAGGACCAGCGGGTAAATACGGGCGAAAACATGGGCGCAGGCATTTTTCGGCAGTAATTGAATGGGCGTCGGAGCTGGCTGCCGGTGGTAACGGCAGGGGTAGACCATGCGATAAGTTGTGATGGTGACGGCTTGGCCATTGGCGAACCGGTCAATGGCGGTTTCCAGGGATGTGCCGGCCAAAGCCCGCAGTAAACATTCCGGAAAAAGGCGGTTGTATTCCAGAGCGGCTTGGCCTGCGGTCCTTTTGTCCAGATATATCAATTTGTTGAGCGGGTGGCGGAAAGCGCAATTGTCATCATTGTGGATGACCCGCAGGCAGATCTGATTCTGCCGCCAGGGGCCGACGCCGACAACTACATTAAGGCCGGGATGGGGACAGTCGACCAGCACTTCATTGGGGTAATGCCGATTGATGTTTTTCGTAAACTTTTTTCCAGGCACCACCGGCCGACGGCAGGAGGGGTCGGATTTGCGGATCACCCAGTTAAACCAACCGCCGGTTGCCAAGGTGAATATATAAGGAGTCAGGTTATAAAACAGGTAAGGACAAATATCCGTCGGCAGCAGCGCTGCTGCCCGGCCAAAATCCGGATGGTCAACAAGGCTGGTCAGGTAATGGGTCATGGGTCTTCGCAGTCGGCAGACCGGTTGATCCGGATGATTTTTTTCTCCGTCCTGCCGGCATTTTTGGGGTAATGAATATGGTTGATAATGGTTAGGACCGTGGTCTCGTTACAAGAGTATCCCGGAAGACATGGTATGCCTTGCCAAGGGAGCTGCAAGCTCCGGCCATGATGTAATCCCGGATCGGTTCCATGTCTATTGCCTTTAGCAAGGGCGGTTTGGGATATCAATAAGTTTCCTCAGGCTATGTTATTTCATCTATTTATATCAAAATTTTATATTCGGGCCAAGGGTGTGCGAAAGCCCGTTAATAGGGTACAAGCCTCCAAGCTTCGACGGGAGCGGGGCTCAGCGGCGGCGGATTTTTTTGACATAGCCGCAGATCATGCCCCAGCCGTAGCTCAGATGAATGGCGGGATAGATCAGGGGCAGCGCCACCATGGCTTTGTATTCCCTGTTTCTGAAAGCGTCATAGATCCCAAAGGACAAGGCCAGGAGTGCGTACAGGATCAGAGGAAGGAGCAGGAGCTTCTGGAAAAGACCGGCCCCGGAAGACGCCGGCGTCAAGGCCATAAGCCGTATGATACCAAAGGCATGAAGAAGCGAGTACGCCAACAATCCCGCCAGATAGAGAACCAGCAGGCTGGGAAGAAAAAAAAACGGCATCCGGAGCGTTTCCCGAAAGGTTTCCTTCTGCGGCCGGGCGTGGCCATAGCTGTATATCTGTTTCATAAGGGTGGGCAGGGTAGGCCGGCGCTGGTGATATAATTGAATGGTTGGTGTAAAAGCGATTCGGAAACCCGCCTTTCTGGCTTCGGCGATGAACTTGGGGTCTTCCCCGGGAAAAAGCCTGGTGTCAAAGGAGATGGCTTTCAGGACCCGTAGCCGGCATAACAGGTTGGCCGATGACACCGCGGTCTCATCAACATCCAGCCTGACTTTCCCGGCTGAATACCGGTTGGCCACTTTCCAGGCACCAAATCGCGAAGAGAGGGCATACCAGCTGATCCTGGCAAAGCCATTATCTTCCTGGGCCGTCAACTGCGGACCACCGACAATATCGATCTGGGGATGCAGGCGGAAGAATGTTTCCGCCTCCCTGAGGTAATTGTCAGGGAGGCTGGCGTCATCATCCAGAAAGACAAGGAACTCGCCTCGGGCCTGGCGGGCGCCTTGATTCCGGTTGACCGACGGGTTGGGGCCTCTGGTGACAAGGACCTCAAAATCGGATTCCGGATAATCCAGCCGCCGGATGGAATCAATGATATACGCTTTTCTCTCCGGTGCGACCGGAATAATCAGTGAAAAATTCATGAATGTTCAGAACCCTGGTTCATTGGCGGTGCGGTTCCCCGATGAGTCCTTGAGAAGGGAAAAAGCCGTTTCCAGAGGGACAAATCCTTTATTCTGAGAGCCAACCGCAATAAATTGTTTCCAGATATCTTTTTTATACGTCATGGGCAACCGATGCAAAATAAAAATATTTCCCAGGGGAATCTTTTTTGGAGGCGCTGCCGATGGCTGAATATTGAAAAGACAAATGACAACGTGATATAAGTAATTTATGATAATTCAAAAAAACTGGATGCGAAAAACCGCTGTTGTGCTGGCTGGTTTTGTTCTCATTCTTATTTATTTTTTGATATTTTCCCGGTTTTTTTCAACCACCAAAGGACTGGGGCATGACTTTGCCATCGTTCTGCCACAGTTGCTGGATGGATATTTCTGGTTCCGCAATAACGGGCTGGCTTCGGTTTTCTGGTTTTCTCCCTTTTTTTGCGGTGGTGTGCCGGCGTTTGCCCATCCCATCCATTTTTTTTATTCGGTGCCCCAGTTCTTATCTTTTTTGATCGATCCCTTTTCCGCTTGGGTGCGCAGCTTTTTTACTTTCGCCGTGCGTGCTTCTGGGGGTGTTACCTTCTTTTTCGGCGGACCCGGCTGCGGCCGCCGCCCACGCCGGCTCG
>CAYTQK010000315.1:0-3271 GCA_964439745.1 uncultured Desulfobacterales bacterium
GTGTTCGGGGTCCACCTCGTAGTGGGTGTTGGACTGGCACAGGCCGGCGGCCGCCTCCAGGGCCTTGCGGCAGGACGGGTTGAGTTTGCCCACCAGCGATTTGAGATCAAGCGATGCCATAATGTCCTTTCTCTTTCTCCGGGGAGGCGGTGTCACCTGCCGTACCGCAGGCCGCCGTGATGCAAAGGTCGTGGTTCAGGGACCGATGGGGCCGCCGCAGCGTGGCGGTGCGTCCCAGTCGGGGCGCGGTCCGGCCGGCGCCCAGGGCCAGGATGACCGTGGCCGAACCGGTAACGATGTCGCCGCCGGCCCAGACCCCCGGACGGGTGGTCTTGCCGGTTTTTTCATCGGCAACGATATAGCCCCGCTGGTTCAATTCCAGTCCTTCCATGGATTGGGTCAGCAGGGGATTGGCGCCGGCGCCGACGGCCACGATGACCAGATCACATTCAATGGTGGATTCCGAGCCTTCCACCGGCAGGGGCCGGCGGCGGCCGGATTCATCCGGTTCGCCCAGCTCCATCTGCAGCACTTCCATACCGGTCACCCGGCCGTTTTCATCCCCGAAAAAACGGGTGGGATTGGTCAGCAGCCGGAATTCGACGCCCTCCTCCTCGGCGTGGTGGACCTCAGCCGCCCGGGCGGGCAGCTCCTCTTTGGAGCGGCGGTAGACGATATAGGAGTGCTCCGCGCCCAGGCGCAGGGCGGTCCGGGCCGAGTCCATGGCGACATTGCCGCCGCCGATGGTGACCACGTTGCGGCCCTTGATGACCGGGGTGTCGTATTCGGGAAAGCGGTAAGCCTTCATGAGATTGGTGCGGGTCAGGTATTCATTGGCGGAAAAGACCCCGGCGTAATTTTCACCGGGAATGCCCAGGAACATGGGCAGACCGGCGCCTACCCCGAGAAAAACGGCGTCATACCCCTGCTCGAACAGTTCTTCGACGGTAATGCTGCGGCCGACCACCATATCGGTTTCCACTTTGACGCCCAGGGCGTCCAGGCCGTCCACCTCGGAAAAGACGATCTCCTTGGGCAGGCGGAACTCGGGAATCCCGTACACCAGGACGCCGCCGGGTTTATGAAAGGCCTCGAAGATGGTCACCTCGTGGCCCCGGACGATGAGGTCGCCGGCCACCGTCAGGCCGGAGGGGCCGGACCCGATCACGGCCACCTTTTTCCCGGTGGGCGCGGCCTTGGCCGGCTGCTCAGCCTGGCGCCGGGCGCGTTCGTAATCGGCCACAAACCGTTCCAGGTGACCGATGGCCACGGGATCGTCCTTCTTACCCAGAATACAGGCGCCTTCGCACTGCAATTCCTGGGGACAGACCCGGCCGCAGACGGCCGGCAGGCTGTTGCGCTCCCATATCTTTTCAATGGCGCCGGTAAAATCGCCTTCTTTGATCCGGAGGATAAAGCCCGGGATATCCACGGCCACCGGACAGCCATCCACGCAGGAAGGTTTCTTGCATTGCAGGCACCGCCGGGCCTCTTTGATAGCTGCTTCCGGGGTCAAGCCCAGCGGGACCTCATCAAAATTCCGGGCCCGTTCGGCCGGTGCCTGTTCCGGCATGTCCTGCCGGGGGATCTTCTCCTTTTTTTCGCGCTCCGCCATTTTATTCCCCCTTTGCTCCGTCTTTTTCCAGGAAGCATTTGTGGCTCTCTTGTTCCTGATTCGTGTAGGCCCGCAAGCGCAGGGTCAGCTCGTCATAATCGACCTCGTGGCCGTCGAACTCCGGTCCGTCCACGCAGGCGAATTTCGTCTTGCCGCCCACGGAAACCCGGCAGCCGCCGCACATGCCGGTACCGTCCACCATGATGGGGTTGAGGCTGACCAGGGTTTTGACGCCGAACTCTTTGGTCACCGCCGAACAGGCCTTCATCATGGGCACCGGACCGATGGCCACGGCCAGCTGCATATCGTCATTTTCTTCCAGTACCTCTTTTAAAACATCGGTGACAAAACCGTGATGACCGTACGAGCCGTCATCGGTGCATACCCGCAGATCGTGGGAAGCGGCCTTCATCTCCTCCTCCAGGATGAGCAGGTCCTTGTTCCGGGCGCCGATAATGCAGGTGACCGTGTTGCCGGCCTCTTTCATGGCCCGGGTAATGGGATGCAGAACGGCCACGCCGGTGCCGCCGCCGACGCAGACCACCTTGCCCACCTTTTCGATATGGGTGGGTTTGCCCAAGGGACCGATCACGTCCTGGTAGCCGTCCCCCTCCCGGAGGGTGGCAAAGAGCTCGGTGCTCTTGCCGACGATCATGAAAATAACGGTAATGGTGCCTTTTTCCGGATCCGTATCCGCCATGGTCAGGGGAATCCGCTCACCGGTTTCGTTGGCCTTGAGAATGACAAACTGCCCCGGTTTGGCCTTGGCGGCGATCAGAGGGGCCTCAATTTCATTGAGAACCACCGTCCCCTGCGCCATTTCTTTTCTTCGTATGATTTTAAACATCTGGTACCTCCTTTACCCCGCCGATCCGATCCCACCACGATGGGACTGGTATGAATGCGCCCTTTCGATAACCGGCCGTCCCGAAAATCTCATGACAATCCCGGACGGCCGCGCCGGTGCCTGCTGGTGAGCCACGGCAGTGCCGGGATGTTTGCCTGCCTACATCCTTTTAAGACATAATACATTGCCGGCGGCATGTAAAGTCTATCCGGCCACCGGCACTGCCCGGGTACCGGCCCGCCGGAATGATGCCGAAAACCGGCGCGCCAGGCCGGACGCCATGAAAGCTGCCGTGGTGGTCAGCCGCCGGATACATTGCGCAGGCCCTGCTCCATCTGCTCAATGATGCCTTGGCGGATCAGCATGTATCCTTTTAAAAATTTCGGATTGGCGATCTGGTAATAAACTTTCTGGCCATCCTTGCGGGCGACCACCGCTCCCCGGTCCCGCATGACGCGAAGATTCTGGGAAACGTTGGCAATGGACAGGTCCAGGGCCCGGGCCAGGGAACCGACGGTCTGTTCGCCGTCAGACAGCAGCCACATGATCATAATGCGGGTGCCACTGGCCAGAACTCCGCAAAAATCCGCGTGCACCCTGGCAATTTCTGGGTCGATCTTTTCGTTCGGCATATTCTTTCCTTCAATCCGGTGCGGATGATCACAGCCGACAGCCCGTCGATCACCGGTGCCACGCCATCCATGAACCCGACCTGGACAGAAAATTTCAGCCGGCGTCCACTCAGGCGTTAACTGACGCCCGCATCATCTGGTAGCAATTGGCGATGGCATCCTCGGCCGCGTTGACCC
>CAYTQK010000316.1:0-3247 GCA_964439745.1 uncultured Desulfobacterales bacterium
TGACGGCGGTGCCGGTGCTTTCCAGGGCGGCGAGGAGCTGCCGCCAGGCAAGGGGCAGGTTGCTCGGCGGTTCCAGCAGGCGCAGGCTGGTGATGGTGTTGTTGGCGGCCAGCAGGGCCTGTTCGGCGGCCGGCAGGCGGTCGGGCAGGCCGGGCAGGGCCTCGGCGGTGATCGCCGCCAGGTCCGGCAGCCGGCCACAGCCGGTGTCGCCGCGCCAGCCGTGCAGCCAGAGATCGTCCCGCCACTGGAGGAGCTTGTCGGCGGTGCCAAAGGGGTCGACCTGGGCGGATTGGCTCCAGAAGCCCCGGCCGGCCCGAATGGCCGGCACCAGGGAGGCCACCCGTACCGCCCGGGGGGTGGCCGGGCCGCGCCGGCCGGTCATGGTTTCAAGGAGGTTGAGCAGGCCCAGGGGGCCGACCCAGAGGTCTCCGGCAGCGGCCCGCCGGCCGGCCAGGGGGCCGGGCCAGTGGCCGTGATCAAAGGCCATGTCAAAGGTGAGGGTGAGCATAGGGCGTTGGCATCTTTGGGGTCGTCTGTGGTTTTGTTTTCGGGTTACTTGTTCTGTACCATAATTTTGCGAGACCATCAAATTTGGCCAGCTATGGGTAAGGATAGCGGCAGTTTGTTCCATTGGGCGGAACGAGGTAATGGTTTCTGGCCGGGGCTAAAAGACAGGCAGGCCGTTTTCCCGGGCGGCCTGGTTGAGTTGCTGGTCAAAACAGGCGAAAAAAAGAGGGGCGGACAACTGCTGGCCGATGAGCAGGGCCGAGGCCAGGTGAACGGCATCAAAGCCCCGCAGGGGGTGGTTCTGTAAAACATTATCAATATAGGGGTTCAGCGCCTCACAGACCTCCACCCGGATGATCGTCTGCCAGTCGGCTTGAAAGGACCTCGCCAGGTCGCGGATGAGCACCGCCAGGGTGGCCGGGGTGACTTCTTTTGGGATGACCGGGCCGGGCACGGGGGCGCCGACCCGATGAAACAGATAAGGGAGACAGGGGAAATTCAGATCTGCCACCAGGCGCAGACATTGGTGTTTTTTGTGCGGTAAGAGTGGTCGCCGGCGTAAATCAGGGCCGCATCCGTCTGGGGCTGGCCGGAAATCTTTCGCCAGAAGTCCAGGTTTTTAAAAAAATCGGCGGCCACGGTTTGGCCGGATTTGATTTCAATGGGCATCAGGTCGAGGCCGTTATCAATGATAATGTCCACTTCATGGCCGGTGGAATCCCGCCAGAAAAACAGGTTCGGATCTGTGCCGCTGTGAAAGGCTTTTTTATAAAGCTCGGCAACAACAAAGTTTTCAAATATATTGCCGCGGGACGCGTGCTGGTAAAGATCTTCAGATTTTTGTATTCGCAGCAGGACACATAACAAGCCCGGATCCAGGAAATAAAGCTTTGGGGACTTTATCAGCCGCTTATTGAAATTGCGAAAATGGGGTGATAGCCGCATGACAATAAAGCTGGTCTCCAGAATCGACAGCCAGCGCCTGGCCGTGGTATGGGTGATGCCGCAGTCCGCGGCCAGGGAGCTGAGGTTCAGCAGCTGGCCCGTGCGGCCGGCGCACAGGCCTATGAAACGGCGAAACGCCTCCAGATCGCCCACGTTGACGATATCCCGGACATCCCTTTCGATGTAGGTATGAAGGTAGTTTTTCAGCCATTCGTCCGGCAACAACTGCTTGTCATGAATACGCGGATAGAATCCGGTTTTCAGCCATTCAAACAGGCCGCGTTCAGGCGGCGTTCGTTTGGCCGGAATGGTCTTTCCTGTCTGGTGAAGGGGCACGTCGGGCCAATCCATCAGTTCACTCAGGGAAAAGGGCAGCAGGTGCAGGATCGCGCATCTTCCCGCCAGGGATTGGCTGATGCTTCTGGCCAGCAGAAAATTCTGCGAGCCGGTAAGAATAAACCGGCCGGGACGGTCTTCCTGGTCCACTATTGTCTGGATATAGGAAAAAAGATCCGGCGCGCGCTGCGCTTCGTCCAGGATAACGTCGTCTGAAAACCGATTCAGAAACCCCCGGGGGTCCTCAAGGGCAAGTCCCCGAAGATCCGGGTCCTCCAGGGAGGCATAGGCGTATTCAGGAAAGGCCATTCGGGCCAGGGTGGTTTTGCCGGATTGCCGGGGACCGGTGAGGGTAACAACCGGGTACTGCCCGGCTGCCTGAAGCAGTTTTTTTTCAAGTTTGCGCGGAATCATGGGAGGCGCTCTTTGTAAATTGAATTTTTAATATTCAATCTGCAATAATTTTGTTAAATTGTCAAGCCATTTTTTTTATTATAGAACCCCCTATGTCCCATCCCGCGGCACGAAGGGACGGATTCTGGCGGGGGGCTAAAAGACAGGCAGGCCGTTTTCCCGGGCGGCCTGGTTGAGTTGCTGGTCAAAACAGGCGAAAAAAAGAGGGGCGGACAACTGCTGGCCGATGAGCAGGGCCGAGGCCAGGTGAACGGCATCAAAGCCCCGCAGGGGGTGGTTCTGTAAAACATTATCAATATAGGGGTTCAGCGCCTCACAGACCTCCACCCGGATGATCGTCTGCCAGTCGGCTTGAAAGGACCTCGCCAGGTCGCGGATGGTGTTTGGGGCCAGCTCGTCCTGCCGCTGTTTGCGGTACATGGCGGCCAGGGTTTCGGCGTACGCTACCGCCGAGGTGACGATGGCTTCGGCTTCTTTCCATTTGGCCAGGACTTCGGCGGTGAACGGTTCCTGGAAATATCGCTTGACCAGGGCGCTGGTGTCCAGGTAGACGATCATCGGCGGTCTTCCAGAACCATTTCAGAAGCGGGTTTGCCAGGTGCGCGCAGCGGCGTCACAGTGGTTTGGGAGGGCCCCAGGGTAGGCATGGTGACGACGCCTTGTTCAATCAACGGCGCCAGGGCCAGGTGCAAAGAAGTGCCGGCGGGCTGTTCCCGGATAATCCGGGCAATGGGTCTGCCCCGTTCCGTGATAATGACCTCTTCGCCGGATTTGACCTGTTTTAAATACCGGCTTAAATTGTTCTTGATATCCTTGATTCCGACGGTTTTCATGGGTATCCCCCGGATTTTTACAAATGGCTGTTGCGGTAGCTACTTTCTTTTTTAGATAGCTACTTTGGTCGCAAAAGTCAAGATCATTCCCGGTTTGATTCATATTTGCGCAGGCGGCGGAGGAGCACCTCCAGGGTAACCGGGGTGACTTCTTTTTGGATGACCTGGTCGGGCACGGGGTCGCCGACCAGGCCGTGCCGGAAGCTGAAGCG
>CAYTQK010000317.1:0-3247 GCA_964439745.1 uncultured Desulfobacterales bacterium
GATTGGCGGCTATATTCTTTGGCTGTTCCTGTAAAACGGCCAGCAGATGAGGCAGGGCCTGGGCTGGTTCGCCGGCTGCCAGCCAGAAGGTGCCGATCAGGCGCCGCGCCTCCAGAAATTCCGGATTGATCTCCAGGACCTGGCGGCATACACGGATGGCTCGCTCCGGCTGACCGGTAACTTTAAAATATGCTTCGGCCAGTTGCAGATAAGCAGGCAGCAGGTGCGGGGCCAAAGTGAGGGCCTTTTCCAGATGAACAACGGCTTTTTCCGGCTGACCCTGATCGAGCATGATCTTTCCCAGATTCATGTGGGCCGGGGCTAAATCCGGTTCAATGCGAATGGCCCGCCGGCAGTATTCTTCGGCCAGTTCGTTTTTTCCCAGCAGGTTGTACATCCGGCCGATATTGTTGTATGGCCGGGCAGTATTGACCTGGGGCGGAGAAAGAGCGATGGATTGCTGGCAGGCGGCGATGCCTTCGCGGTAGCGTCCGGCTTCGGCCAGGGCAATGCCCAGGTTGTTGTGCGGCCGGATGCACCGGGGATCTTTCTCGATGGCGTCTTGCCAGAAATCGATTTTATTCTGCCACTGGCTGTTGCGCTGCCAGGTCCATATCCCGGATATAATAATCAATGTCGCCAGGGTGCTGCAAGCCAGCCACGATGGTTTGATGCGCATCAGGCCGGCGGCTGCGGCGATAAACAAAAACACCGAAGGCAGATAGGTACGGTGCTCAAACATCATTGCCAGCCCGATGAAAGAGGATTCCAGCAGGATGGTGACGAAGAACCAGATAACAGCAAAAGAAAACAGCCGGTGTGATCGGGCGGACAGGATGGCGGTACCCAGCAGCAGGGACAAGAAAAGGATGGCCAGCAGTGTCGTCGGCGGAACTGTCAGGGAGGTGGAAGCGGTCACGTGGTGGATAATGTTCAACCGCTCCGGCAGGGGAAGAAAAAGCAGCGACAGGTAATGGCAGATGACCCGCGGCTGGGAGAGCAGCCGTTCCCCCATGGAAAAGGGTTGTTGGGCATACGCCTTGGCGATCCGTTCGACCGGATTTACCCCGAGATAAACCAGGGCCAGACCCGAGATGATAAGGACGGCGGCAATTGCCCAGGGCATGGCTTTTTTCCAGAAGGATAAACGCAAATCCTGAAAAAAATACCATTCGTAAACAAGCAGCATGAGGGGCAGGGTGACGGCGATTTCCTTGCTGCCCAGGGATAGGAGCCCTGCCAGCAGGCAGGAACAAAACAACAGAAAGGCCGGCCTGTTTTGATGGCGGCGGACTGCCAGGCGGCCCTGGATATATAAAAACAGGGCCAAAAGATAAAACAGGGTCGACAGGGAGTTCATCCGCTGCACGATATAGGTGACAGACTGGATATGAACCGGGTTGACCAGCCACAGGGCAGCCCCGAAAATCGGCAGGCCGGGTAGGGGTTTCTCCAGTAATTGCAGGGTCTGCCGGATCAGCAGAAAAACGAGCAGACCATTGATGATATGGATGGCCAGATTGACCACATGATAGCCGGTCAGGTGATAGCGATGAAAGTAATGGTTCAGGGCAAAGGTGAAATTGGCTACAAATCTTTTCGCGCAATGTCTTTCGGCAATCTTTTTAATCTGTTCCCCGGTCAGGCGGGTCATCCGGATATGCGGATTTTCCGTGATACCGGGTTTGTCGTCAAAAACAAAGGGAACCAGGAAGGTGTTTCCATAGGTCAGCCAACCCAGTCCGACCAGAATCAACAGGTAGACAGGCAGGCACCATTTTTCAGCGCCCCGCCGGCAGGCAATAATTTTTTTTTCTGGGGATATGTTGTTTATGGACATGAAAAGTACAGGCGGCAGGTTGCCATCGGCATATTGGTATATAGATGAGCAATTGGGTGATAACCATACCTGGGTATATCCTGAGCGAACCTTGTTTTTTCATACTCCGAATCGTAGCGGGTGTCAACGAATCAGTGGTGCCGGGATCACAAAATTTTCTTTATGGTTGAAGGCCTCATAAAAAGTTTCATAACTTCTGAGCAGCATCTTTTTTTCCGGAATTTCATATTTTGTGTTTGAAGGGCTGCGCTGGGGAAGCAATGAAAACCTGCAGGCCTGCGGTCGGATCTCCCCGGGTCGGCATCCCGGATTCATCGGAATTGGCGGGGAATAAATTAAGTATTGACAGGATGAAAATGCCCTTCTATATTATAGTTAAATAAACAATGTTTACTATAATAATCCGATTTTTTTAGAAGGCCTTGTGCCTTATCGGTATAAAAATGCCAAAGGATGCTTTTGTTGGCTCCATAGCGGCGCAGCAGAGGGGAATCCATTTGTAAATACGTGACGATGATCGAAGGACCAGGTATGAATGAATATCGATTGGCTCGTCCGGTTCCGGACCCGCCTGAAAGGCCGGGGTCTCAGCAAATCATTTTTGCTCACCGGCCGGACTGCCGGAAGGGGAATTTACCTGCAGCAACTTTGCCAAGCCTTGTGGCGGCATTTTTCTTGCTGCTGCTCCCGGCCATTTTTCTGGTCATGGCCATGCCCGCCGCGGCCGGCATGGACGTGATGACCAACCAGCAGCTCAGCGAAGCCCAGGCCGGCACCATGGCTGAACTGGGCATTTATGAAGATTTTTATCGCAAAAATTTTGATTATGATGCTACTGAACCACACGATCCCGATTTTACAGCGGATGATTCCTGGACCCCGGAAAATGTGACCGTGGTGCGATTGTCCAGTGATATCTACATCGAAAATTACGGCGAGCTGGGCGCTCTGAAGATGGGGGATTATGACCGTACCGTCGAAGAGTTGGGGGAGCTGGCTTCCATGGATTCCAACTACACCATGGTGTATGGGCCGAACCGACGAAGTAATCCAGGCGTGAGTGCAGACGGTCATGGCAGAGAGATGAGGGAAGAATTTACCTCGGGAGATACTGTTGATAATCCATATCGAGAGACTACGGCCAACAGGGAAGATATCATTTTTGATCGTTATGGTGCTGGCACTACTGGGGATACTATTACGCTGGGGCAGACCGCCTACCGGAGATCCGACACCCGGCCGCCCGACAAGGTCGGATCAGAACTCTGGGATGCTCATCCGGAAACCCCGTCGGACATCAACTGGGAAGCGAAGCAGGACGGTGCCAGCTAAGTGTATCGCATGCGGTTGTACGGCATCGTGGCGCCGACGGACTAGAGAGACGTGGGTACCAAGAATCAAGGGCCG
>CAYTQK010000318.1:0-3208 GCA_964439745.1 uncultured Desulfobacterales bacterium
GAATCGGATGAACCGGGTGGCCTTGTCCGATGCGTTGATGTCCAGGCAGCCGGCCTGAACCCTGGGCTGGTTGGCGATGATGCCGATGCTGCGGTTGTTCAGCCGGGCAAAGCAGACGATGATGTTTTTGGCGAAATACTGGTGGGGTTCGAAAATCTCGTTGTTGTCCACCAGGGCCTTGATGATCTCCTTCATATCGTAGGCCTGGTTGACGTCGTCGGGAATGATGGTATCCAGCTCCGGAATTTCGCGGAAGGGATCGTCGCCGGTATTAACCACCGGCGGCTCTTCCATGTTGTTGGCAGGTACGTAGGCGAGCAACCGCTTGATCTGGTCGATGGCGTCCTGGTCGTTTTCGCAGGCGAACTGGGCCACCCCGCTCTTTTCATTGTGAGTCATGGCGCCGCCCAGCTCCTCGAAGGTGATCTCTTCGCCGGTGACCGACTTGATCACCTGGGGACCGGTGATGAACATGTAGCTGGTCTCCTTGACCATGAAGATCCAGTCGGTCATGGCCGGGGAGTAGACCGCCCCGCCGGCGGTAGGTCCCATGATGGCCGAAATCTGGGGAATGACGCCGGAACAGTTGGAATTACGGTAGAAGATCTCCCCGTAGCCGGACAGGGCGTCCACCGCCTCCTGGATGCGGGCGCCGCCGGAGTCGTTCATGCCCACCAGGGGGGCGCCGGCCTTGAGAGCCATGTCCATGACCTTGGTGATCTTTTTGGCGTGCATCTCGCCGAGGCTGCCGGCCCGGGCGGTAAAGTCCTGGGAATAGGCAAAGACCGGCCGGCCGTCCACCAGGCCGTGGCCGGTAATGACCCCGTCCGCCGGGATATCAACTTTATCCATGCCGAAATAGGTACAGCGGTGCTTGACAAACATGTCCAGTTCGCGGAACGTGCCGGGATCGAACAGGGCCTCGATGCGCTGCCGGGCCGTCATCTTGCCTTTTTCTCTGTGCCTGGCCACGGCCTCGGCACCGCCCATCTCCCGCATCTTTTTTTCTTTTTCCTTGAGCTCCTTGAGCTTGCCTGCCGTTGTATCCATACCCGAATCCCCTTCCTGATGGCGTGTTATCGCAAAACGAATATTACAGAATGCTGGCGGCGGAGGCGACTTTACCTTGTTTCCGGTCCGCCCGCCCCGGTCATTATCCCGCCAGACGGGCAAAGGTCTGCCGCCAGCCGGTCCAACCGTTTTCCAAAATTGTTAAATATATCTATATTATAAGTCGTTTGTCAAGATAAAAGAGCAGGCTGGCGGCGCCCTGGGCGGCCGTGATTTCCCCGCGCACGACCTGCTCCACGATGGCGTCGGCATGATCGCGCACCTCGGGCAGGCTCATGAAACGATCCTGGACACCCTCTTCCACCAGCCGCCACATCCACTGCCGGGCCTGCTCCCGCCGCTTGGCTTCAAATTCGCCGCATGCCTGCAGCTTTTCGCGATGGGCGCAGACGGTTTCCCAGATGGCGTCGATACCGGTCCCCTCCCGGGCGCTACAGGTCAGCACCGGCGGCTGCCAGACCGAAGCGCCCGGGGCCAGCATGTGCAGGGCGGCCTCGTACTCTTTCCTGGCCTGGCGGGCGTTCTCGACATTGGTCCCATCCGCCTTGGTAATGGCGATGGCGTCGGCCAGCTCCAGGATGCCTTTCTTGATCCCCTGCAGTTCATCCCCGGCGCCGGCCAGCATCAGCACCAGGAAAAAATCCACCATGGCGGCCACGGCCGTTTCCGACTGGCCCACGCCCACGGTCTCCACTATGACCACGTCAAATCCGGCCGCCTCGCACAAGAGAATGGATTCCCGGGTCTTGCGGGCAATGCCGCCCAGGGTGGTGCCGGACGGGGACGGCCGGATATATGCCCGGGGGTCGGCGGCCAACTTTTCCATGCGGGTCTTGTCGCCCAGGACACTGCCGCCGCTGCGGGCGCTGCTGGGATCCACCGCCAGCACCGCCACCTTGTGGTCCCGGGCCGTCAGCAAGGTGCCCAGGGTCTCGATGAAGACACTCTTGCCCACCCCGGGCACGCCGGTAATGCCCAGGCGGACGGCCCGGCCGGTATCCGGCAGAAGCTGTTCCAGGACCTGGCCGGCCATCTTTTGGTGCCGCGCCAGCGAGCTTTCCACCAGGGTGATGGCCCTGGCCAGCAGACGCCGGTTGCCGGCCCGCACTCCCCGGACATAGTCCTGTACCTGGTCATCAGCCATGTCAGGCGGCCTTTTCCAGTTCGTTGAGCACCTGGTTGGCGGAATCGGTCAGCACCGTGCCGGGGCCGAACACGCCGCAGGCGCCGGCCTGGAAAAGAAAATCATAATCCGAAGGCGGAATGATGCCGCCCACCACCACCTTGATGTTTTCGCCGCCCTCGGCCTTGAGGGCGGCCACCAGCTGGGGCACCAGGGTCTTGTGGCCGGCCGCCAGGCTGGAGACGCCGACCACGTGCACGTCGTTTTCCACGGCCATGCGGGCCGCCTCTTCCGGCGTCTGGAACATGGGGCCGATGTCCACGTCAAAGCCCAGGTCGGCGTAGCCGGTGGCCACCACCTTGATGCCCCGGTCATGGCCGTCCTGGCCCATCTTGACCACCAGGATGCGCGGCTTGCGCCCCTCTTTTTCGGCAAAGGTCTCGGTACGCTTGCGCAGGGAAGCGATAATTTCGCTGTTTCCGTATTCGCCGGCATAGACTCCGGAGATGCACTGGGTGGTGGCCACGTAGCGGCCGAAGACCTTTTCCATGGCCTCGGTCACCTCGCCCACCGTGGCCCGGGCCCGGATGGCCGGGATGCAGGCTTCCAGCAGGTTGCCGCCCTGCTCGGCGCAGTTGGTAATGGCCGCCAGGGTTCGTTCCACTTCGGCGGCGTCGCGGTTTTGGCGGATTTCCTGCAGGCGGGCAACCTGCTCTTCCCGGACCGCCTCGGACACCTCCCGCACCTCCAGGGGTGCCTCGTCTTCCACCTGGTACTTGTTGACCCCGACCACCGTCTCCTTGCCCTGGTCGATGCGGGCCTGGCGACGGGCGGCCGCTTCTTCGATGCGCAGCTTGGGCATACCCGACTCGATGGCCTTGGCCATGCCGCCCAGGTCTTCGATCTCGCCGATGATGCGGCGGGCCTCGTTGACGATGGAAGCGGTCAGGCTCTCCACGTAGTAGGAACCGCCCAACGGATCGACCACCTTGGTGATATGGGTCTCTTCCTGGA
>CAYTQK010000319.1:0-3204 GCA_964439745.1 uncultured Desulfobacterales bacterium
AAAAGGATGGGCCAGAGCCGCGGCCAGCGATAAAAAGGGTCCGGAGAGGGATGGGCATCGACGCTGATCATGTGTAAATTGTACACAGACGTGCTACATTATTTCAAAGAATAATCATTCAGGAGGAGACCACCATGATCACCCTGTCCGTATCCACCGGCCGGCGGAGAGAGATGCAGGACGTGACCGATGAACTGAATCGGACCGTGGCCGAGGCCGGCATCACCAGCGGGCTGCTGGTAGCCTATGTGCCCCACACCACCGCCGCCATCACCATTAATGAAAACGCCGATCCGGACGTATCCCGGGACATCCTGGCCCACCTGGAAAAACTGGTCCCGGCCCGGGCCGGCTACCGTCACGCCGAGGGCAATTCAGATGCGCATATCCAGGCCGGGCTGATGGGCAGTTCGGTGACAGTGATCATCGACCGGGGACGACTGGTCCTGGGTACCTGGCAGTCGGTTTTTTTCTGCGAATTCGACGGTCCCCGCACCCGCAAGCTGCACGTGGAACTGGTTTCCACCTGACACGCCGTCCTGGCGCGTTCAGAGCTCATGAACGGTGACGTCCAACTCGTCAAACAACCGGATCGTCCGGGGATGGCAGGTAAACAGCAGGATCTGACGGTTCCGGGCAAAATCGTGGAAAAGACGGGCCGCCTGTTCCGCCCGGGGGCGATCAAAGTTGACCAGCACTTCGTCCAGGACCAGCGGCAGCGGTTCGGCCGTTTTCTCGAATTCCTCGATAAACCCCAGCCGGAGACTGATGAGCAGCTGCTCCCGGGTTCCCCGGCTCAGCTGCTCAATCTTTTTTTTCGTTTCCCGGCCATCAAAAACCGTCACCTCCCTCTCTTCCAGGGAAACGTGAATCCGCGGATAGCGGCCTTCGGTAATCTTTTCAAAATAAGCGCTGGAATTTTTAATGACGGCCGGCTGCCGGTCCTGCTCGTACTGTTTTTTGACCTCGTCCAGGATCAGCCGGGCCGCGGCGGCGGCAATCCACTCCCGGCGGGCGATATCCAGCTCTTCCCGGATGGATTCGGCTTCGGTCATAACCGCGGCCAGATCAGAGGTTGACCGCAACCCGGCCTGTTCCGTTTCCAGGGCGCTGATCTCCCGATTGAGATCGTCCCGGCGCCGGGACAGATCCGACAAGGCCTGGGCGGCCCGGTCCCGCTCGGCCGTGAGCTCCTGTTTTTCAGAAGCATCCAGACAGGCCATGACCCGCTCGGCCGCACCCCGGCCGGCAATCTGCTCCAGGGTCTGCAGGGCGCGGGTTCGCTGCTCTTCGGCCTCCCGGCGTTCGTCTTCCTGCCTGTAAACTCTGCGGAATTCTTCCCGACTGGCAGCACCCACAGTCGTCAAAAGGACTGCTATATTCGCTCGGACCTCGGCCAGGTCCTGCGCGGCAGCCTGCCGGGCGGCCGTGGTTTCAGCCAGCTTTTTTTCCAGGTCATGCTGTTCCTGCTCACAGGCCGCGGCCTGCCGCTGGGACGCGATAATTTTACCGGCCAGGGCCGCCTTGTCGCTGTCCGCCGGACTGACGGCGGCCGTCTCCGGCGCCAGCCGGGCAATTCGGTCCACCTGCCGGGAAAATTTTTCCAGAAACGCGTCCTTTTCCGCCAGGCGAACCTGGCGCCGGTCCCGTTCCTGAATCTTCTCCAGCAGATGCTCCACCCGGTCCAGGGTTTCCAAAGCGGCGGCCGGCCGCAAAGAATCATCCAGCCCCAGCTTCGTCACCAGATACGCCCGGAATTCGGCCGCGGCTTCCTCCGCTTCCCGTCGAACGGCATCCAGGCGCTCTTCCGCCTCCCGGATCGGATCCCCGGTGGTCAGCCATTTTCTTCCCGCCAGCAGCACCAGACCGGCCAGCACCAGGGTGCCGCCCCACCAGTACCGGGCCTCCACAAAGAAAGGTACCGACACCAGCCAGAGGACCAGAGCCAGCAGCAGGCCGGCGGCATCGGCATCAAGCCGTGCCTTTCCCTTCTGCAGCGCGGCCAGATCGTTTTCGGCCGCGGTTACACGCGCTGTAATTGCGTCCAGCCGCTCCCGGAATTCCCGCAGCCGGTCGCGGTGGCGCACGATGCCGCCCAGGGAGAGCAGCTTCTTTTCTGTCCAGTCGCCGTGGATCAGCCGGAGACGGTCCTGGATGGACCGGTTCAGCGCCGCCAGCGCCAGATGTTCCTCCCGGGACTCCTCCTGCCAGGTCTTGTACTTTTCCCGATTGGCGGCCAGGTTTTCCACCGCCGCCGTTTCCGCCACCAGGTCCGGATTGGGCGACAATTTTGCCAGCGCCTTGTCATACCCGGCCTGCTGCCGCTCCAGTTCTTTTCTCTGCTGCTCCAGCCGCTGCTCCGCCTCCTCCAGGCGCGCCATCTCGGGCAGGCCATTTTCCGGATACGTCCCGCCGGGCGGCAACTGCGCCAGTTTTTCCTCCGTTTGCCGGATGGTGACATAGCTGTCATAGCACTTCAAATAATCGGACAATCGATCATGAACCTCTTTTTCCCGGTCGTGATCGGCGGTCACCGCGGCCAGAGCCTCCTGAAGCCGGGCGATATCACCGCTCAACCGTTCATATCGGGGCAGATGCTCCTGGATATCACGAATTTCAGCCTTTTTCTGATCCAGGTCCTTTTTCCGTTTCGGCACGGTCTGCTTGGTTCCGCGGGGCTTGTAGATCTCTTCCTGCCTGGCAACCAGGGCCTTTTCCATCTCCCCCAGCGAGGAAGCGGCCAGGCCGAGGCCGACGCTGAAAATCTTGTCTTCCACACCGGAATCACTCAACGTCGCCAGGCTGACCAGTTCATCCAGGGAAATGCCATAGACATTGTTAAAGAATCCGGCCGTCCCATGGCCCAGCAGCCGCTGCCAGTTGTCGGCCGGACCGGCATCGTCATGCGGAAAATAGAGGCGGTGGTCGCCCGGGTAGCCGGCGCTTCTTTCAAAAACCACCTCCCGGTTGTCGGCGGTGACGGCCTTGATCCGCCCCCCGTGGCTCCCGCCGTGCACCGGCGGCAGCCGCTGTTCAATGGAATGGGGGTAGCCGAAAAGGGTAAAACGGATGAATTGCAGCAAGGTGGACTTGCCCGCCTCGTTGCGGCCGCGCAGGATGTTAACGCCCGGCCGCAGCCCGCACAGTTCATGATCGGTGACGATGCCGAAACCGTCGATATATAGTTCCCTGATCTGCCTCAAT
>CAYTQK010000320.1:0-3177 GCA_964439745.1 uncultured Desulfobacterales bacterium
TGCGGTTGCCGTCCTGGCTGATTTCCAGAATAAAGTCCGACCCCCGCACGCCCACCACCGAGGAGGCGGTTTTGACGCTGAACCGGGAATGCTTGTACTCGGCCAGCTTCTTCACCACGAACCGGGCCTTTCCGGAGATCATCTCCATAAAGGAAAGCCGGTTGCCTCCTTCGGGATCATAGACGCTTTTGTTGATGACCAGGCTGGAGTTGGCGGCCAGCACGGTTTCACTGCCGTCCTTAAAAGAAACCGCCAGTTTACCATCTTTCCGGGTAAACAGGGTATCCCCGCTATACAGGGGCAGGCCTTTTTTGGCCACATACCCATACTGCCGGTCCGAATGCATGATATAGGCCTGGGGCCGGGCCGTCTTGACCGTACCCACGGACTGCCCCTTACCATGACGGTAGGTGGCCCGGATCTCCAGGTCCGGCGGAATAAACGCCCGGGCGGCCGTCTCCGGCGCATAGAATATCAGGGCCGCGAAAAACACCAGTACCGCCGGCAGAGCAACCACGAATCGAATTTTCGTAAAATGGTTCATCAGACAAGACTCCTGTTTTTTACAGTTTGGCTGTCAGAAACAGTTTCACGGCGTTGCTTCTGAAATCATAATTGCTGATATTGGAATCATTTTCGGTGTACTCGTACAACAGGGTGGCGGAAAGGATATCCTTGTAAAAATATTTTTCACCGAAAACATTGCCGATATACTTGGTATCATCCCGCTTGACATCATAAATAGAGTCCTTGTGATCATACTCCTTGAACCGGCATTGACCGGTCAGACCGCAGGTGATTCCCCACCAGACATTCAGGTACAGGCCCAGCTCGGTGTTGATCCGGTCCCAGTCATAGTCGTCATGCTGCGCCGAATTGACTTCATACCCGGCCCCGGCCCGGCATTTACCCTTTTCATCGGGCAGCAGGTATAAAAAACGCAGCATGCCGCGGTTGCGGTGGCCGTCCTCCTCGTTGTTGTACATGTTGTTGTCCCGCAGATAGCTGTAGGAGAGCTCCGTCTGCCAGTTCCGCCCCTGCCAGGCCACGGCCGGGGTAATGGTGTGACGCATGAGGTAACTGGAGGAGTCCACCCAGTAATAGGCCGGCTTGTAGGTCAGGCCGGCGATAAAAGCGCCCCGCCGGTAGCGGGCATGGACATCAAAGATGCTGCCGGTCAGGTCATACTCGGTGTTGTCGCTGTACCACATCTGGTAGTGGCTGTACCCGGCGCCCAGCACCATGGTGGCGGTCTTGATGAAGTCATAGCCGCCGCTGAAGCTGGCGGTGGTAATAAAATCATCCTCCTCTGCATACAGGTCGTCCTGATCGATGGGCTCCAGCAGGGCATTGTCATCATATTCACAGCCGATGCTGGCCATGAGACTGTATTTCCGGTCTTCCCGCGCTTTTTTGCGGATATTGTCAAGCTGGATGCGGGCCGCGGAAACAAGCTTTTTGTCGGCTGCTTCTTCGGCCACAACAGCGAAACGCCGGCCGGCCTTATCTGTCCGGCCGGCCTTCAAATCGCAGACGCCGGCATAATAGGTGCTGTTATAACGGATATTGGTATTCATGCCGGCGGCGGCTTCCAGGTCTGTGGCGGCCCGGTCATATTGTTCCAGCTTGAACCGGGACATACCGGCATAGTATCGAACCAGGGCATTGGACGGTTCTTTTTCGGCCAGGTTCGTGAAGATATCGGCGGCGACCTGGTAATTGGCCAGCTTGTAATTCACAAACCCCCAGTCAAAGGCCAGTCCGGGCATGGAAAAATCAGAGGACCGGGCCTTATCCAGGTGCACGGCGGCCCGCGAGAAATTTTTGACCTTGATATAGGTCTTGGCCAGGTAATAACTGTAGAGCGGATGGCCGGGAGCCAGCGCCAGCGCTTCTGTGAATTGTTCTTCGGCCGCGTCAAAATCACCGCTTTCATAGGCGAACACGCCCGCGTCAAAAAGACTTTGGCCGGCCTCCTGGGCGGTGCCGGGAAGCACCATTGCCCCCAGGAGCAATAGACTGATCAAAACGGGCACAAGACGTTTAGCCATAATCTCCCCCAATACGCAAGTTGCAGCCGGTCAAACCCGCCTTGGCAAGGCGGTATATTCCTGTGCCGGCCATTTCAGTGTCCGCCGGTGAAACAGCAGACCCAGCTTACCGATATTTCCCTGTTTTTTTAATGCCTTAGATAGTTTAGAGATGTGTTGGTAAAAAATTATCAAAAAAAGGGGGAGCTGTCAATCTTTAATTGGACCAGGCAGTCCAGTGACCGGCCGACGCCAGGCTGTATTGACAAAACATCTCAGGAGGAAGATACGGCGGACAGGTTGCGTCGCAGGCCATAAGCGTAAAAAGCGATAAACAGGGCCAGCAGGCACTCTTTCAACTCGCCGGCATCATTACCCAGTTGAAAGAGCAGCGGAGTTTCCGCCAGAAGATGATCCAGAATCTTTTCAGGAACTCCCACCAGGCTGGCCAGAATGGCCACGAAAAAGGTGTTGCCGGCCGGGGCAAGGCGCCGCAGCAGCAGGTGCGGCGGCCGTTTCTCGGACAGGCGGTCCACCCGCCATCCCAGCAAAGCCCCGACGATAACGCCGAGAGACAGCAGCTGCCGGGGCAGACGGTCAAACAAAAGCTCCCACACCCCGGTCAGGTTATGCAGATTGGGTTCGCCCTGGTCGTTGATCCCCCCCCAGGCATCGCTCGACGGCTGGCCCATGAAATGATAGCCCCAGCTGATCTCCCCGCCCAGAAAATAGACTGCCCCGACGCAGAGAAGAACCAGCCAGGCTTTCTCACCCCGCGACGCGGCCTGCCGGAAGCCGATCACCAGGAAAACGACGGCCACCAGGAGAAAAACCACCGTCAGATTTTCAATCAGCCGGTATTCCCGGTAGACATTCAGGCCGATGGACAGGAAAAAACCATGTTCAATATAGGTGTATATCCATAAGAACACCGGCAGGCCATAAGCCAGGCCGGGGGGCAGCCGAAATCTTTCCTGCATATAATTTATTCCCTTTTCATGCCGGACCACGAACAAGGCCGGACACCGCTGACAAGTACTTCACATGTTTTTATAAATTTGAGCGATTTGCCTGGCCGTCAAAATTGATGTACTCGTAAAAAGTCCAATTACAATAAATATATGAAATAATTTAAAAATTATTAATT
>CAYTQK010000321.1:0-3170 GCA_964439745.1 uncultured Desulfobacterales bacterium
AGTATCATTCTATTCACTTGTATAACGGATTTATTTTTAAACTTACCATATTGTATAACAAGCATCAATGAAATCGCAAACCGGATTTGTCGGATTGTTTGGCGGACGACGGCCGGGCGCGGGCAAGCAGGTTGGTTGGCAGATCAGCGGGCGGCTTGACAGGCTGCTACCCTCATGGTTGTATTGAAGAAACAATTTTTCATTACGATGCGGTCGATTTGTTGCCAAAGGAGGCGTCATGGCGTATCGCGGCTTGATTCCGGGCCGGCATCCGGTCAAGGAAATGAAGCGCTCCCGGGTGATGGAGATCGCCCCGGACATCTGGGAAATTGAAGGCTATCTGTCCACCAGCTTTTTCTTCAAGCCCCCCTCTTCCAACTGCTTTATCCTGCGGGATGACGACCTGGTCCTGCTGGTGGATACCGGCACCTACCCCTTTTACCGCCGGGCCATGCTGGACATCCTGGAAAAATACCGCCGGGACGGGGCCCGGCGCCTGGTCCTCATGCTGACCCAGGGGCATTTTGACCACATCGGTAACAACGACCTCGTCCTGGAGGCGGGCTATGACGAGGTCCGCTTTCTGCTGCCCGAGGCCGAGGTGAGCACCTTTGACGTCTATCACCACTGGACCGGGGAATACCTGGAGCTGCGGGACTATTACGACCCCTACCGCCAGCTGCCCCTGAAGTTCCCCACCGCCATTCCCCACCTGGTCGGCCGGGTCTCCTGGGACCTGGCCCAGAAACTGATCCAGCAGAACATCGCCCTGCTGGTCAAGGGCATGAACACCCTGGGCGAGCGGGCGGAGATCCTGCCCATGGACAGCCGGGTCAAAAAGACCTTCGGTGAGGTGGAATTCCAAGGCTGGGAGGTGGGCCGGTTTTTCGCGGTGCACGACGGCACCCACAGCCCCGGGCATCTCTCCTTTTACGATCCCGAGCACAAGGTCTTTCTGACCGGGGACGCCACCCTGGAGATCAACCCGGCCTTTCTCAACAGCAGCCTGACCACCTGCATCGAGATGATGGAGAAATTCCAGCGCTTTGCCGAACAGGGCTTCGTGGAAACAGCCACCGACGCCCATCGCAGCACCATCTGGTCCCGGATGCTCATCGACGAAACCGGCCACGCCCCCCTTTCCGAGCTGCAGACCGTGGACAAGATCGAAGGGGCGGACCAGTGCGCCGCTTATTACTCCTTTTTCGGGGACTATTACCGGGCCCTGAAGGGCGAGGTCCTGGACGCCCTGGCCCGCCTGAAAAGCGCCACCGTGCCCCTGCTGATCGAGGAATTCAGAGGCAGCCGCGACCCCTTCTGCCGCTTCAAGACCCTGCTGGAGTTTCCCCGCCTGCCCTCCCGCCTGGACGTGATGGTGGCCAACGTACTGCGGGAAGAACAGATCCCCCGCCGCCTGGAAGGCAACCAGATCCGCTTTTACGCGGGGCCGTGAATTCCCGTGAATTCCGGTGCCAGTATACCTGTTTTTATGTTTTGACTCCGGCAGCAGGGAAGCGGTAGCGTTTTAAAATTCGTATACTGGCACCGAATTATCGAATTATAAGCGGAACGATTGGACCCACCTGACAAAAAATAGCGACTTTTTCGAAGCATCAAAAAAGACCACCCGGTCAAAAAAGCTTCTGCAGCAATTGATCCACCTGTCCGGCTTCCCAGGAACGCGTAGTCAGTACCGTCTCGTTCACACTGTTTCTTGGGGGAGTGCACAAGGGCCCCAGGATATCAAAAAAATCATCCGGACGGATCACCCCTTCAGGCGCGAACACGCCTTTTTTCAAAACAACTCCTTTCTCAAGGAGCATGGCGCCCACGGCCAGGGGAACCCCGGTCGCCCCGCCCATGCCGCCGGACGGCGCGCTGGTTATCATGCAGGCGGCAGTAGCGGATTGCCCCCCCTTTTCCCCCCTGGCCAGCGCGAACAATGGCGGCAGGCCCGGACTTCTTGCGGCGACGATGTCGGCCAGCATGGCCGCCGGAGTCCTTTCAGGTTCCGCCGCGCCTTCCAGTTTTTCCGCGATCCAGGCCGCCCTTTCAACCGAGATGCATCCCGCATCCACCAAAAGTGCGATCATTTTAAGACCGAAAAAATTTGCCCGGGTGGTGACCATGATATTGTTGCTCAAAAGAAGACCCTGAAAATACCTGGGCAGGGTCACGGCTTCGGGATGTCCCATGTTCCAGGCCCTGCCCGCGCCGATTCCGGGCTAATCCAGGGTGATCCGTCTGATGGGCTTTTTGTCCACGTATCTGCCGTTTTCAAAGGCCCGGATGGTGCCGGTGAGCTGATGGATGCCATGGACCGTGGCCGCGGAGGGTTTTCTGCCTGTTTTTTCAGGTTTGGCGCTGTCCAGATCCCAGCCCGTGTAAATTTCCGTGACCGTGTCCAGTTCTTCAATCGCCTTCACTGCCAGCATGTTTGAAATGCCCGGGCTTGCACCCAGGCCGATAATGGCAGTGATTCCTGATTTTTCAGCCTCATCGCAAAGATCCAGCATTTCAAGGGTGGGCTCCCAGTCGTCGCAGATGGCCATATAGTCTTTCCCGCGCCGGATGCACGCGGTCAACACGGATTTTCCGAACCGAAAAAATGGCCCCACCGTGTTCATCACCAGATCGGCTTTTTGAACGGCCTCATCCAGGGCATTTCTATCCGAAATGTCCAGAGCCATCCACCCAACCCCGTTTCCCAGGCCGCGGGCGAAGTCTTCGGCCACAACCGCGTTTCTGTCCGCGATCATGATCTCGGGTGGCGAGACGCTTTTCAAAAGGGTTTTCACCGCGTATCCGCCCATTTCCCCGCACCCGCCCAGCGCCAGTATTTTCATGAAGGCACTCCTTTTTGTATTGACCTTTTTGGCGTATTCTATATGATCTTTTCAAAAAGGGAGCATTGCTTCCTTTTTGAAAAGATCATAATTATCGCGGAATCAGGTGTCAATACAAAAAGGAGCAAAACTCCCTTTTTAACGGACTAAGGATATAAAAAACGATGGATAGAAAGTCATCTTCTCCCATAAAAACAAGGGTCAAGCCCACCCAGGCCAGGGCTGTTGAAACCCGGGAAAGAATTTTGAACGCGGCGGCCCGGATATTGGAGGAGTCCGGCGCGAATGGCCTGACAACAAAAAAAGCGGCCGAGCTGGCCGGGG
>CAYTQK010000322.1:0-3159 GCA_964439745.1 uncultured Desulfobacterales bacterium
TCCGCCGTACACGGTCAGGTTGCCGGCCAGGTGTACCGCCAGAAAGCCGCAGAACAACAACCCCGTCAGGGCAATCAAAACTTTCTTGCACACGGCGCTGGCGACCGTTTCCATCGGCCAGTTCATAAGGTCACTCCCTCTTCGGCAAAGCGTTGAAGCGTTTCCTCATCATAGCCCAGTTCCCGCAATATGGCGGCGGTGCTGGCCCCGAAGGCGTCGGGGGGGGTACGCACCCCGCCGGGCGTGCCGCTCAGCTTGATGGGAACGCCCATGGTGCGGGCCTTCTTGGGGTCGGGATCACCGGTTTCCACCACCATGCCCCGTTCCACGAAAAAGGGATCCTCCAGGGCCTCGGCAAAGGTCTGCACCGGCGCCCAACAGCAATCCACGCCGTCCAAGTCGGTTTTCCACTCCTCCAGGGTTTTTTCAGCAAAGATGGACCGCAGCCGATCAATGATCTCCTGACGCCGGTTTTCATCATACTGCAAGGAAACGTATTCGGCAAGGCCGAGATGCTCGCACAAATTTTTCCAGACCCGGGGTTCCAGGGCGCCGATGGCGATATCCCGGCCGTCTTTGGTGCGATAGGTATTGTAAAAAGCGTAATGATGGGCCAGGAAGCCGTTGCCCCGGTCCGGCCAGATGCCGGCCATTTCATACATGAACAGGGCCGTGGGCATGAAGGCGAACATGGAATCGGTCATGGAGATGTCGATGTACTGGCCCTTGCCCGATTTTTCCCGGGCGACCAGGGCCATGAGGATGCCGATGGCCGCGTTCATACCACCGCCGGCGATATCGGCGAACTGCACGCCGGGAATGCAGGGCGGCTGGTCCGGGTGGCCGATCTGGTCGAGCACCCCGCACTTGGCCAGGTAGTTGACGTCGTGGCCGCTGCTGTCCCGCAGTGAGCCGCCCTGACCGTAACCGGTGATGGAGCAGTAAACGATACCGGGGTTCTGGGCGGCCACGGCGGCGTAATCAACGCCCAGTTTTTCCACCACCCCCGGGCGGAAACCTTCCAGCACCACGTCGGCGTCGGCCACCAGCTGGAAGAAGATTTTCTTGCCCGCCGCGGACTTGAGATCCAGGCAGATGTGCTCCTTGTTGCGATTGACGTTGTTCAGAAAAAGACCGTCCGACAAAAACCGCTTGTCCTCGATGGCAATCACCCGCGCCCCGTGATCGGCCAGGATCATGGAACAGTAGGGCCCCGGCAGCAGCCGGGAAAGATCGATCACCTTGATGCCCGTTAAAGCGCCCTTTTCAAGCATGATGATTGTACTCCGTCAAAAAAATTCACAGGTTGGCCATAAAATTTACAGGCCGGTCATCTTGCCCACCACCAGCTTCATGATTTCGTTGGTGCCGGCGAATATGGGCAGCACCCGCAGGTCCCGCCAGCCGCGCAGGATCATGCTGCGCTCGGCGGTGGCTTCCTCGCCGATGAGATCCAGGGCCTGGTTGGAGATCTTCTGGGTCAGGTCGGTATGCCAGTACTTGGCCATGCAGGTTTCCCGCACCACGCTCAGCCCTTCCATGTGATCGGCCACCAGCTTTTCCATGAAAACCCGGCCGATATGGGCCTCGGTCATCATTTCCACCAGCTGGAAGTTGATACCCTGGTACTTGGAATAGGGCTTGCCGTCGGTATCCCTGGTCATCTGGCAGTAGGCGGTGACCGCCTCCACGATCATCTCCACGGCGAACTGGGCCATGACGGCGCAGATGAGGCGCTCCTGCTGCAGCTTTTCCATGAGCATGATAAAGCCCATGTTTTTTTCGCCCAGGCGGTTTTCTTTGGGAATGCGGCACTTGGTGAAAAAGAGCTCGGCCGTGTCCTGGCTGTGAAAGCCCATCTTCTCCAGGTGCCGGCCGCGCTCGAAGCCGGGGGTACCGTCCTCCACGATGTACAGGGAGACCGCCTGGTGCGGATTATCCGCCTCCGGATCCTTGGCGGCCACCACCACCAGGTCGGCGTTGATGCCGTTGGTGATAAAGGTCTTGGAGCCGTTGATTTCCACCTGGTCGCCGTCTTCCACGGCGGTGGTGGTCATGGCGGCCACGTCGCTGCCGGCGTCCGGCTCGGTCATGGCCACGGCCGTGATGAGGTCGCCCGAGGTGCACCCCGGGATATATTTTTTCTTGATCTCCTCGGAACCATAGGAAACGATATAGGGCACCACGATGTCACTGTGCAGGGGCGCGGCCAGGCCGGTATGATTGGTCCGGGCCAGCTCTTCGGCCACGATGACCGAATAGAGAAAATCCAGCCCGTGCCCGCCATACTCGGCCGGGGCGTTGGTGCACAGGAACCCTTCTTCGCCCATGCGCTTCCAGGCGCTCCTGGGAACAATATGGTCTTCTTCCCACTGGTCCACGTGCGGGTTGATTTCCTTTTCGCAGAATTCCCGAAGCCGCAGGCGGAACTGCTGGTGCGCTTCGGTATAATTCAATATATCCATGCCGCCGTCCTCCTTCTGGATGGGGTCTATTTGATTTTTCCGACAATGGTTTCGGCAATGGCATCCTTCTGCACGCTGACGGCGCCGCCGAACAGATCGACAAACTTGGCGTCGCGATAAAAATGCTCCACCTCGTATTCCGTCATGAAGCCGTACCCGCCGTACAACTGGACCGTCTCATAGGTGACCGCCAGGGCCGCCTTGGCGGCCGTCATCTTGGCCATGGCGGCCAGGCCGGCATCCAGCTTGCCCTGGTCAAAAGCCCAGGCCGCCCGGTAGACGAAGGTCTGGGCGGACTCGATCTGTGCGGTCATGTCGGCGACCTTGTGCCAGGTAATGTGGAAGGCGGCGATCTTCTTGCCGAACTGTTCCCGCTGCTTGATGTATTCCAGGGCCCGGTCATAGGCGCCCTGGGCGATGCCCACCGCCTGGGCGGCCAGCAGCACCCGCAGTTCGTTGAAATAGGCCCCGGCCTGGCCATAGCCGGCGCCTTCCGTGCCCAGGAGACTGTCGGCGCCCACCCGCACGTTGTCGAAGGCAAGGTCGGCCGCGGACAGCATGTTGCAGCCGATGCGCCGGCCGGCGTCCTCCCAGGACAGGCCTGTTGCCCCGCTCTCGACGATGAACATGCTCAGGCGCTTGTCCGGCGTGGCCGCCTCCCCGTCGGTCTGGCAGAGGACGATGTAAAAGCCGG
>CAYTQK010000323.1:0-3149 GCA_964439745.1 uncultured Desulfobacterales bacterium
GACCTGGCTGCTGACGGTGGGCCTGGAAAAACCGGTGGAGTTCTTCCCCTCTATCCAGCCCAACAACATCTACGTCAACATCGACCCGCCCGAGGGGGCCGACCTGGAATACATCGACCGGGTCGTCCGCCGGGTGGAGATCGCCCTCAGCGGGGTGCTGGGTCCCCGTCCCCAGTCCTTCAGCCGGATTCCCCTGGAGCGCTATGACGAAGCCTATGTACCCAAGCAGCATTCCCTGGCTGGGGGCGGCACAATTACCGGGCCCAGCGACCTGAAAAATATCGAACATATCTACGCCGTCAGCGCCCGCAAGGCCGAGACCAGCGTCTTTTCCAACACTAGCGCCAGCCACCTGGGCATCCAGTTTATCGAGCTGACCGACCGGGTCCGGCCCACCTTCCCCGACATCAAGCAAATCCGGGAGCGCCTCCGGAACATTCCCGGTGCCCGCCTGACCGTCAAGGAGGAAGACCAGGGGCCGCCCACCGGCGCTCCGATCAACATCGAAATTTCCGGAGACAATTACCGCGTCCTGGGCGAGTTGGCCCGGCAGATCCGGGAGATCATCGCCCACCTGCCCTATATCGAGGATATCCGGGACGACTACGTGGAATCCATTCCCGCCCTGCGCATCAAGATTGACCGGCAGAAGGCTTCCCAGTTCGGCCTGACCACCGGTGATATCGGCTACGCCCTGAAAACCGCCTACAACGGGGTCAACATCTCCACCTACCGGGAAAAGAACGACGATTACGACATCAGCGTGCGCCTGCCCGAGGACCGGCGCCTGACCACCGACGTCCTGCGCAAGCTGATGATCCCGGCGCCCAGCGGGGAGGTGGTGCCCCTGACCACCCTGGCCAAAATCACTTACAGCAGCAGCATCGGCGACATCAACCGCATCGACCACAAGCGGGTCATCACTGTCCAGGCCAACGTGGACGAAACCAGGATCCCCGGCAGCGTCCTGCGCATGCAGGCGGAAAAACGGCTGGCCGGGTTCACCCTGCCTCACGGCTACAGCATCAACTTTACCGGGGAAAGCGAGGAACAGGAAGACGCCCAGGTCTTTTTGTCCAAGGCCTTTGTCCTCGGCGTCTTTCTCATCTTTCTTATCCTGGTGACCCTGTTCAACTCGGTCTCCCAGCCCTTTATCATCATGACCTCGGTGCTGCTCTCCCTGGGTGGCGCCTTTATCGGCCTGGCCGTCATCCAATCCCCCTTTTCCATCATCATGACCGGGGTGGGCATCATCTCCCTGGCCGGGGTAGTGGTCAACAACGCCATCGTCCTGATCGACTATATCAACAAGCTGCGGCGGACCGGCATGGGAAGACGGGAGGCGGTCATCGCCGGCGGGGCCACCCGGCTGCGGCCGGTCATGCTGACGGCCATTACCACCATCCTCGGGCTGCTGCCCATGGTGACGGGGGTTTCGTTTAATTTCCGGAAACTTTCCATCTCCCTGGTGAGCGAGTCCTCCCAGTACTGGCAGTCCATGGCCATCGTGGTCATCTTCGGACTGCTCGTCGCCACCTTCCTGACCCTGGTGGTGGTGCCGACCCTCTATTCCCTGCTGGACAACCTGCCCCAACGCATTCAGCGGCGTTTCAGGGGGGCTTCCTGAGCGCACGACCGTCCGGTGGAAACGGTCTCCGGCGTCAACAATTAATTGACTTTGCCCGGGACGTTTTGGTATAGGAGGCATAAGGGAGATCGGTCCCCGCACGGGGCCGGACCATATCCAAACACCATAATGCCAGACATACGCGGAACAACCACAGCGGAATGAAGGAGAATATCGTGAAATCCATGTTCATCCTCAGAATTCTGTTTGCCGCCGGCCTCTGCCTGTGCCTTTTCCTGGGTACGGCCCCGGCCCAGGAAACCACCATGGCCACGGCCGAGGGCATGGCCGCCGTGCGCCAGGGAAACCAGGCCGGCGCCCGGGACAGTGCCGTCAACGACGCCCTGCGCAAGGCCGTGGAACAGGCCGTGGGCACCATGATTTCCGCCCAGACAGTATCGGAAAACTACACCCTGCTAAGTGACCGGGTCTATTCCAAAACGCAAGGATATATCAAAAATTACGAGGTGTTGTCGGAACAACCCGGCGACCAGCTTTATAGGGTCACGGTGCGGGCGGAGGTAGGCACCGCCGAGATCAAGGACGATCTGTCCGCCCTGGGCCTGCTCATGTCCCAAAAAAGCATGCCCCGGGTCATGATCATGGTGGCCGAACAGAACATCGGCCAGGAGTATTACTCCTACTGGTGGCACCACGGCGCCCGTCACGATGTCCGGGCCTCTTCCGCCGACCTGACGGTGGTGGAAAACGTGCTGTTGCGGGAACTTGGTGAAAAAGGTTTCAACCTGGTGGACCATGCCGCCATGTCGGGTAAGCTCCAGGTGCCGGCAGCCTATAAGGTGGAATCCCTGAGCAATACCGCCATCCGGGAAATCGGCAACCTCTATGACGCCGAGGTGGTCATTTACGGCAAGGCCGCGGCCAAGCTGCGCGGTTCCATCATGAACTCCGCCATGCAGTCGGCCATGGCCAATCTTTCTTTGCGGGCAGTGCGCACGGATAACGGCCAGGTCATCGCCTCGGACACGGCCAATGCCGCCGGCGCCCACCCGGACGAGGTCACCGCCGGCAGCAAGGCCCTGACCCAGGCCACGGAACAGGCTGCCGCCACCCTGCTGGACCAGATCATGAACCGCTGGAGCAATGAAGTTTCCGGCGGCGGCCTGGTCCAGGTAACGGTAACCGGCAACGTCACCTATCAAAACCTGCTGCGGCTGAAAGATACCATGCGCAACACCATCCGGGGTGTCAAGCAGATCTACCAGCGAGACTTCAACGTCTCCAGCGCCCTGCTGGAGGTGGAGTATATCGGTTCGAGCCAGGACCTGGCCGATGATATCGCCCGGACCGCGTTTGACGGCATTACGGCCGATATCACCGGGGTATCCCAAAACAAGGTAGACGTGATGATTCATAACCAGTAAACAAAAGTAAAAAAGAGGTATGAATGGTGAACAAGTACTATTTTTTACTGCCAGTTGTTTTGGCAATGACCCTGATGATTTCCGCCTGCGGTATGCTCCCGACCATACCACCCGATCCGTCCAACCCCGTCAAGACG
>CAYTQK010000324.1:0-3094 GCA_964439745.1 uncultured Desulfobacterales bacterium
ACGATCACGGCGGTAATGGATTTCCGGGGCGTCATCATGCCAGAAGCCGGAGCGGTCTGGATGCCGATGCCTTCCGGATGGAGGAAGCCGCCCAGGGCCTCTTGGCCATCCTTCATCTGCCAGTCGCAATAGCCCGGGGAAAAACGGCGGCTGGCCTGCAGCCCCTGGCTCTCTCCATAGCGCTCGACCTGCTCCTGGGCCTGTGCCGCCAGCAGTTCCGCCAGGGCCGAAGCGGCTGCATCCAGGATAAAAGAGGCGGTCAGCCTGTCCCGGCCCAGTTCCGCGATGGTCTCGTCCACCGCCCCGCCCAGGGTCAGGGCCAGGCAGCAGAGCCACCGCACCCGGGTCATCCGATTCACCAGCCGCGACCAGTTTACAGTCTGCAGGCAGAGATCCCCGGCCTGGATGACCCCGTTCCGGCACGCCTGGAAAGGCGTTATCCGGCACATCGCTTGCGGACGGGCCAGCTCCAGGCAGCGCCGGATTTCCCTGTCCACGTGGGTCATCACTTTCTGACTGACCGCCGCCGGCCCGGGATAGCCGAGATGGATGATCGTTTCGGCCAGCAACGATTTCTGCGGCGGAAGCGCCAGCGCTATGCTCGGTTCAGACATGGCCGCCTCATCATACGGGTGTTGAAAAACCGTTTTTCCCCTTTCCGGCTTCACCATATCACACCCCCGGCAGAAGACAAGCACAGCGGGGGAAAAACTGTCACCCCGCCCGGCCGCGGCCAGGATGGCCGGCTCATCCTTGTATCAAAATCAAATATCTGGTAAATATATTTTTGTCGGCGCAATTTGATGCGATACTCACCGAACCGGGTCGGCGCGGTTAGCGGCGAACCGTCAAACCGATGGAAGAGGACGATAAGAAATTTATGAACATTCAACTCCTCGACGAACAGTGCAACCACTGCCTGCTGTGCGTACGCGACTGCGTGGCCGGCGTCTGGCGGGAAATAGACGGCCGGGCCGTTCCGGCAGCCCCGGAATTGTGCAACGGATGCAGCCACTGCCTGGCCGTCTGCCCCCGGCAGGCCATTGCCCACTCCCTGCTGGATACCCGGCAGATCGAGCCGGTTGTACGCCGGCGTAGCGGCGAAGAGACCGACGCCCGGATCTGCGAAATGATCGTCAAATCCCGGCGCAGCGTCCGCCGGTACAAGGAAAAGGCGGTGCCGCCGGAAATCATCGAGGACATCATCAACCTGGCCCGCTACTCCCCCACCTCCAGCAATTCCCAGAACATCGCCTACCAGGTGGTGACCGACCGGGAACTGCTGGCCCGGGTCTCCGCCCATGTATTCAACTGGGGGGTCATCTTGCATCGCTGGTCGCAGAAAAAAACCGGACAGCTTTTACGGCGGCTTTTCCGCCGGAGCAGCGCCGTGCAGACCCTGGAACGCTATCTCGGGGCCATGGACTACTATATCGCCGAAACCAAAGCGGGCCGGGATCTCATCCTGCACAACGCGCCGGTGCTGCTGCTGCTGACGGCCCCGCGGGACGCCAATTTCCGGGATGACAACTGCAATATCGCCGCCGCCAACATCATGAATTACGCCCATGCCCTGGGGCTGGGCACCTGTTACATCGGTTTTCTGAAGCTGGCCCTGGGCCGCAGCCGCCGGCTTCGCCGCTGGTTACAGGTACCGGCCGACCGCAGCGTGCACGCCTGCCTGGTTCTGGGCTACCCGGCCTACCGGTATTCGTATACTGTTTCCCGGAAGCGGCCGGAGATAAGCTGGCTATGAACAGGCCCGGGCCGGACCGCGCCGGCACCAGGCGCCCGGAACAGGCCCGGAAGCGACACAATCATTAAACGGAAAAGGCCATGGACATGAACGGGAAAACCATCATACTGGCCGTCAGCGGCGGGATCGCCGCCTACAAAAGCGTCGAGCTGCTGCGGCTGCTGGTCAAGCAGGGAGCCCGGGTACGGGTGATCATGACGGAAAACGCCTGTTCCTTCGTGGCCCCCCTGACCTTCGCAGCCCTCTCGGGCAGCAGGGTCTGCCACTCGCTGTTTGACGAGCGTTCCGACGCTTCCATCACCCATATCGAGTGGGCCCGCCAGGCGGATGCCGTGGTGGTGGCGCCGGCCACGGCCAACGTCATCGGCAAACTGGCCGGCGGCATCGCCGATGACGCCCTGTCCACCCTGATGCTGGCGGTCACGGCGCCGGTGCTGCTGTGTCCCTCCATGAACACCCACATGTACGAAAACCGGGCGGTCCAGCGGAACCTGGCACGACTGCGGGAAGACGGGTATGCCATCGCTGCCCCCGGCACCGGTGAACTGGCCTGCGGCACCTCCGGAGCCGGCCGCATGCCCGAACCGGAAATCATCGTCGACCGTCTCCAGCACCTGCTGACCCCGAAAGACCTGAGCGGCAAAACCGTCCTGGTCACGGCCGGCCCCACCCGGGAGCCCATTGATCCGGTTCGTTACATCAGCAACCGTTCCTCCGGCAAAATGGGGTATGCCCTGGCCCGGGCGGCCGAGCTCCGCGGCGCCCGCGTCACCCTGGTCTCCGGACCGGTCAGCCTCCCTCCCCCGGTCAACGTTTCCCTGGTGCCGGTCCAGACCGCGGCGGAAATGACCAAAGCAGTGCTGGCGCACCTGGCAGAAGCGGACATTGTTGTCAAGGTGGCCGCTGTGGCCGATTACCGGGTGGCGGACATTGCCGAACACAAGATCAAAAAAGCCGCCGACCAGGCCCCCGCCCTGCAGCTGACCGAAAATCCGGATATCTTACAGGAAATCGGGGCCAGGAAAACACGGCAGCTGGTGGTGGGATTTGCCGCCGAGACCCGCGACCTGGAAGAAAACGCCCGGGCCAAGCTGGCCGCCAAGAATACCGACCTGATGATCGTCAACCAGGTGGCCGGCGAGCAATCCGCCTTTGACGCCGATGACAACCAGGTGCGGCTCTTTTTCAGGGACGGCCGGGACGAGCAGCTGCCGCGCCTGGCCAAGGCCGAACTGGCCGACCGGATCTGGGACCGCATCCGCGACCTGGCCGGATAGACCGCCTGCCTGACATCTCGTCCCGCCTTGATCCTGGGTGACGGCCGCAACCGGGCCGGAA
>CAYTQK010000325.1:0-3062 GCA_964439745.1 uncultured Desulfobacterales bacterium
TACAAGCGGGATCACCGCAGCGTCTTTTACGGCCGGGACAATGCCATGATTACCGGCCTGGCCCGGAATTTTGCCGCGGTCACCCGGCCGGAAGGTCTATACCGGGTAGTTGACCGGGAAATTGCCCGCGCCCGCAAAGCGGAGCGGGCGACTTGCCTGCCGCCGGCGCTGGAAGCGGCCGTGTCCCGTGGCCGGAAGCTGGCCGCGATGGCGGCGGACCGGCAATGGCCGGCCGGGTGCGAGGCCGACACACTGGTTGGCAGCATCCTGGCGGCCACTGAAAACGGGGAAGGGACGGACTCCTGCACGCCGGTGCTGCAGCTGGAAGAGACGACCGCCTCCCGGCCGGGGGTCTGGTATTGCTCGGGCCCCCTTTTCTGCCCGGGGGAAGTCCGGGCCATGGGGGAGATCGCCGAGGAGCTGGAAGCGGCCGGCTGGGAGACCTACCTGCCTCACCGGGACGGGGTGGAAGCCTTTGTCATGAAGCGCACCAATTCCTACCTGGCCAACCTGTTGCCGCCCCTGGCCGCCTGGGGGCATCGGCTGACCTTTGCCGTGGACCTGTACTGGATTCTGCGGTGTCACGGCCTGGTCTTTAACGGCAACGGCCGGGTCCCGGATGAGGGCGGGGTGGTGGAAATCGGGCTGGCCTTTGCCGCCGGCAAACCGGTGCTTCTCAATCACCAGCCCCGGCAGGGTGGTCCGGCCGGAGATTTTCATCCCATGATAACCGGGCTGGCGGCCCTGGCCGAACCGGCCGCCCACCCGGAGCAGATTCCTTTCCTGGCGCAGCAGTATGACCCGGCCGGCTACTGGACCGACGACCGGACCGCCCGCCCGGACGGCCTGCCCGAACCGGTCCGGGACCGGGCCCGCCTGGGCCGCCGGGCCTGGAACATGATGGAGCGACTGGCCTTTTTCAAGCCCTCCCGCCTTTTTTGATGACGGCTTTTGCTTTTTTGCCGGACATTCTTTCCTGTTTTGCGGCGCCATGCTACTTTATTAACAATGCCGCCGCAGCAGGATATTTTTAATCATTACCGGAGAGGGGTTCATGGCCGACGTGACGCCACAGGTGGGAACAACCGATTTTGAGCGGATTTTTTACCCCGGAACCATGGCCATTGTCGGGGTTTCCAGCAAGGGGGCCGGTTTCGGCAGCGGTATATTTTACGCCCTGCGGGCCATCGGTTATGCCGGCCGCATTTACCTGGTCAATCCCCGGGGCGGCAGCCTGGCCGGCGAGACCATTTACCGGAGCGTGGCGGAAATCCCGGAGAAGCTGGACCTGGCCGTGATCGCCGTGGCCGCGGCGGCTGTGCCCGAAGTCCTGGAGGCCTGCCGACAAAAAGGCGCCGCAGCCGCGCAGATTCTCTCCTCCGGATTCCGGGAGCTGGGTACGGCCGAGGGCATCGCCCTGGAAGAAGAACTGGTCCGCATTGCCGCCCGGGGCATCCGCGTCATCGGCCCCAATTGTTTTGGTATCTATTGTCCGGCCAGCGGGCTGACCATGCTGCCCGGCCCGGACCTGTCCCGCCGGCCCGGGCCGGTGGCCTTTTCCTCCCAGAGCGGGGGCCTGGCCGTGGATTTTGCCAACCTGGGAAAATCTCTGGGGCTGACCTTCAGCAAGATGGTCAGTTTCGGTAACGGCGCCGACCTGCGCGAAACCGAGCTCCTCCAATACTTCGGCCGGGACCCGCAGACCCGCATGGTGGCCCTGTACGTGGAAGGGGTCAACGACGGGGAGGCCTTTTTCCAGGCCCTGCGCGAGGTCGGCCGGATCAAGCCGGTGGTGGTGTTAAAAGGCGGACTTTCCCAGGCCGGCAGCCGGGCGGTGATGAGCCATACCGCCTCCATGGGCGGCAGCCGGCGCATCTGGCAGTCGCTTCTCCGCCAGGCCAACGCCGTGCCGGTGAACACCCCCGAAGAAATGGCCCGCACCTGTCTGGCCTTTGCCTTTCTGCCGGAAAGAACCTTTACCGGCCTGTCCGTTCTGGGCGGGGGCGGCGCCCTGGGCGTGGCCGCGGCCGACGCGGCCGAAGAGGTCGGTCTGCGGATTCCTCCCTTTGACCCGGCCCTTTGCGATCAGGTGGACGCCTTTCTGCCCAAGCCCGGCTCCAGCCCCGGCAACCCGGTGGACGTGGCCAACCCCTATGTGGCGCCCGCGGCCCTGACGGAGATCCTGCGGCTGGCCGCCGGAGATCCGCGGGTCGATCTCCAGGTCCTCATCACCCTGTTTCACCATTACAAGAACCTGGCCCAGGTCTCGGGGCAGCCCGTCAAAGAGGTGGTGCCGTTTGACGAACTGGCCGCGGGCGTGCGGGAAGTGATGGACCAGACCGGCAAACCGGTCCTGGTCATTCTCAGCAACCCCAAGCGCGGGACCGACCACCTGGACGTGGTGGAGATGATGGAGGCGGCCCGCGCCGCCTTTCTGGAGCGGGGCATCGCCGTGTTCGATGACCTGCGCCAGGCCCTGCGGGCCGTGGCCCGTGTCAACGCCTACTACGGAGGCCGCAGCGATGAATAAAAAAGCCGCCCGGCAGATGGTAAAAGAGGCCTGGCAGGCGGGCCGCTCCGCCCTGTCCGAATACGAGGCCAAGCAGGTCCTGGCAGCCTATGAGATTCCCGTGCCGGCGGAGATCCTGGTGTCCGGGCCGGAAGAACTGGAAGCGGCGGTCGAAAAGATCGGCTGCCCCCTGGTGATGAAGGGATGTGCCGCAGAAATCGCCCATAAAACGGAAAAAAATCTGATTCGCGTGGATATCCGCGGCCTGGACGAAGCCCGCCAGGCCCTGGCGGAGATCATGGCCGGCCTGGGGGATGTCGCCGGGGGGGTGCTGGTCCAGGAGATGGTTCCCGGCCGGCGGGAACTGGCCGTGGGCATGAGCCGGGACACCCAGTTCGGCGTCTGCGTGATGTTCGGCCTGGGCGGTATCTTCACCGAGATCCTGGAGGATGTGGTCTTTGGCAAGGCGCCGCTCAGCCGAACCGAGGCCCGGCAGATGATGGGGGAGATCCGGGGCCATCGCATCCTGGAGTCCATTCGCGGCATGGCCGCG
>CAYTQK010000326.1:0-3052 GCA_964439745.1 uncultured Desulfobacterales bacterium
GTTCACAACCAAAGATGCTCGCATTAAACTCGAAAGGCTTTATCCAACATTACAAGTGTGACATGACACTAGGGATGAAAGAAGCCGGGCGGAAAGGGTTCGCAGCCGCTTGGTGCGGGGGGTGACTTACCGGATGTTGGGACTGCCGTATGACATGACCAATGCTTTCCGAATGTATCGCCTGGATCAGTTGGATCCCTCACTGATTTTACAATGCCGTTCGTCCGGGTATGCCTTTTTCCCGGAAAGCCTGTGGGTTCTGCAGCAAAACGGACTGCGGATCCGGGAAGTGCCGATTTGACTTTGCCGGTGACGGCAGGGAAAATCCAACATGAACTGGCGTGACGCCTGGCATTGACCTGCCAGGTTGCTCGATTGGGGTTCCGAAACCGGTGTAGGACTTTTTCCAAAGGAGCGTAGCCGGGGGAGGCGATTGTCAGATAATACGATGGCGGCCATGATTATTTCTCAAAAAATTGCTGTTTTCTTCCCCAGCCGTCGCGTTTTGTTGATCGGTGGCATTTTCCTGTCACCGATTCTTATTCTGCATTGGATGCTTCCATTTGTCACGACCGTCTATCCAGATCAGGATTTTTTTACGGTTTTTTCCCTGGTGCAGACGGAATACACCTTTGCTATGAAGACCGGCACCTTTCCTTTAAACATTGCCTGGCATCATGTCCAGAACAGCCAGTGGGCGGGCATGGCCGGCGTCTTTCATCCCTTGACCTATCTTGCTGCCATGCTGCCCGGATATGCGCGGGGCAACGCTCCGGCTTGGAATCTTTTTCTGCATCTGGCCATGCTGCCTGTGGCCCACCTGGTGCTGTTCCGGTTTCTGCGAAGGATCGGGACCGAATTCTGGATCGCTTTTTTTTTATCGCTGGTCACCGTTTATTCTCCCCGCCTGTTGTTTAGCTTTTCCCTGGGCGGCGCCAGCCTGATCTGGTCGGCGTACCTGCTGCTCTGCTCCGCCATTGGTTTTTATTACCTGAAACCGGCCGGACCGGCCGGTCCCCTGACCATTATCGGTCTGACCTATTGGCTAGTAGCCTGCGGGTTCCCCGAGGAGATCTATTTCGGTTCCCTGGGAATTGTCCTGTTCACCGCTTTCCTTCCTTTTTTTCTGGACTTGCTCATTCCCGGCCACAAGGAAGCTTTCCCCAAAAAGGTTTTTTTCTGGTTGCGGACGGCAAGCTATTATATGGTTGGGGTGCTGCTGGCGGCGGCCTTTCTGCTGCCCTTTCTGAGGGACAATTTTCCGGAAATCACCTTGGGTCAGCAGGATTATGCGGCTTCCTGTACTTTCGTTAGTACCGTTCCTGAGTTGCTCAGCAATTTCTTTTCTCCTTTGCGTGCCCATCCTTCCGGCATATTCGGCAGTACCCCGCTGTTGCTGGCTGTACTGCTGCTGCCGGTCCTGGTCGTCTGCCGGGGTCGGATTCCCAAAGTCATCTGGGCCATCTGGGGCCTCTGCCTGGTTATCTTTTTATGCATGCTGGGCGACCATACCCCGGCGCAATTTTATGTCTGGAAATTTGTCCCCTTTTATTCGGCAACCCGCTACGCCAACCGGATTTCTTTGCTGCTTCCAGTGTTGTTTCTGCTTTTTCTAACCTGGCTTTTTCATCCTGATGCGTCCAAAGTACGGATTTTCAAAAACAAGACAATTCCGTCTTTGATCATACTGGCAGGGCCGGGCGCACTGGTCCTGGGGGGATATCTGTGGTGGGGCAGGCCCCGGGCCGGCAACCTGCCTCACTCGTTGATGAAAATCAATTTTGAGATTATCCCTGGCTGGGTGGAGCCGGCCTTGCTGCTGGCCGGTCTGTCGGCGCTTCTCACCGCCGCTGGCCTCGGGGTCATCCGCCGGCCTAAGATCAGACAGATGGCCGGTCTGATCCTGTGCGTGGTCAGCTGCTTGTACCTGGTCCTCCTTTATCGATATGCCCCCATCCCCCGCAAAAAATTGCCCCCCTTCCAAGCCCGGACCTATGCCCAGTTTCTGGACCAGAAACGGCATACGGCAGATCTTTTTCTGGGCAATTTTGTTTTCGGGTTGGAAAAACAATTGTATCCTCGTTATGCCGTGACGCAACTGGAAGAGTTCGGGAACTTGCCGTGGCTGGCCCGCATTGATCGTACCTGTACGGGAGAGGATGTGGCGGGAGCGGCCGGCCGGCCCGGTACTGATCGGGTCCGCTTGACCTACAATACCGCCAATCGCCTGGTGTTTCGGGCCGAAGCCCGTCAACCGGGATTTTTAATTTTCTCTTATCATCGAACCGGCCATTGGCGGGCCTGGGTGAACGGGCAGCCGACCCCGATCCAACCGGCTCAGGGAACTGCCCAGGCCGTTCCCATTCCCGCCGGTACCAGTACGGTCGAGTTCAGGTACTGGAGCGAGGCGGCCTTCGGAGGGATGATGGTCAGTTGTCTGACCCTGGTCCTGGTCGGATGTTATTTCGGCTTGCGACGCATTGGTGGCGGTGGCGGGGCTACCCTGGCCCTGCTGACCGGCCTGGTCGGCGGCGGCCTGCTGGGCGGATGGTATCACTATCTGTATACCGGGGACAATCTGCATACGCATTACCACTGGTCCTCTGCCTCGGACACCAGCAGGATCAATATGGCCTTGGGCAAGCCCGCCCGTTTGTCTTCGCCGGCCTTTGACAGGACACGGCTGAATCTGATCCATGGCGGCAGGATGGCCGTGGACGGAGGGCGTTTCTTTGCCTCCTGCTGCTCTACGGCCACGCAGGTCGCGCCCTGGCTGGAGATCGATCTGCAGCGTTCCCGGACCATCGGATCGGTGGTTCTGTATACCCATCTGCAGGGAGAGGAGAACGATGGTATCGTCTGGTATACCCAGGACAGTGTCCGGCTGGCCAGGGAATATGATTTCCTTGTTTTTGAAAAGAAACCGGTCACTTTCAACCTGCTTCCACTGCGGATAGCAGTGTCCGTCGATGGCCGGCAGTGGCAGGCGGCGGAACTGTCCAGCCTCCAACCCGGTCACAGGCAGGTGGTCCGTTTTGAGACACCGGTGGCG
>CAYTQK010000327.1:0-3023 GCA_964439745.1 uncultured Desulfobacterales bacterium
CCACCACTTTTTTTCCGGTTCAAATTCTTCGATGCGCATGGGCTTGGTCTTGCTGTAGGACTTGGCGCCGGGCGGATAGGGGTGCTCGTAGAACCAGATGTCCCGGGTGGGTTCGCCCTTGGTGAAAAACAGCAGGTTGGTTTTAATGCCGGTGTAGGGATTGAACACGCCGTTGGGCAGGCGGACAATGGTGTGCAGGTTGCACTCGGCCAGGAGTTTCTCCTTGATGCGGGTCTTGATGCCTTCGCCAAAGAGGGTGCCGTCCGGCAGCACCACGGCGGCCCGGCCGCCTTCTTTTAAGATGTGCATGATCAGCACCAGAAAGAGGTCGGCGGTTTCCCGGGTGCGGAAGGACTTGGGAAAATTGTTTTCTATGCCGTCTTCTTCCATGCCGCCGAAGGGCGGGTTGGTGACCACCACGTCCACCCGGTCCCTGGGCTTGTAATCACGAAGCGGTCGGGCCAGGGTGTTGTCATGCCGGATCTGGACCGGCACGTCGATTTCATGCAGGAGCATGTTGGTGACGCAGAGCAGGTGGGGCAGGGCTTTTTTTTCCACGCCATAGATGGATTTTTGCAGGATCTCTTCGTCTTTGACGGTTTTGACATCATGCTGACGGATGTTTTCAATGGCGCAGACCAGAAAGCCGCCGGTGCCGCAGGCCGGATCGAGGATTTTTTCGCCCAGCCGGGGCTCCACCATGTCCACCATGAACTGGGTCACGGCCCGGGGGGTGTAATATTCGCCGGCATTGCCGGCGCTTTGCAGGTCTTTTAGGATTTTTTCATATATGTCGTTGAACAGGTGACGGTCGCTGGAGCGGTTGAAATCGATTTCGTTTATCTTGTTGATGACCTGGCGCATGAGGGTGCCGGACTTCATGTAGTTGTAAGCGTCGGCAAACAGGGATCGGATCAGCAGGGCCCGCTGATCGGCGCCGGAGCGGACTTTCAGGTTTTTGAGATTGCGGAAGAGGTCATTGTTGACAAAATCCATGAGATCGTCGCCGGTCATGCCTTCGGGATCGGCGGCCCAGTTGCGCCAGCGCAGCCGGTCCGGGATGGGGCTTTTGTAATTATCGTCCTTGAGCTCGATCTCCTGCTCCCGGTCGTCGAAAATTTTTAAAAAGAGCATCCACACGATCTGGCTGATGCGCTGGGCGTCGCCGTCCACGCCCACGTCCTTGCGCATGATGTCCTGAATGGCTTTTACCGCGGTGGTGATGGTCATGGGGAATAATCTATTTCGTTAGGCCACGTCATAAAGATGGCTTTCCAGTTCTTTGAGGGCCTGTTGATATTGGTCTTTGCCGCCGAAACTGTCGATGATCTCCACCATGGTGCCGTAATTGTTGATGGGTTGCAGCCGCAGCACGTCCATGTCTTCGATATTTTCGATGCCTTCGTCGGCGTACTTGTCCAGCAGGGCGTTGATGACCTGCCGGGCCGTTTCTCCGTAGCGGGTAAAATAGTTTTGCTTTTTGACGTTGTCGGCCCGTTCCCGCCGGGTCAGGGGAGGCTGCCCAAAAGCCACGTGGCAGATCAGGTCAAAGGGGCCGAAATCTTTGCCCACATCCTCGGCCAGGGGATCGAACAGCACCCCGGCCTCTTCCAGTTCATTGATGATGGCCTGTTTGCGGTCGGCCCGGCGCCATTGGTTTAAAAAATCATCCAGGGAAGCGAAGTTCTTCCGGACCGTGTTTTTGGTATAATCCCGGATGGATTCGGTAATCAGCCGGCCGTCCTGGCCGTAGTACTGCACCCGCTGGGCAATGACGGTTACTTCCACGTCCTGGACATAATATTTGACCCGGCCGGGCGGCGGGTCCTCGATGATTTCGCCGGGGGCGGTTTCGGGTGGAAGGTCGTTTTCCGGGCTTTCGGGGTCGTGGCCGTCATCATCCGGCGGGACCGGTGAGTCCTGCGCGCCCGGTTCATAGACCTGGACCGGCTCCCCGTCAAAATCCGGGTCGGAAAAGTTTTCCGTGGCCCGCTTAAAATCCATGATGGTGAAATAGTACTTGTCAAAATCCTCCTGGATGCGGGTGCCGCGGCCGATGATCTGCTTGAACTCGGTCATGGAATTGATGACCCGGTCCAGCACGATCAGCTTGCAGGTCTGCACGTCCACCCCGGTGGAGAGCAGCCGGGAGGTGGTGGCAATGACCGGATAGCGGCTTTCCGGATCGATAAAATTGTCCACCTCGATTTTGCCTTCATTGCTGTCGCCGGTGATCCGCATGATATAGCGGTGATTTTTGGCAACTTCCTCGGGGTTTTCATTACCCAATAGCTGGCGCATGCGTTCGGCATGATCGATGCCTTCGCAAAAGACGATGGTTTTGTCAAAACGGTTGGTGGCCTGTAGAAATTCGGTTATTTTGCGGGCGACCAGTTCGGTCCGTTTTTCCAGAACCAGGGATTTGTCAAAATCGGTCAGGTTGTATATGCGGTCTTCAATGGGGTGGCCGTGCCTGTCGCGCTTGCCGTGTTCCGGCCGCCAGCCCATGAGGTCTCTGTCCAGGTCGATCCGGACCACCTTGTAGGGCGCCAGAAAACCGTCTTCAATGCCCTGCCGCAGGGAATAGGTGTAGACCGGATCGCCGAAATAATGAATGTTGGAAACATAGCGGGTTTCTCTGGGGGTGGCGGTCAGGCCGATCTGGGTAGCGGAAGAAAAATATTCCAGGATTTCCCGCCAGGCGGAATCTTCGGCCGCGCTGCCCCGGTGGCACTCGTCGATGATGATCAGGTCGAAAAAATCCGCGGAAAAGTGCCGGTAGATGTTCTGGAATTCTTCGGTGCCGGAGACGGCCTGGTACAGGGCCAGGTAAATTTCATAGGAGGGGTCCACCTGGCGGTTTTTGATCTTGGTCATGGCCCCGCCAAAGGGCTTGAAGTCGTTGACCCGGGCCTGGTCCACCAGGATGTTTCTGTCGGCCAGAAACAGAATCCGTTTTTTGGTGCGGGACTTCCACAGCCGCCAGATGATCTGAAAGGCGGTATAGGTCTTGCCCGTGCCGG
>CAYTQK010000328.1:0-2971 GCA_964439745.1 uncultured Desulfobacterales bacterium
CCGGGGTGGTGTTCCGGGCTGGCGTACCGTGCCGACCATTGCCGATCCCTTTTCCCAGGATGCCCTGGATTCCCTGGCCGGGCGCCTGTAAGCCGTCTGGGGGCGGCTCGGGCGAAAGGGCGTTGATCGCGACCTGATGCTGGCCCAGAGCCTGATTTCACCGGCTACCTGCTGCCTGGTCAATCCCGATATCACGGCCACGGTGGAACGGGGATTTGCCATCGTTCAGCAGCTCTCCGTCCATCTCCAGGATAAATATGCCCTGCCGGCGGACTGACCGGCGACTTTTCCGGCGGCCGCTCATTTTCGGCCCCGGCCTTCACCGGCATCATATCCTCTTTTGTTCTGCCCAACTTCCTGAAAAGGCCAGCAGCGGGGATCAGGCGGAATGCCCCGGTCCGGCTGCCCGTTTTTTTTATTGACATCACTTGCGATGTATGAGTTAGAATAGAAATTTTCTACGGAACAAAAACAGAAAAATTCCGATAAAAAAACACGGTCGAACGGCGATAAGAGAACACACGACCGGGGAGGTTTGCTTGGCTGACCTATTCAGTTTACAGAGAATCACCGTGGAAAACGGCTGGTCCATGGCCGCCCTGGGGATCCTCATCGACCTGACGGGCCTGGCGGTTCTGTCTTTTATCATCTCCCTGGTGCCCAAGTTTGTCGGGGTCATCGAAAGAGGCGGTGCCTTCCTGCGGAGAGAAGACCGCCACGAAGCCCGACAAGAGCCCGCTTTCACGCCGACGGAGAATCAACTTTCCAGCCAGGACATTCGACAAATCGCCCTCAACTACAAGGCCGGGGCCGCCAAGCTGGAAGAGCCCTTTCAGCTGGCTGAACTCTACCGCCTCTCCGAGGACAACGGCCTGCCTCATCCCCACCTGACAATCAAGGCCCTGCGTGAGGAGAACCTGCTGATCGCGGAAGGAAACGGACTGTTCCGCTGGAACGTGTAAAAGACTGACGGCAACATCCTATTACTGATTGAGGAGCATCAATGCTGGAACTGGCACTGGATTTCATCAACAACACCGGATTTGCGCTGACGGATTACCGCAACCTGATCATGATCCTGGTCGGCAGTCTTTTTGTTTACCTGGGCACCGCCAAAAAATTCGAACCGCTTCTGCTGATTCCCATCGGCATGGGCATTATTATCGGCAATGTTCCTTTTTTCAAGGGATTCGGCCTGGGCGTGTATGAAAGCAACAGCGTCCTGCATTATCTTTATTTCGGCGTCACCTCCGGCATGTACCCCTCCATCGTCTTTCTCGGACTGGGGGCCATGACCGATTTTTCGTCCCTGCTGTCCCAGCCCAAACTGATGCTGCTGGGCGCCGCTGCCCAGGTGGGCGTGTTCTTTACCCTGCTGGGCGCCCTGGGATTCGGATTTACCCCGACCGAGGCGGCCTCGGTGGCCATCATCGGCGGAGCCGACGGCCCCACCTCGATCTTCCTGACGGCCAAGCTGGCCCCGCACCTGATCGGGCCCATCGCCATCGCCGCCTATTCCTACATGGCCCTGATCCCGGTGATTCAGCCGCCCATCATGCGGCTGCTGACCACCCGCAAGGAACGCCTCATCAAAATGCCGCCCCTGCGGGAAGTTTCCAAGAATGAACGCATGATTTTCCCGGTTGTCGGCATCCTGCTCTGTTGTTTTCTGGCCCCGGCCTCGATCCCCCTGCTGGGCCCCTTCTTTTTCGGTAATTTTCTCAAAGAGTGCGGCCAGGCCGAACGGCTGGCCCAGAGCGCCCGCACCGTCATCATGGACGCGGCCACCATCTTCCTGGGGCTGACCGTGGGCTGCAGTACCCAGGGCGATGTCTTTCTGACGGGCAAATCCATCGGCATCTTTTTTCTCGGCGCGGTGGCCTTTTCCGTGGCCACGGCCTCCGGCCTGATTTTTGCCAAAATCATGAATCTTTTTTTAAAAGAAAAAATCAACCCCCTGCTGGGTGCCTCCGGGGTTTCCGCCGTGCCGGGTTCGGCCCGGGAAGTGCACCTGGTGGGGCAGCACGAAGATCCCAGCAACTACCTGCTGATGCACGCCATGGCCTGCAACTCCTCGGGAGTAATCGGCTCGGCCACGGCCGCCGGTATTCTGTGGAGCTTCATGCTGGGCAGTTGAGGGGTTCCGGACAACGACGTTACGGCTCTGCGCTCTCCTGAACGCAGGTTCTTTTTGACGATACCTGCCCGCTTTTCACGAAACCAGCACTCTTGGTAAACACTTGACATCCCATCGCTACGGGACATATACTGTTGATGAATTTCAGACCACAACCCGGGGGATAATTTATGAAATTTTTACTCTGTTTCTTTATCGGCATGTTCATATTTGCCGTTCCTTTTTTCTGTCAGCAAGCAACGGCGGAAGTGTTCTGGTATGAAGATGACAAGGGGCATCTTCATTATACCAACGATCCGGCCACCATTCCCGAAAAGTACCATGACAGCATTATCATTGAAAAAGAATTAGAGTATCTGGGGCCGCAACCGGAAGCGGCGCTTGGAGAAGAAGAAGAAAAAACCGCTGAAGAACAAGCCGCCTCTGCCGAAGAAGAGGCCGCCGAGTCCGAAAAACAAATGGTGGAAGTTCTCCAGGAACGCGAGCGTTCCCTGATGAAAGAATACAAGCAGCTGGAGGAAGAAAAGAAGAAGCTGGACCAGGCCCAGCAGGCAGCCGACACTCCCGAAGAGATCACTACCAACAACGAAAAAATCCAAAAATTCAACGAAAAGCTGAAAAATTATTACCAGCGAAGAGACGCCTTCCAGGAAGAACTGGAAAATTTCAAGGCCGGCGACTGAGAAATCGCCGGCCCGTACTGCTTTTCCCCCTGTCTGTCCATATTCGCCATATTTGTTTTTTAACCCCCCAGAAAACCTATGGAGGCCAGGACCATGACCAATTCCAGCCATCTGAAACAATTCGAAGAAGCGGTCGCGATCGGCCGGCCCC
>CAYTQK010000329.1:0-2968 GCA_964439745.1 uncultured Desulfobacterales bacterium
AAAAAACCGGTTCAGCTTGATTTATTATACAAATAATGACATATAATTGATTTTAAACGGGTTGTAAATGCCGGTGGTGTGCCGAAAGGAAAATAACATGAATTATTCTTTTGTTGCACAGATTCGAAGCCAGCGGCCGGAGTCAAGACCCGGCCTGCTCTGCCTGACGGCTTGCATCCTGGTCGCCCCCCTGCTGCTGAACGGCTGTGCCGGACTGGAACCGGAGCCGCCCCGGCGGACCTCCCACCACCAGCCCTACCGGCAGTTCGGCAAGTGGTACACGCCTCTGACCGACAGCACCGGTTTCACGCAGACGGGCATCGCCTCCTGGTACGGCAACAAGTTTCACGGCAACAAGACCGCCAGCGGCGAAGTTTACGACATGTATGCCATGACGGCCGCCCACAAAACCCTGCCCCTGGGGACCTATGTCAAGGTGGTCAACCTGGACAACGACCGCTCCGCCGTGGTCCGGGTGAATGACCGGGGGCCTTTCGTGGACGGCCGCGTCATTGATCTTTCCTATCTTGCAGCCAGCAAGATCGGCATCGCCCAGTGCGGGACCGGCCGGGTCCGGCTGGAGGCCCTGGGCAAAGACCACCCGCAAGCCGGACCCAGCCGGCGCGAACTGGCCGCCGTCGCCCTGCCGCCGGACGCGGAGAAGCCTTACTTTACCCTGCAGATGGGCTCTTTCACCAACCGACAGAACGCCGTCAACCTGCGGGAGGCGCTGACCCGGGACCATGAACCGGCCCGCATCGTCATTTTTCATGACGGCGGGCGCACCTTTTACCGGGTCCGTCTCGGCCGCTATGCCACCCAGGAGGAAGGGGAGCGCGCCCGGCAGAAAATGCTGACCGAAGGATTCAGGAATGTCAAGGTTCTCACCGGAGAATAACAGCGCGGCCGCCGGAAACGGACCGCCGATCTTCCTGACCGACGCGGGTACCCACCATGCCGGAACTTGACAAAGTCGTTTTCCTGGACCGGGACGGCGTCATCAACGAAGATTCGCCCGACTACATCAGGAACTGGTCGGAAGTGACCTTTATTCCCGGCAGCCTGCAAGCCATCCGGCGGCTGACCGAGGCCGGCTTTTCCATTATCCTGATCACCAACCAGTCCGGCGTCGGCCGTAATTACCTCAGCCGGGAAGGACTGGAGTATATCTTCGCCAAGATGAAAAACCGCGTCGCCGAAACGGGCGGACAGATCCTGGACGTCTTTTACTGCCCCCACCTGCCGGACGACGACTGCCTCTGCCGCAAACCCCGGCCCGGGATGATCTACCAGGCCTGCCTGCGGTATGCCATCAACCTGTCCTCGGCCTGCATGATCGGCGACAGCGCCAAAGACATGCGCTGCGCCCGGGCCGCCGCCTGCGGCTACGCCATCCTTGTCCGCACGGGCAACGGCCGGCAGGCGGAGCTGGAACTGGCCCGGGACCGCCTCCACCTGGAATACATCGCCGACGACCTGCTGGACGCCGCCAACTGGCTGATTGACAACCATGACTCGGACCCGGCTGCATGATCACCATTGAAGGCAGTCTCCAGAAAATACGGTTTCACGACCGCGACTCTCTCTACACGGTGGCCGAGCTCAGGACCACCGGCCAGCAGACCACCGTGACCGTGGCCGGGGTCATGCCCTCGGCCGCGCCCGGCCAGTCGGTGCGGGTACGCGGCGACTGGCACAACCATCCCCGCTACGGCCAGCAGTTCAAGATCAGCAGCTGCGAAGTGATCCTGCCGGCCACGGCCGGGAGCATCAAGCGTTACCTGGCCTCCGGCCTGATCCGCGGCATCGGCGCCTCCATGGCCGACCGCATCACCGGTCATCTCGGCGCGGACACCCTGCGCGTCATGGAAACCGAGCCGCACCGGCTCACGGAAGTACCCGGCATCGGCGAAAGCAAGGCCGCCATGATCCACGAGGCCTGGCTGGAGCACCGCACCGTCCGGGAACTGATGGACCTGCTCCGGGAAAAGGGCGTGGACACCGGCTACAGCGCCCGCATTTTCCGGCTCTACGGTCCGGCCGCCGCGGCCGTTATCCGGGACGACCCCTTCCAGCTGGCCGCGGACCTGCCCGGCATCGGCTTCCGCATCGCCGACACCATCGCCCTGGCGGACGGCGGCGATCCCGACAGCCCCGGGCGCATCCAGGCCTGTCTGCGCTATCTGGTCGAAGCCGGCACCGCTGCCGGTCATGCCTTTGTTTTCGAAGAACAATTGCTGAAGCAAGGCGCGGATCAATTCGGGATCGACCGCGGCGCGGCCGCAGCGGCCCTGGCCGAACTGACCCGGACGGGCGAACTGGCGGCCGAGACCATGCCGGGCGGCGATCCGGACACGACCATCATTTACGCGGCCGATCTTTACCAGGCCGAAACCGGTGCAGCAGCCCGCCTCCAGGCCCTGCAGGCCATGCCCCTGGCACAGGAAAGCGGCGGACCGGAGGAGATCATGGCCGAGGTGGTCCGGCAGCTGGCCATCCAGCCTTCGCCGGAGCAGCTCCATGTCCTGGCGGAGGTCTTCGCCCACCGGGTGGTGGTCATCACCGGCGGTCCCGGCACCGGCAAAACCACCCTTATCCGGGCCATTGCCGCGGTGCTGGAAGGCTCCGGCAAAAAAATCATCCTGGCCGCGCCCACCGGCCGGGCCGCCAAGCGCCTCAGCGAGGTGTCCGGCAAGGAGGCCGGCACCATCCACAAGCTGCTGGGCTACCAGTTTGAAGACAACATCTTTTTAAAGAACCGCGACAACCAGCTGCGGGCCGAGGCGGTCATCATTGACGAAGCCTCCATGGTGGACCTGCCCCTTTTTTACCGCCTGCTGGAAGCCACCCCGGCCACGGCCGTGCTGGTGCTGGTGGGCGACGTGTTTCAACTACCACCGGTTGGGCCGGGCAACGCCCCCAGCGCCCTGATCCGTTCCGAAGCGCCTCCGGTCTTTCACCTCACCGA
>CAYTQK010000330.1:0-2936 GCA_964439745.1 uncultured Desulfobacterales bacterium
GCACGAGTGGGGGAGTCCGGCACGGCCCGAGGAAGAAGCCATTTTGCGGGGAGAAGGGGCCGACAAGGTCCGGGCGGCACGGGGCGCCTGCATGGGGCCGGACAGGGTGCTGAAGATCCAGGCCGAGGTCGATCAGGTCCATGTCGCGGACACCTTTCTGGCCTACCTCCAGGACATTCTGCACTTTACCCGCACCGACCCGCGTTTTCACATCGGCCTGTCGCCGCGGGCCGGCCTGGCCCTGGCCGGCGCCTCCCGCTCCTGGGCCTGCCTGCACGGCCGCGACCACACCCTGCCCGAAGACCTCCAGACGGTGCTGCCCTGGGTGGTCGGCCATCGCCTCCATTCGCGCCAGGACCAACGGGAATTTCCGCGCGACCAGCTGATGGAATTGTTAACCAGCGTACCGGTACCGATTTGAAACCCCTGGCCCGCCAGATCCGCCGAGCGGAAAAACCCCGCGACCGGCCGCCCCTGCTGCTGAATCGCCGCCGCCTCTATATATTTCCCACCGGTCACGGCTTTCTCTTTCTGCTGGTGCTGCTGGCCATGCTGCTGGGCGCCGTCAATTACAACAACAACCTGGCCTTTCTGCTAGTCTTTCTCCTGGGCGGCATCATGCTGGCCGGCCTGTTTCACACCTACCGCAACCTGTACGGGCTGAGCGTCAAAAACATTTCCGCCCGGCCTGTTTTTGCCGGAAAAGAGGCCCTCTTTGAACTGGTAATTGATCCCGGCCCGCGCTCCCGCCGCGGCATCTGTTTCTTTTCCGAAAAAGAACGGCTGGTAACCGCTGATTTTTCCGCCGGCCAGACGACCTCCGTCTCTGTTGCCCTGCCCAGTCATACCCGCGGGTATCTCCGGCCAGAGCGCCTGACGATCTTTTCCCGTTATCCCCTGGGGCTCTTGCGGGCCTGGACGGTGCTGCGTCCCGCGGCCGCCTGCCTGGTCTATCCCGCCCCCCGGGCGGGTGCCGGACGCGTCGGTACCGGCGACCAGCCTGCCGCCGAAGGAGAGGCCGGCGGCCTCACCCGCCCGGGAGCCGATGATTTTGCCGGGTTGATGCCGTATCAGCCCGGCCATCCGGTGCGGCAGATCGCCTGGAAGGCCCTCTCCCGGGGACAGGGGGTTTTTAGCAAGCAGTTCCTCACCGGCAGCGGCGGTGCCATCTTTGATTATGACGCCGTGCCGGGCGATGATCCGGAAGAACGCCTTTCCCGGCTGTGCCACCTGGTCGTCACCGCCGGGGCCATGAACCTGACTTACGGCCTCCGTCTGCCCAACCAGACCATTGCGCCGGGCAGCGGCCGGGATCATCAGCACCACTGCCTGAAACAGCTGGCCCTGTTCGGCAAGGAGGGGGCGCACCCATGAACCGCAGCCGCAGATACCTGTCGCCGATCCTCGGCGCCCTGGTTGTCGCCATTCTGCCCCACCTGGGGCGGCTGCCGGTCTGGATCATCGCCTGGTGCGGAATCATGTGGGGCTACCAGCTGCTGTCGCTCCGGTACCGCTTACCGCTTCCCGGCAAGTGGGGGCGGCGGCTGCTCACCCTGGGGGGGCTGGCCGGCCTGACGCTTACCTACGGCCAGGGCTTTGGTCCGGCCGCCTACCTGGGGCTGCTGGCCGTCATGGCCGCCATCAAGCCGCTTGAAATGGGCTCCCACCGCGACCGCGTGGTAGTGGTGTTTCTGGCCTATTTTATCGTCATTACCGGCCTGTTTCAGTCCGAATCTTTGCTGATGACCCTGTACATGATCCTGTCGGTGGGGGTGACCACCGCCGCCCTGGTCCGCATCAATGATCCGGACGGCGCATATACGGATCATCTCAAGCTGGCCGGCCGCCTGCTGGTCCAGGCCCTGCCCCTGATGGCGGTGCTGTTTCTGCTGTTTCCCCGGATTTCCGGCAGTTTTTTCGGCCTGTCCCGGCTGCACACGGCCACCACCGGCTTTTCCGAGACCCTTGCTCCCGGCAGCGTCACCCGGCTGGCGGAAAACGACGCCGTGGCCTTCCGGGTCGCCTTTGCCGAAGATAAAATTCCAGACCGGCCTTTATACTGGCGGGGGGTGGTCTTCCAGCACTTTGACGGGCGGCAGTGGCGGATCAGCCGGCAGGTGCCGAACATGGAATCCTGGACCGGAGGTGAAGCGGCGGTGACCTATTCGGTCAGACTGGAGCCGCACAACCGGCACTGGCTGTTTGCCCTGGAACTGCCGGCCGAAGCCCCGCGCTGGACCCGGCTGCGGGCCGACTTCACCCTGCGCACCATCCGCAGCGTGCGGCGGAAGTATTCCTATGAGATGACCTCCCACCGCCGTTACCAGACCGGCGATCCCCGCGAGCTGGCAGCCGCCTGCCGGCAGCTTCCGGAGACCGGCAATCCTGCCGCCCGCGAGCTGGCCCGGGAGCTGGCCGGTGAGGCTGATACGGTCGAGGACAAGGTGCAGCGGGTGCTGGCCTATTTCCGCGGCCGCGACTTTGTTTATACCCTGCGGCCGCCGTCGCTGGGCAATAACCCCGTGGATGCATTTCTGACGCAGAACCGTCGGGGATACTGCGAGCACTATGCCTCGGCCTTTGCCTTTCTGATGCGCGCGATGGATGTGCCCGCCCGGGTGGTCGGCGGCTACCTCGGCGGCGAGACCAACCCCTATGGCGATTATCTGCTGGTGCGCCAGAATCACGCCCATGTCTGGGTGGGGGTGTGGCAGGCCGACCGGGGCTGGGTGCGGGTGGACCCGACGGCCGCGGTGGCGCCGGAGCGGATCAGCGGCGACGAGGAGGACGGCGCGGCCGCCGGTTCCGGGGAGTTTTCCTTCGGCGCCATGGCGCGCCAGCTGCAGCTGCGCTGGGACGCCCTCAGCACGGCCTGGGAAGAGTGGTTTACCGGGTATTCCCACCTGGAACAGCGGGAACTGCTGGAACGGCTGGGT
>CAYTQK010000331.1:0-2923 GCA_964439745.1 uncultured Desulfobacterales bacterium
GAACCCTGACCCGGGCCGCGCCCATGCCCACGAACATTTCCACGAATTCCGAGCCGCTGATGGTGAAAAATGGCACTCCGCTCTCCCCGGCCACGGCCCGGGAAAGCAGGGTTTTTCCCGTGCCGGAAGGGCCCACCAGGAGAATCCCCTTGGGAATCTTGCCGCCGATGCGGGTATATTTGTCCGGGTGCTGGAGAAAATCAATGATCTCCTCCAGTTCCTGCTTGGCCTCGTCCACGCCGGCGGCATCCTTGAAACCGGTGTCCAGGTCGTCCTCCATGTAGATTTTGGCCTTGTTTTTGCCGATATTCAGAAAGCCGCTCTGCCTGGCGGCGAACTGGCGCATGAGAAAAAACCAGACCCCCACGAACAGGACGATGGGAATGAGCCAGGAAAACAGGGTTTCCAGAAACTCGCTGCGGGTGGTGCCTTTGAAGGTCACCCCGTGTTGTTTCAGAAAATCCGAAATCTCCGGGTCGACCCGGACAGTATCAAAAGTGGTCTTTTCTTCCTGCCCGTCCTGGCTGCTCCGGTAGGTTCCCCTGATCTGATCTGCGGAGATGGTCACCTCGGTGACCCGGCCCTGTTTGACTTTCTGGATGAATTCACTGTAGGGCAGATGTTCGATGGCAAACCAGTTGACCAGCAGGCCTTGCAGGAGAAAAACCAGCCACACCGTCAGCAGCACATATACCAGGGAAAATTTATGCTTTTGTTCCATATTGGCGTCCCTTTGGTCGTATTGCGATATTTCCCTGTCATCATAAAAAAGGCGCTCAGAACCGCAATCAGGTGTTCGCAGTATTTTGTTCCGTACAAAATGGTATCATGGACCAAAAAAGGAAGTCCGGGAGGGGAGAAGCCGCCGGGGCCGGCCAGGAGGCCGCAAAGGGCGGCGGTATATTTTTGCGTTTACATAAGAAACCGGGATGCTTATAATCTTAATTCCAATTATGGAACCCGGTTCTCCGGGCCGGAATTCTTTATTTGCATTTGATGAGGTCTCCGGCAAGGTTCCAGCGGATTATATTTTGCCAGAAAACAGAAGGCAGGGTGGTGCGCCATGTCCGGTTTTTTACGGAACCGCTTTTTCTTTCGGAAAAAATATCCCGCCAGGCGGGCGCTGGTGTTGGAAGGCGGCGGCATGCGGGGCATTTTCCCGGCCGGGGTCTTGCAGGCCTTTGCCGACCGGGATTATTTTCCCTGGAAGCTCATCGCCGGCACCTCGGCCGGCGCCCTGATCGGAACGGCATACGCGGCCGGCCAGATTCACCTGGCCCGGGATGCCTTTTTCACGGAACTGCTCGGCGGAGATTTCATCCGCAAATGGAATATTCTTAAACCCGAAGAACATATTCTCAACCTGGACTGGATGGTGGAGACCATCATCAATGGCCCGGAACCGCTGCATTACCGGCGTTTGAAAAAGTCCTGCCCGGTGATTATTACCGCCACCCACTGCCCGCCCGATGCCTTCCCCGAAGCGGTGTGTCTTTCCTCCCGCCGGGACGACGTGGCCACGGCCCTCAAGGCCACCGCGGCCATTCCCTTCCTTTACCGGGGGTTTGTCTCTTACCGGGATTATGAGCTGCTGGACGGGGCCGTCCTGGATCCGATTCCCTACCGGCAGGCGCTGGAAAAGGGCTTTGACGAAACCGAGATCCTGGTGGTGACCACCCGGCCCCGCGGGTATCGCAAAGAGGCCCAGTCCTTCTGGGCAAAGAAGATCTATGAATATTATTACAAGGATCCGGCCCACCAGTTTCTGCTGGGGGCCCTGGAGAATTACCACCAGGTCTATAACCGCCTCCTGGATGACCTGGAAAAAAAGCATGCCGGCATCCAGGTGATCTATCCCCCGGACGATTTCCGGGTCAACCGGCTGACCACCGATGCCGACAAGATCCTGGCCGGCTTCAACCAAGGGGTGGCCGCGGCCAAATCCTTTTTGTGGGGAGAAACCACGTGAACCTGATCACCTTTGACGCCCTGCGGGGATTCGGCATTCCCGGCACCACCTATATCAAGCCGGACAGCATGATGGCGCGATTGTCCGAGATCAAACAGGCCGACTGGCTTCTCTTTCCCGGATACTGGCAGGTCAACGCCCTTTATTACGGCCTGCACAAGCCGGTCTTCCCCAGCATCAGCACCTATCACCTGGGCCACGACAAGATCGAGATGACCCGCGTGCTGCAGCTGCTCTGGCCGGCCCATGTGCCGGAGACCCTTATCCTGGCCAACACCCCGGCCAACCGGCAGCAGGTGCTGGACAGCCTGGATTTTCCGTTTGTGGCCAAGACGGTCCGCGCCTCCATGGGGCAGGGGGTCTGGCTGATCCGGACGATGGCGGAGTGGGAGGCCTACACCGCCGGCCATGAGGTATTGTATGTCCAGGAGTATCTGCCCCTGGACCGGGATCTGCGGCTGGTGCTGATCGGCCGGAAAGTGATTGCCGGGTACTGGCGGCATTGTCCGGCCGGTGGTTTTCACGCCAATGTGGCCCGGGGCGGCCGCCTGACCTGGGCGGATATTCCCGAGGCGGCCGTGGCCCTGGTGGAAACCGTGGCCGCCCGCCTGGATATCGATCATGCCGGTTTTGACCTGGCCGCCGGGGACGGTCATTTCTATTTTTTCGAATTCAACCGCCTCTTCGGCACGTCCGGGCTGATGCAAATGGGCATCCAGCCCGGCCCCCTGATCCATGCCTACCTGCAGTCCCGGACCCAGCCGCCCCTGATCCCGCCCCAGGTACCGCCGCGGGACGATTTCCGCCGGGCCTCGTGAAAGTCGATATTTTCCTTATTGCGTCACCATGGCGGAGGCCGGGGCCTGGTAAAATCAAATAGTATAGTTCTGTATACTCTGTGCCCGGCACTCGCCGGAATGACAAGGTAAAGACTTTTACCAAACCATCTATTAT
>CAYTQK010000332.1:0-2901 GCA_964439745.1 uncultured Desulfobacterales bacterium
GGCCGGCAATATCGGTGCGGGAGGATTCCATTTTCCTGGTTTTGGCCGCGAGATCGGCGGCCACCTGTTCCAGGCGGGCGTCGGTATCGGCCTGAAAGGATTTCAGCCGTTCCAGGGTCTTGGAGTTGTTCTCCAGGGCCGCGGAAGAAGAGGTCAGTTTCAGCTTCAGATCCATGGTGGTCTGGTTGAACTCTTCCCACTCGTCGGCGGCCTCCTGCTGCTGCTGATTGGTGTCTTCGATCTGCCGGTTGATCTCCGCAATCCGCTGCTGGACCGCCTCCAGGGCCGCCTGGTACTGGTTGATCTCGTCATCCAGGTCGCTCTCTTCCCCGTCCAGGTTCTGTTCTTCCAGCTCAATTATCTCCAGGCGGTTCTCGGCGTATTTCAATTCTTCGGAAATGCGGGACAATTCCATTTCCTGCTCAGTTTTTTCCGTACCCATATGATTCCGGTCGTTGCGGCTCTTCTGCAGATCGTCCTCCAGGTCCCGGACGGAGGTTTCCAGCAGGTTCTGATCGCTGCGGGCCTTCTCCAGATCGGCGGTGATCGTTTCAATCTGCCCGGCCAGTTCTTTCAGCTCCTGTTTTTTGGCCAGGATACCGGCCAGCATGTCCTTGCTGCCGCCGGTGATGACGCCGCCGGCGGTAATCAGGTCGCCTTCCCGGGTGACCACGGTCTTGGGGGTATTGCCATTGGGCTGCTGCCAGATGGCCAGGGCTTCATTCAGGTTTTCCGCCAGGATGACATGCCCCACCAGGGACTTGATCACCTTTTCATAACCGGCATTGATGGCAATATGATTGATCAGCAGGTCAAAATCCCGGGAGGGCTGCGATTCCGGCTGATTGGCCGGAACCCCGTCGGCGGCCTCGGCAAACAGGGCGACCGGAATGAAACCACCGCGGCCGGCGTGGTCCCGGCGGAGGTTTTCGATCCAGCGGATACCGGCCTGGTGATCTTCCACCAGGATATACTGCAGGGCTTCTCCCAGAACCGCTTCGGTGGCGGTTTCATAACCCGGTTCCGGCTTGACATAATCCGCGGCCACGCCGATCACCCCGGCGCCATCTTTTTCGGCGGCGCCGGTCAGGACCGCCTTGACGCCGTCCTTGTACCATTCATAATTGTCATTCAACCGCTTGATTTCCGTATACCGGGATTTGATGCTGTTGCGCTCGATTTCCGTGGTTTGCACCCGGCGGACCTGGGCGGCCAGGGATTCCCGCCTGCCAGACAGCCGGGTTTCCGTTTCCGCGATGGCCGCGTCCTGTTCCGCGATCCGCTGTTTCAAAGATTCGATCTCCTGCTGCGTCCGGTCGCGATTGTTCTTCAGGCGGGTGGCGTTGCGGGCGGCGTTGGCCCGTTCCGTCTTGTTTTCCTGTTTGCGCTTGATCAGGGATTCCTTGTTTTCCGAGGCGTTCTGGCAGGTGCTCTGGTATTTGGCTTCGTCGGCGGACAATCGCATCAGTTCATTCTTCTGCTGATCCAGCTGCTGCTTGAGCTGCTCCTGACGCTGCAGCAGCACCCGGGATTCTTCCTGCCGCCGGGCCAGGTCTTCCTTGAGGGATTGATGCTCTTCGGCCAGCCGGGTGCTGGACTGCTCGGCTTCCTCGATTTCACCGGACAGCTTTTCGGTTTTCTGTTCCAGCAGCGCTTTTTCCTCTTTCAGGGCAAAAATTTCGGATTCCAGGCGGGCGATCTCTTCTCTGGCATGGGCCAGATCGTTCTCGGTCTTATCAATCCGGCGCTGGAGGCTGTATGTCTTTTCCCGATGATCATTGATCTGGCGGTCTTTTTTCTCTTTTTCAAATTTAATGGACTCGATGGCCGCGTCCAGACGGCTGATTTCCGAAGCATGCTGGTTATCAATGTCCTTGAGAGAAGAGAGCAGGGCATCTGTATCCGAAATCTGCCGGGCATACTCGTCATACCGGACCAGCGCAAGCAGCACATCCAGTTCCTTGATGGCTTCCTTGTATTTCTTGTACCGCTCGGCTTTTTTGGCCTGGCGGTTGAGGCTGTTCATGCGCTGGGTCACCTCGGCCATGATGTCTTTAATCCGCAGCAGGTCCTGGTTGGTGGCCTTGATTTTACGCAGGGTTTCGGTTTTGCGGGTCTTGTACCGGGTCACGCCGGCGGCTTCTTCAATGAACGCCCGGCGTTCTTCGGGAGAGGCATCGGTCACCGCCCCGATATTGCCCTGCTGAATAATGGCGTAGGAGCGGGCACCCATGCCGCTGCCCAGGAATATATTATAGATATCCTTGAGCCGGCAGGGCTGCTTGTTGAGGTAATAGGAGCGTTCCCCGGATCGATGCAGGCGCCGGGTGATCATGATTTCCGAAAGGTGCTTCAGCTCTTCCGGCGCGGACCCGTTGTCATTGGCCAGGGTCAGGGTCACCTCGGCCATGTTCAGCTGGGACTTATCATCGGTGCCGGCGAAGATAACGTCATCCATGGATTTGCCGCGCAGCTGCAAAGCGCTCTGTTCGCCCATGACCCACTTGATGGCGTCAAAGATGTTGCTTTTCCCGCACCCGTTGGGGCCGACGATGGAAAAAATGCCGGAAGGAAAATCGATGGTGGTACCTTCCGGAAAAGACTTGAAACCATTGATCTCAAGTTTTTTAAGTTTCATGGACGGTCTCCTCCTGTCGTATGAAACCAGGCCGACAACAAAGTAGCGGAAACGGGCATCCTGCTGCTGGATATTGCCATTCCACCGAATCCCCCCGAACCTTCTTTACAGGCGACGACACGCAGATACCATCATGTCGACACCGTAACCGGAACTTCCGGTTTTTTTTATTTCATCATGTAGCAGGTTAAAAACCCTTTGTAAAGAAAAAAACACAATAACAGGTAGATTTTTTAAAAAGGCACTACCATATATTGTAGATA
>CAYTQK010000333.1:0-2891 GCA_964439745.1 uncultured Desulfobacterales bacterium
GGGTGTGGACGACAGTGGGGAGCCTGCGGGGCATTCACATATTCCCCGGTATCAAAGGATTTTTCCGGGCGTTTGAAGGCGGTATCAAACTGTTTCGGCGTCCGGGTCCGGAACAGCTCATCCAGGCGCAGCGCCTCGATGAACAGGGCGGCCACGTCCGCGCGGCTAATGGAATCCAGCAGGGCGATCTTTTTGCCGACCGTGGTGCCGGGCATGGCCCGCTCAATCTTCTGGATCACGGCATATTCCTGGTCAGCCTCGGCCACAAAGTCCTTGTCCAGATTGAGCACCTTGCGGAGCTGACCGGCGGCGGCGGAAAAACGGTAATCCTGTTTATACGCCATGCCCATATAATAGTAGGGCGCGGGCTCCGCGGGCGAAACATCCACCGCTTTTTCATAATAATCCTCGGCCCGGTCCAGCCAGTCATCATCGACCGCTTCTCCGCCGGCCGTGTACAGGCGGATATACCCGACCCAGGCACCGGTCTTCTGCTGGTCGGTATCGGCATATTTTTCGGCCTTGTCCAGGGCTTCCAAACCGTCGTCAAACTGGCCCTGTCGGGCGTACACGATACCCATGCCGGTGTAAGCCGGGGAGTACTTGGGATCCAGTTCAATGGCGCGGGTGAATTCGGCTGCCGCATCCTCCAGCCGGTCCATCTTTAGAAACTTATTACCGGTGGAGACATGATGCTCGGGCGTATCCAGCTGCGCTTTCGGCTTGATAGCCTGCGGCCCGCAGGCAAATACCAGCAGCAGGCTGAGCCCGGCCAACAGAAAAACGGTTTTCTTTATTGACATGGTTTTTCCTCCAGTCCTTACGCTGTTTTTTCAAAAACGACGGAACACGCCCCGGTGTCGCAGGCGGACAGGGCTGACAGACCCCGGCTTAATCCACGACAATCATGACCCGGCATTTCTTCAAAAACGACAGATTTTCCGAGGCGCTCCGCAGCGTGGACGCATCGGCATTGCTGATAACAATGTCGCATTTGCCCGGGCCGACCGTTTTTAATCCCTCGACCGTCAGCGGATTGTCGGTTACCCGGCTGTTGGCCTGGGCGGCTTCCACCTGCTTGGCATAACCGCTCATACCCTGCTGGATGGCATACTCCCGGCTGACAAAATCCGAACCATAAACTTCCTTGCCTTCCTCATCCAGAACCTTCGGCGCCATGGCGGGTTTGGCGTTCAACCCCTTGGCATCCACTACCAGCCCGGTATAGACGGCGTCGTCCGGCGCGTCCGGCGTTTCGGCGGGCGCTTGCGGCTGCCAGGTTTCCCCCGGCTGCGGGGTGGGCTGAAGCGGCTCGATATCCTGGATATCGCGCGGCAGGACCACCTGGGCGAAATCACCGTTGAGACTCATCCGCAGGGTAACCTCGACGGTACCGTCGGACATGTATTCGGTGTCGACCGCCTGCGCCCCCTTGACCAGCCCTTCCACCCGGGTCATGATGACATCATTTTCCACGGCGTAATTCTTGACCAGGGTGGTGCTGTTGACCCGGACACCCTGGGAAACTTCCAGCAGGTTCCGGTAGGCATCCAGCTTGGCCGCCCGCAGCGCCATGGGACGCGCCTGGGGTTTGCCCATATACTGTTCCGGCGGGGCGCCGATTCCGGTGGCCTGGATAATTCCGGTCGACCAGTTGACCTGTCCGTTCTGCATGTTTTCCACCACGCCCTGCCGGTCCTGCGCGCCAACCCAGGCCGGCGCCGCCAGCAGCACCAGCATCATCACTGCCATTATGCCCTTGGTTTTCATGTCCCCACTCCTGATTGTTGATTGAATTATGTGATGACTGTTTCCAGCGCCCGGTATCTTTGCGGCTGCATGCTCCTCATCAGTGCCGGTTTTTATTCAGTACACTGGCTTTCCCGAAAACGCTGCCAAAAGATCGCGGCCTGGGACATTACCATCCCAGAATTAATTTCTGCACAAGCGATGTTCTTTCCAAAATTTTATTATACGAAATAAAATCACCGCAAACAATGACAATTTCTTCTGCCGTATGCTGCTGCCGATTCCCCGCCGTAATGGCCACAAGTCCTGCCGGGAACCGCACGGAAGCTATATCATAACCACCTGTCATAACTATAAAAAATATTCCGGTCAGGGAACCTTCCCTGCCCGGAGCGAGGCCAGCTGAACGCCGCTGTAATACTGTCGCAGGATTTCACCGTAATCATGTCCGGACAGGGCCATCTGCCGGGCACCCCATTGGCTCATGCCCACACCGTGGCCATAGCCGGAACCGGTGAAAAGGATGCCGTTTTCCTGAAAATCAGTTGTAAAACAGGTGCTCTTTAGTTTCGTGCCGCCGATGGCCAGCCGGAAATGGTTGGAAGCGATTTTTCTGCGGCCATGGTCAGAGGGGATAATGATTTCCCGGACACGGCCGGAGGCGGTCGTTTCCCCCAGTTTAATTTTCCTGAGATCGTCCGGACGCAGGCCATAGGCCCGCAATTGCTGCCCGGCCTCGGCATACGGCAGAAAGTACGACCAGTGGCTGCCGGGCGTTTCCCGGCTGTATTTGTCCGGCCGCGCTTTTAGATAGGGAAGCCGGGCGCTCCAGACATTTTCCGGGCACTCCGTGTAGCCGCCGCTGTTGGCATGGTAGTAGGCCACGATCAAGCGGCTGTCAAAAGTGAGTATCTCCCCCCGGGTGGCATCCACGGCCCGGCTGGCAGGGTCCTGCTCCGCGTCCAGTCCGCCGTATACCTGGGAGTCCGTCGTCGCTTTGACATCATAGGGCTGGTCGCCGCTTTTCTCCTTGACATAAAGGGCGTAGGTCCGGGCGGCCACGGCCTGGGCCATGAGTGCCTGCCGGGGCCAGTTCCAGGGAATCTCCCGGGGAACCACCCCGTAGAGATACTTTTCTACGT
>CAYTQK010000334.1:0-2800 GCA_964439745.1 uncultured Desulfobacterales bacterium
ATGAATGCCGTGACCGATTTCTACCGGGAGCACCCCCACCTGGACAGGTACCAGGCCATGTCGGTCATGAACGCCAACACCCTGGTGGACGAGGCCGGCGAAGTCCGACTGCACCGCATTTTCAAAGACCTGGAAGCTGGCATCCGCAACCGCCTGGGCGACGGCCTCAGTGCCAGGGAGCTGCAGACGCGCATTGAAAACGCCACCGTCTGCCTGGATGAGATCGACAAGATATCGGGCCGCATTTCCGGCCGGGTCAACGTCTCCGGCATCATGATCCAGCAGGCCCTGCTGACCATCCTTGAAGGAGAGACCATCTACCTGGAAACCCCCGTTATCCAGGAGGGGAAAAAACGGGCCGTCCGGATCCCGGTCAACACCGCGCGAATGCTGTTCATCTGCGGCGGAGCCTTTGAGGAGCTGTATGACCAGGTGCATTTGCTGGTGCAGTCCGGAAAAGACGGCCGCAAACTCAAAGAGACCTATGTCTATGATGAAGTCGCCCAGCGGCCGGAAAGACGGGTTGTCTTCACGCTCAAAGAATACATGACCCTGGACGACCTGTTCGGTTACGGCATGGTCCCCCAGTTCATTTCCCGGTTCAGCGCCATCGCCCTGCTGGAAAATCTGAACAAAGAAACCTCAAGTATATTCTTCTGCACGCGACCGACTCTCCCTTTGTCAACGCCAAGGCCTATTTTGCCACCCTCGGCATCGACCTGCGGATTTCCGAAGACGCCCTGGACTGGATCGCCGCCCACGCCGAAAAACACACCCGCATCGGCGCCCGCGGCCTGCGGGAAGTGTTCAACCGGGTCATCGCCGACCTGCAGTTCGATCCCTTCGGTTCCGGCAGGATTACCAAAGAGAAAGAGCAACAGGTGCTGCTGGTGGACCGGGACATGCTGGTAAAAAATTTTACATAATTTTTGATATTTATCTTTTTATTGGCTTGACACGCGCCGGCAAAGCCGGTATGGTAGCGGCAAATGAAAAGTATTCTTGGTTGTTAGTGAAAAATTACATTAGCCCCGGAATGGTTCCGGGGCTTTTTTATGGCTTCGTAAAACACCCCGCCCCGCGCGGCGCCGTATCAACCGGAAAGCAACGGTATCCATACGTACCCTGTCTTCCTGCCTGATGGGCTCTCCTGCTGTTGGCACGTTTTTCCCGGCCATACCCCCATCAATGCTTTAGAGCATTGTTTTATCAGTAAACAGAAAGAAGGTATTATTTTGAAATTTGAAACATTCGCGTTCAACCCGGCCATTATGGCCGGTATCAACAAAGCCGGATTTACCACCCCCACCCCGATCCAGGAACAGACGATTCCGGCGCTCATGAAGGATCAGGACGTCATGGGACAGGCCCAGACCGGCACCGGCAAAACCGCCGCTTTTGTGCTGCCCATTCTCCACCGGCTGATGAAGTCAGCCCCGGCCCGGCACGGAAAAGTCCGGCCCCGGGCCCTGATCATGACGCCCACCCGGGAACTGGCCGAGCAGATCAACCAGGCCATCTGGGAACTGGGCCATAAGACCCGCCTGAAAAGCACCACGGTGTACGGGGGCGTGGGGATTTCGCCCCAGATCCAGAAATTAAAGCAGACCGATATTATCGTGGCCTGCCCGGGGCGGCTGCTGGACCACATCGGCCGGCGGACCGTCAATCTGAGCGCCCTGGAAGTGCTGGTCATTGACGAAGCCGACCAGATGTTTGACATGGGATTTCTGCCGGACATCCGCAGAATCATCGGCCACCTGCCGACCAGCCGGCAAAGCATGCTCTTTTCGGCCACCCTGCCCGGCTCGATCCGGAAACTGGTCAAAGACCTCCTGCGGGACCCGGTTTTTGTCCGCGTCGGCACCACCGCCCCGGCCGAAACGGTCAGCCACGCCATGTACCCGGTTTCCGCCCACCTGAAGACCCCCCTGCTGCTGGACCTGCTGAAGAACACGGCCACGCAGTCCGTCCTGGTGTTTACCCGGACCAAGCACCGGGCTGTTAATCTCGACAAAAAACTGACCCGGGCCGGGTATCGTTCCGCCTCTCTCCAGGGAAACCTTTCCCAGAACAGGCGAGATGCCGCCATGGACGGTTTCCGCAAGGGGAGCGTGCAGATCCTGGTGGCCACCGACATCGCCGCCCGCGGGATCGACGTCACCCGGGTATCCCATGTCATCAACTACGATATTCCCTCCACCCCGGAAGCCTATATTCACCGCATCGGCCGCACCGGCCGGGCCACCCAGGAAGGCGAGGCCTTTACCCTGGTTACCGGCGAGGACAAGGACATGGTCCGGGCCATCAACCGGGTCATCGGCGCGCCGGTGGAGCAGCGCACCCTGGACAATTTTGATTACGCGGCCCGTCCGGCGGCGGGGAGCAAAAAGACCCCGGCCCAACCGTCCCGGCAGCGGCGCCAGCCGACCGCCAAGTCCCGTCCCAAAACGCGGACGGGCGTGTTTGTCACCGCCTGACAACGGGAAAACCAATCGTTCAATCAGCAAAAAGGGCGGCCTTTCGAGGCCGCCCTTTTTATTGCTGCGCTCCTGGGCTGGACGTGTGAATGGGCAGGCGTTCACCGGTATGGATTCGTTCCAAGGAACAAGATTCCCACGTCGCTTCGCTCCTCGGAATGACGTGTATGAGAACGGGCGTTCACCGGTATGGCTGCGGAAGCCGACAGACCCTCTTGCCAGACATTGCGAACTCGCCACAGCCCGCGCCTATTCTACGTCATTGCGAGGAGCGCAGCGACGTGGCAATCCTGTCCATCTGCGAAGCGACGACTTCTTGC
>CAYTQK010000335.1:0-2800 GCA_964439745.1 uncultured Desulfobacterales bacterium
CGGGTGCCCCGGGTGGACCCGCTCGAGCTCGGCGAGCGCCTCCGAAGCCTCGTCGACCAGCCCCGCGTCCAGGTAGAAAGTCACCTCCTCGAGCTCGTCCTCGAGGCTCGCCGGGGTCTTCGCCTCTTCGCCCGCGGCCGCGGCCGGGCTGGATGGCACCGGCGGGTCGGCCTCCGGCTCTACCTCCAGGGCCGCCGTCTCGAGGGCGGGTGGAGCGGGGCGGTCCGGAGCTGCCCGCGCCTCGAGGGCCGCCACCGCCGCGGCGAGGTCGGCGTCTTCCGAGTCGTCGGGCGTCGCCAGCGGGGCCGGGGGGTCCGGGACCGGGTGGTTGATGGCGCCAACGGGGGGGCCGGACCGGTCATTGACAAGGTTAGGCCCACGGCTGAAATCCTCTGCAACCGGCCGGACGGGAAAAACATCAACCACCAGTGCGGCTCGGAGCACCCGGAAGAGCTGTGCCGCCGGGTGGCCGCTGCCGGCGCGGACGCCGGTTTTGCCTTTGACGGGGATGCCGACCGGGTGGTGGCCGTGGACGAAAAGGGTAACCTGCTCAGCGGCGACCGCATCCTGGCCATCTGCGCCCGGTTCTGGAAAGAGGCCGGCCGTCTGGCCAACAACCTGGTGGTCAGTACGGTCATGAGCAACATCGGCCTGATCCGGGCCCTGCAGGAGATGGGTATTGATCATGAGACCGCGGATGTGGGCGACCGCCATGTCCTGGAAAAGATGCAGGCCTGCGGCGCGGTCATCGGGGGCGAAGACTCCGGGCACATGATTTTTACCGATCACCAGACCACCGGCGACGGAATCCTGACCGCCCTGATCCTGTGCCGGATCATGCAGCAGACAGGACAACCCTTGTCCGTGCTGGCCGGCTGCATGACCACTTATCCCCAGGTGCTGGTCAATGTGCCGGTCCGGGAGAAGCCCGACCTGGAAACCACAGAACCGGTGCGCCGGGCCATTGCCGCTGAAACCGGGCGGCTGAAACAAAACGGCCGGGTCCTGGTTCGCTACTCAGGCACCCAGCCGTTGTGTCGGGTCATGGTGGAAGCGGTTGCGGCCGAAGAGGCCCGCGGCGCAGCCGACCGCATTGCCGCGGCCATTGCCGCCGCCATCGGCGATTGATCAGGCCGGGCATTTAGTCTCGGGACACCCCCAGGATGTGCAGCAAAAACAGGAACATGTTGATAAAATCCAGGTAGAGCCGCAGGGCGCCCATGATGGCGCCCTTGCGGATGACCCCGGCGTCCAGTCCGTCGGGCTGGGTCAGGGCCATGTTCTTGAGCTGCTGGGTATCATAGGCGGTCAGACCCACGAAGACAAACACCCCCAGGTAGCTGACGATCATGGCCAGGCCCGAACTCTGCACAAAAATATTGACCACCGTGGCGATAATGATGCCGATCAGGCCCATGAACATGAACTGGCCCACGCCGGTCAGGTCGCGCTTGGTGACCATGCCGTAAACGCTGCAGGCGCCGAACATGCCGGCACAGACGAAAAAAGTGGCCGCGATAGAGGTGTAGGTATAGGCCATGAATATAAAGGACAGGGTCACCCCGTTGAGCATGGCGTAAATCACGAACAGGGCGGTGGCCGTGGTGGCCTGAATTTTGTCCACCCGGGCAGAAAGGTAAAAGACCAGGCCCAGCTCGGCGATAATCAGCACAAAGAAGAGGGGCTGGATCTGCTGAAACGCGGCCGGATTGGTCTGTAGCATGTTCTCGATCAGCCCGGCCACGTAAACGGCGATAAAGCCGGTCAGGGCCAGGCCGATGGCCATCCAGTTATAAGTGCTCCGGATGAAGTTGTTGACGGCGACCTGTGTCCGGGCGCCAGTGGCAGTTATCTGATCTGTCATTTTAATCCTCCTGCTATAGTTTTCCGGTAGTCCCGTTTCCGGCGGAAGAACTGGCTTGTCCGTTCCCGCCAGCCGGGCAGTTATTCAATTCATGTTGCCAAACCGATTATATTTTAATATAACATCTCCTGACGCATTTTCAAGACAGAAAAGGCCGACAATCATGAAACCGGACCAGCTATATCACCTGCTGAAAACCACCGCCGAAAAAATCGGCATCACGGTCAAGGAACACAATCTCCGCAACCGGGGCATACCCGTGGCCAGCGGTTTGTGCCGGGTCGGGGAGGAGCGCCTGTTTATCATGGACAAGCGGCTGCCGGTCCGCGAAAAAATCGACATCCTGGCCGAATGCCTGGCCAGCCAGGAACTGGACGAGGTATATGTTGTGCCGGCGGTGCGGGCACGGCTGCAACGCTATCAGCCCGCGACCGAGTGAGCCGTCCGGTTTACGTCGAGTGCCGGGACATCGGCAGAATTTTATCGGCAGTTTGGTTGGCGGTTCGATCCTGATCCCGATTTCGAGGGCGGCCTTTTTTTCACTCTGTTGTTCCAGATTCCTTCCTCGCTGCGCTCCTCGGAATGACGTGCTGCTGTCCGAGTTACCACCCGTATGACTTTCCATACCCATTTTTTTGACCTCCTTGCAGCTGCGAAATTTTTCAAGCAAGCGGAAAGCAGGGGGCTCTGTTTTATAATTTGTGTTTTGTTTGACCTGCATTTTGTCGCCTGAATAAAAAGTTTACATAATATATCTTATCAGACGTTATGGAGAGGGCAGGATAAAAGCGAATCAGCCAGCCAGGCGGGCTGGCAAAGAATCACCTCTGTTTTTGACGGCTGCCTGCCGTCCTGCTTCACCTTTCATGTTCGACGTTCGGCCGGCTTCCCCACAATACAGACAAACCAGCTTCAGGCGGTTTTTCGTTCTGCCCC
>CAYTQK010000336.1:0-2790 GCA_964439745.1 uncultured Desulfobacterales bacterium
GGCCGAACAGTTCCGAGGTGGAGGCCTGGTAAAAGCGAACATTTTTTTCCGCTCCCAGCAGGCGGACCGCCTCCAGCAGGCGCAGAGCACCCAGGGCATCCACTTCGGCCGTGTAGGCCGGAGATTCAAAAGATACCTTGACATGACTCTGGGCGCCCAGGTTATAAATTTCGTCCGGCTGCACCGTCCGCACGATCCGCACCAGGTTGGCGGCGTCAGTCAGATCCCCGTAGTGCATGAAAAACCGGACGTCCCGTTCATGGGGGTCATGGTAGAGGTGATCCACCCGGGCGGTATTGAACAAGGAGGCCCGCCGCTTGATGCCATGCACCTCGTAGCCTTTTTTCAATAAAAACTCGGCCAGGTAAGCCCCATCCTGGCCGGTAATGCCGGTGATAAGCGCTTTTTTTCTCATTGTTCCGTTTGGTTCTCCTGAGCCGTGTCCGGCCGAATTTCAGTCCTTCCCGGCCTGAATTTTTTCAAAATAAGCAATTGTCTGCTGCAGGCCCATTTCCAATGGCATCGCCAAGGCCGGGCCTGCGGCACTTTCTTCTTCTTTTCATTCAAAAACACTTCACTGCCGACCAAACCACTCCCATGTCCGGCGCAGCCCTTCCGGCAGCGTGGTCCTGGGCTGAAACCCGAAGGCATTGGCTGCCTGATCGATCCGGCACCAGGAATGGAGGACCTCCCCTTCTCTGAAATCTTCATACTGAACCGGCAATTCTCCGGGCGAAAGCCCCATCACCGCTTCGATCTGGCGGATCAACTCGTTCAGGTCGGTGGGCTGGCCGCTGCCCAGTTGATAGACACCGCTCACGCCGGCTTCAATAGCCGCCACAATCCCCTCGACCAGATCCCCGACGTACAGGTAATCCCTGGTCTGGGTGCCGTCTCCGTAAACCACCAGCGGCTCTTTTTGCAATGCCCGGCGCATGAAAGCGGCCACCACGCTGCCTTTATGAAAGGACCGGGGACCATAAATATTGGAAAAGCGGAGCGCTACCGATTGCATCCCATACGAACCGGCATAAGCGGACAGATACCCTTCCATGGCCATCTTGGAAGCGCCATAGGGAGCCAGGGGGTGGGGCACCATACCTTCGTGTACCGGCGGTTCGGCATCCCCGATAATGGCACCGCCCGTGGAGGCGGCCACAAAACGTTTAATCCCCGCCCGGCGGGCGGCTTCCATCAGTCCAAACGACCCCTTGACATTGACATCAAAGTTAAAGGAGGGATTTTCAATCGAGTCCAGCACCCGGGTGTCCGCTGCCAGGTGGATAACGGTATCATGTCCCGGCAGAATTTTTTCCAGGAGTTCTCCATCGCGAATATCTCCCGGGATAAAATCCACATTCATTCCGTCCAGGTATTCCCGCTTGCCAAGCACTTCATTGTCCAGTACCGTGATCTGCGCAGTGGCCGACCGGCTCAGGTACTCAATCAGGTTTACGCCGACAAAACCGGCACCACCGGTAATCAAAAAACGCATGTCTGGTTACTCCGTGCAGGTACTTGCTTCACGCCGATTCCCGCTGATCTGACCGCCCCCTGCTCACCGGCCCAGCCCATAAGATTTTCTGCCGCCGGCCTTATTTGCCATATAGCCCTTCTTCAATAAAAACTCGGCCAGGTAAGCCCCGTCCTGGCCGGTAATGCCGGTAAGCAATGCTTTTTTACGCATTTCTGCCGCATGCTCCTGTTTTACCGCAGGGTCGTCAGTTCTGCTCCGCAAGAATCGTTTCAAAATACGAGATGGTGCGGGTAAGCCCCTTTTCCAGCGGCACCGCGGGTTCCCAGCCCAGTTTTTCCCGGGCCAGGGTGATGTCCGGCCGCCGCCGCCGGGGGTCATCTTCGGGCAGCGGCAGGTTGACGATCCGGGACGAAGAGCCGGTCAGGGCCACGATCCGCTCGGCCAGCTCCAGGACCGTCGTCTCGTGAGGGTTGCCGAGATTCACCGGGCCGGTCATCTTGTCGGGCGCATTCATCATGCGCACCAGCCCGTCCACCAGGTCATCCACGAAGCAGAAAGACCGGGTCTGGGAACCGTCCCCGTAAACCGTGATATCGCTGCCGGCCAGGGCCGCCATGATAAAATTGCTGACCACCCGGCCGTCATCCGGGTGCATGCGCGGACCGTAGGTATTGAAAATCCGCACCACCCGGATATTGACATGGTTCTGCCGATGATAGTCGAAGAACAGGGTCTCGGCGCAGCGTTTGCCCTCGTCGTAACAGGCCCGGCATCCGATGGGATTGACATGACCGCGGTAGCTTTCCGGCTGGGGATGGACCTCGGGGTCGCCGTAGACCTCGGAGGTCGAAGCCTGGAGAATTTTGGCCTTGACCCGCTTGGCCAGCCCCAGCATGTGAATGGCGCCCAGCACGTTGGTTTTGATGGTCTTGACGGGATTGTGCTGGTAATGCACCGGCGAAGCCGGGCAAGCCAGGTTATAAATCTCGTCCGTCTCGATGAAGATGGGGTTGGCCAGGTCATGACGAATCAGTTCGAAATCGGGATTGGTCAGCAGGTGGGCGATGTTGCGTTTGCGGCCGGTGAAGAAATTGTCCAGGCAGAGCACTTCATGGCCGTCGGTCAGCAGCCGCTCGCACAGATGCGAGCCGATAAACCCCGCCCCGCCGGTTACCAGAATCCGCTTTTTGTCATATACCGTCATGATCTCTCATCTTTGATGGCTTCGTAAAAAGTTTAAAATATGTTATGCCCGTCCAATAATAAAAATATAAGTTTTTGATTTTACTTAAATACTTAATAACTTAAAACTT
>CAYTQK010000337.1:0-2764 GCA_964439745.1 uncultured Desulfobacterales bacterium
GGAGGGGCGTGGCCGTGGGGCGTTGCGGGGTGCAAAAGGGGAGCTGAGCAATGCCACCAAAGAATTTCCTTCCCATGACTCCGATCGGCTATTTTTATACCGAGGCCGAGGATATCCCGCGGCACTGGTCCCTGTCGGAGGTGACCGGCCGCATCGTCATAGATCCGGACTACGTGGACGGCCTGGCCGATATTACGCCGGGACAGGAGATCGTGGTGCTGTTCTGGTTTCATAAAAGCAGCCCGTTTTCCCCGGAGCGGCTCCGCCAGAAACCGCCGCACCGGCAGCGGCCGCTGGGCGTCTTTTCCATTTGTTCCCCCCGCCGGCCCAATCCCATCGGCTTGTCGGTGGTGCGGGTCATGGATATCCAGGGGGGAGATATCCGGGTGAAGGGCATCGACATGCTGGACGGCACGCCGGTGCTGGACATCAAGCCGCATATTACAGAACGGGAAAACTGTCCCAGTTATGAGGGGGCGGAGGAAAGTCGAAAAGATTCATGAAACATTCGGGGTAAAGGAGTTTTCTCGCATGATGACAAGGGGGTGGGGTGTGTTGACGGCCGGATTTCGGCCGGTTTTGCTGCTGTTCATCGTTTTGGCGTTTTTTCTGTCGGATGCGGGCGCCGGACAAGGCGCCCCCGGGCAGCCGCTTTCCGTTTTTGTCAGCATTCCGCCCCAGAAATTCGTGGTCAAACAGATCGGCGGCGACCGGGTCAAGGTATCGGTTCTGCTACCGCCCGGCAAGAGCCCGGCAACCTTTTCCCCCTCGCCGGTTCGCATGGCGGAACTAGCCCGGGCCCGCCTGTTTTTCGGTATCGGGGTTCCGTTTGAAAACGCCCTGCTGCCGAAAATCCGCCAGGCGGAAAACGGGCTGCGGATCGTTGATACCCGCCAGGGGATTTCCCTGCGTCGGATCAACGGCGAGGCACCCGGAGCGGGCCTTCATCACGGCGACGGCGGCAGCGATCCCCATATCTGGCTGAACCCCTTGCTGGTCAAGCGCCAGGCCGTAACCATTGCCACGGTCCTGTGTGAGGAGGACCCGGCCGGTTGCGGTACCTATCGGGAAAATTGCCGTCAACTCCAGCTGAAGCTGGAAGAATTGCATCAGCAACTGTCCCGGGTGCTGGCACCGGTCCGCGGGAAAACCCTCTTCGTTTTTCACCCGGCCTACGGTTATTTTACCGATGCGTACGGGCTGACGCAGAAAGCCGTGGAAACGGAAGGAAAGGCGCCGCAGGGCCGGAAGCTGGCCGCATTCATTGCCCGGGCCGAAAAACAGAAGGTAGAGGCGATCTTTGTGCAGCCCCAGTTTGATGACAAAGCGGCCCGCAGCATCGCCCGGGCCATGGGGGGGGAGGTGGTCATCCTGGACCCGCTGGCCGCGGATTACATGGAGAACCTGAAAGATATGGCCGCCAGGATCCGGCGGGCCTTGCTGCCGCCGGAGAAGGATGACCAGTGAGGAAAATACTCATGTCAACGGATAACAGCATCATCCGGTTTGAGATTGTAACCTACTATCACGGGCGTCAGCCGGTCCTGGAAGACATCACCCTGACCGTGGCGGCGGGGGATTTCGTGGCCGTGGTGGGACCGAACGGCGGCGGCAAAACCACTTTTTTAGAATTGATTCTGGGTCTGCTGCAGCCCACCCGGGGACAGGTCCGGGTGTTCGGCCAGCCGCCGGATAAGGCCAGCCGCCGGATCGGGTATATGCCCCAGAACGCCCACCTGGACCCCCAGTTTCCAGTCAGTGTCATGGAGGTGACCCTGATGGGACGGCTGGGATCGGGATTGCTGGGCAGGTATCGGCGTCAGGATCGAAAAATCGCCCGTTCTTCCCTGGAAAAAACCGGGGTCGGTCACCTGGCCGACCGGAATTTCAGCGAACTTTCCGGGGGACAGCGGCAGCGGGTGCTGATTGCCCGGGCGTTGTGCACCGACCCGGAGCTGCTGCTTCTGGATGAACCGACCGCCAACGTTGATCCCGGGGTGGAGGAGGCGCTTTTCGAGGTTCTGCGTGAACTCAACCGGCAGATGACCATTCTGATCGTGTCCCATGACATGGGCTTTGTGTCGCGCCAGGTGAAAAGTGTTTTCTGCGTCAACCGGACCCTGGTGGTCCATCCCACCAGCACCATCGAGGGGCAGGTCATCCGGGATATCTATGGATCGGATATGCGCCTGATCCGGCATGATCATCGCTGCAGTGAAAGGGGGCACGAGTGTGACTGATTTTTTGGCCGTTCTGCTGGATCCGGACATCGCTTTTATGCGGCAGGCCTTGCTGGTGGCCACCCTGGCCAGCGTGGCCTTTGGCATCATGGGAACCTACGTGGTCATCCGGCGCATCAGCTACCTGGCCGGGGCCATCGCGCATTGCGTTTTCGGCGGTATCGGCGGGGGATTGTTCCTGCAGAAACGGATCGGCCTGGAATGGTTTGATCCCATGCTGGGCGCCGTCCTGGCCGCCCTGCTGGCCGCCCTGCTGATCGGCCTGATCAGTATGCATGCCGGGCAGCGGGAAGATACCGCCATCGGCGCCCTGTGGGCCATCGGCATGGCGGCCGGCCTGATTTTTATCGACCTGACCCCGGGATATTTCGATGCCATGAGTTACCTGTTCGGCGATATTCTCTTGATCGGCCGCCAGGACCTGTTCATCGTGGCCCTGCTGGATGTACTGGTGGTGCTGGTGGCCGTGGGTTTTTACAATTATCTGTTGGCTGTCTGTTTTGATCATGAATTCGCCTTGTTGC
>CAYTQK010000338.1:0-2758 GCA_964439745.1 uncultured Desulfobacterales bacterium
GCGCGGCCACGGGTTCGGAGGGCGGTTTGCCACTCCCGTCACCCTGCGGCGGGTTCCCTGCGGTTACAGGATCCTGGGGGATGGGCATCGACTGATGGATAAACTGCGACGGCCCCCTGGCCGCGGCGCTGTCTTTCGGAAAATGAGGTGAAGTGACGCCCTTACTCGTCGGTCCGCCGGGGAACCGGCTGAACCTTGCCGAAAAATCCCAGGAGGTCGACCAGGAGGAACATGCCCCCACCGCGAAGGGGATCCAGAGACCGCCCGGCACAGTCTGCATGGGCCGGGCGGCCCCGGCTCCGGGAAGACTGACTACTGCCCCAGGCCGCTCATTACCTGGCTCAGCCGCTGCTGGGCCTGCTGCACTTCCGGGTCGGACGTGTACGGCGCCAGCTTCATGAAGGAGGCGCCGAAATCCCGGCTAACGGTTTCCATTTCCTGTTCGCTCATCTGGATCTCTTCGGGCAGGTCCTCGGCTGTCCGCAATTCCGGATATTTTTTCTGGAGATCTTTCATCCGCGGGGACAGCTTTTCCATGCCGTCGGCCAGTTCGTTGATGGCCGCGGCCGCGTCGCCCGCGTTGTCAACTTTGTCCACCGCCTTCACATAAGCGGACATCAACTGGATGAATTTCTGATTGACTTCGATTACATCTGAATATTTGCCGCCGCAGCCGATCAGACAGATCAACACGCCCAGCCCCGCCATCACTGCAATCTTCCGTAACATGGCTCCCTCCCCTTTGATAAAATTATTTGGCACGAGAATCTGATTTGTGTAATGGCGTCAGCATATCGGAAAAACCGGTCCGGAGCAATCAAAACTTCCCGCCTGGCAGGGCATCTTCCTGCGCATCCCGGCCATGATTGTTTTCGCGGCCGCCGGGGCGCTTTTTCACACCGGGCGTGAAATTGACAATCGGCGGGGGCAATGCTATGGGAAGAAGGTCTGGCAGAGGTGGATTTTTCGCATTGCTGCCGGAATCTTTTGGCAGTCACCTGACGGCGGAAACAAGGCGGCGTATCCGGTTCGTAACGGGCGGGACCGAACCGTCAAACCGGGTTGCAGAAAGACCGAACCGACCCCATGGGAACAAAAAAAACCGCGGTGGATATCAATGAGTTCGTGGCCCGGCTGGCGGCGGACTATCCGCAGTGGCCGGCGCCCATCATCACCCTCATCGCCAAGCGCGGGGCCACGCCTTTTGAAGTGCTGGTTGCCACGATTCTTTCGCTGCGCACCAAGGACGAGGTTACGGCCCAGGCCAGTGCCCGACTGTTTGAACAGGCCCGGACACCCCGCCGGATCCTGGAACTGGGCGAAAAGTCCCTGGCCGAACTGATTTACCCGGTGGGCTTTTATCCCACCAAGGCCCGCCGCCTGGTGGAGATCAGCCGCCGCCTGCTGGCGGACAATGCCGGCGAGGTGCCGGACAGCCTGGATGCGCTGCTGCAGCTGCCGGGGGTGGGACGCAAGACCGCCAACCTGGTATTGCTGGAAGGCTTCGGTAAACCGGCCATGTGCGTGGATACCCATGTGCACCGCATCAGCAACCGGATCGGTTATGTCAATACCCGGACGCCGGACGAAACCGAGTCGGCTCTGCGGAAAAAGCTGCCGTGGAAGCACTGGCGGCATTATAACCAGCTGCTGGTGGCTTTCGGCCAGGTGATCTGCCGGCCGGTATCCCCCTTTTGCAGCCGCTGCCCGGTTCAAAATACCTGTCCGCGGATCGGGGTTGCCCGTTTCCGGTAACGTTACCGTTTCCATCCCACAAGGAGAAACATCATGTCATCACAAGAAGTTACCCTGGTTTCCTGGAACGTCAACGGACTGCGGGCCGTGATGAAAAAGGGCTTTTCCGAATCCATTCAGGCCCTGGACGCCGACCTGGTGGCCCTGCAGGAAACCAAGATCCAGGAGGATCAGCTGACCGAGTCCATGCGGCAGGTGGCCGACTATGATGCCTATTTCAGCCATGCCACCGTCAAAAAGGGTTACAGCGGCGTGGCCACCTATACCCGCCTTCCCCCGGCCCGGGTCGACTACGGGCTCGGCCAGGAACGTTTTGACAACGAGGGCCGCATCATTGAAATGGACCTGGGCGGAGGCGTTCTTTTTTTCAATGTCTATTTTCCCAACGGCCAGATGAGCGAAGAGCGCCTGCAGTATAAACTGGATTTTTACGAGGCTTTTTTCGCTTACACGGATGAATGCCGCCGCCGGGGGAACAGTATCATCGTGGCCGGTGACTTCAACACCGCCCATAACGAAATCGACCTGAAAAATCCCGCGGCCAACGCCAAGCGCTCGGGTTTTCTGCGCATCGAACGGGACTGGCTGGACGAAATCGTTCGCCGGGGTTATGTGGATACGTTTCGCGCCCTGTATCCGGAAACCGTCAAATATTCCTGGTGGACCTATCGCTTCAACGCCCGGAAGAACAATGCCGGATGGCGCATCGACTATTTTTTTGTTTCGCAGGACCTGTTCGACAGCGGCCGGATCCGGGAGGCCTTTATCGATAATGATATTTACGGATCAGATCACTGCCCGGTGGGCATAATTCTGAAGATGTGAAGAGTTCAATTTTTTTGAAATCAAGGTGTTTTGCGTGGCGGGCAGGCCGGGGACAAGTTTTGTTCCGGGCGGGGCGGCCATGTCATTTTTTCCGTGCCCGGGACGTTTATTCCGCTTTGTCCAGCCCAAAATCGATTCCAAAGGCCTTCAATCCGGCCACGCCGGCACCGATGCTGTA
>CAYTQK010000339.1:0-2726 GCA_964439745.1 uncultured Desulfobacterales bacterium
AATAATGCACAGCTTCCTGTGCAGAAATAGTGCCATCGGTTTTTACATCCAGAACCTGCCGCAGCTGAGTTTCTGGGTGGAAACCTACTACGGTGCCGAGGGCAGCCACTGGCAGAACCCCTGGACCATTTTTTACTGGGGCTGGTGGATCTCCTGGTCGCCCTTTGTGGGTATGTTTATCGCGAGGATCTCCAAGGGCCGGACCGTACGGGAATTTATCCTGGGGGTCATGATCTTTCCCACCCTGATCTCTTTTGTCTGGATGTCTGCCTTCGGCGGCTCGGCCCTGTGGCTGCAGATTACCGGGGCGGCTGATATCGCCGCCGCGGTCAGCCAGGATGTCTCCACCGCCCTGTTCGTGATGCTGGAAAGCTTTCCCTTCACCGGCGTCACCTCAATGATCGGGGTGCTGCTGGTGACCATCTTTTTTGTGACCTCCTCGGATTCGGGGTCACTGGTGGTCGATCATCTGACTTCCGGCGGCAAGCTCGATTCGCCGGTGCCCCAGCGCATTTTCTGGGGCATCATGGAGGGGGTCTGCGCCGCGGCCCTGCTCATGGGCGGCGGCCTGGTGGCTCTGCAAAGCGCTTCCATTGCCACCGGCCTGCCCTTTACCATCGTTCTCCTGGTCATGTGCTTCAGCCTCTACCGGGGGTTGAAGGAAGAAGAGTATCACGCCGCCATTATCGGCAAACTGGAACCGGAGACCCACAAGATCGAGATTCCGGTGGAAAAGCCGGAGTAAACCGTGCCTTTGCTGGAGACCGAACTTTTCAGGAACAAAAAGGATGGAGGGCTGTGAGGCCGGTTTTGTTGCGATGACAGAATACCGGCTTTCTTTTCCGGGATTATATTTCTTTCTGCACCTTTTCGCCGATCCGGCGATAATAGGGGCCGCAGGCAGGGTCGTTCAGGGCCTTCTCGAAGATCGCTGCGGTCCCTTCTTCGTAGCGCGCGGGTCCATCTCGCAGACCGTTTCAAAATGAAGCTGGTTTTTGTCCTTCAGCCCCTCGGCAATGGCGCTGAAGATGCTGACCCTTATGAATACATGCCGGCGTTAAAGGCGAAAAAGTAGTACCCCTTGATGCGGTCCGGAGCCAGTTTCAGGGCCTTTTTCTGATTGGCCACGCCGTCGGCAAGTTTGCGGGCGTCCATCTGGTTCAGCGGGGAAACGGCCGCAGCCACAGCGGGCAGGATCGCCAGGACCATCAGCAGGGTTGAAAAAAGAGGCATGATTTTCAAAAGCGGCCCTCCTTGTAAATAAGAATTGGAAATCAGGAAAAAGATAGCAGAAAAAGGGGCCTGGGGAAAGCCCTTCGCTGCCATGGCTATATCCGCAGCCGACCGGTTTTCCACAGGGCCACGGCGCAGTAAGTACGGGCCCAGTAATTGGCCTTTTCTTCGGCCGGGTGAAGTAAAAAATCCTGGGTCCAGTGAAAGGCCGGGTTCTGATAGAGATCCCGCAGAATATTGGCGATGTGCCGGGCCGGCCAGCGGGCGTGGATGAGAAAATCGTGGACAAACCCGATCAGCTTGACCGGCTGCAGGGCGGCCGGGTTGGGATCGCCGAGGATCCGGCGGGACCAGTCGGGAATGTCTGGCTCGGATCGGGCGCGTTCCAGGGCCTGTCCCCGGGGCAGATCCGGCTGGCCGTCAAACTCCCGGTGGAATAAATACAGGTCCGAGGAGCGGTACTCATCAACGAAGTCGATCAGGGTGTCATTGGCGCAGGGAATGACACCGGAAAAGTTGCCGGCATGGGCCGCGGCCTTGTCCAGGTCCCACATGCAGTCCAGAAGGAAATCCCTGTCCCGGCTGCCGGCGGCCGTGTTCCCGTCAAACAAGGTGCCGATGACATCTACCAGGGGCGGCTGTTGGCGATAGCCGTATTTTTCCCGGTTTTTCTTGTGCAGGCTGAAGGGGCTGCGGATGGCCCGCAGGTAGGGCGGGCCTTCGCTCCAGGTATTGTCAAAGTTGACGCAGCGCCGAGCGCTGTCGGATATGGTCACCGGCAAAAGCTTCGGGGCTTCCTGGCCGGAAAAGGCCTGCATGGCCAGCAGGGCGAGGTATTCGGCCAGCCGGCCCAAGCCGCTGAAGACGGCCGCGGCTTCCAGGGAAACCCCGTACCAGCGCCGGATGTCGCCGGCATCGGTGTATTGGCAGGCCCGGACCAGGTCTTCTTCCACCACGCCGATCTGCCGGACTGCTTCGGTGGACCGGTCTTCCAGGCGGTTCTGGAAGAGGAAGTGGCCGCCCGAGGGGGTGTAATCCAGCAGATAGGGCATGCCCCGGGAACGGAAAATCTCTTCCACGAAATCCATCAGAGGCAGCACCTGCCGGAAGAGGGCTTTTTGTTCCGTCGGGTCGGCGTAGAGCTTGTGCTGTTCTTCATCCAGGTAAATCTCGATGTCCAGGGGCATCAGCACCGCCTGGGACCTTTCCCCGATCACCGGCAGGTGCACTTCCAGCCCTCGGCCGGTGGTGGATGTTTCCAGCTGATCCAGGGACGCGGCCACGGCCGGGAAAATCACGTCCCGGGTCTCGGCGGCCAGTTCTTCGCCGGTGGCCACAAAATAGTGGCTGAACTGATAGGCCTTTTGCAGCCGCTCAAGCACCTGCTGGTAGTATTGCTGTGGATTCATTTTTGCCGGTTTTGTCGCCGGTCGCGGTCGCGCCTGGCTGACAATTTAATATGAAAAGATATTTATTCAGTGTTGTCCGGTTAG
>CAYTQK010000340.1:0-2717 GCA_964439745.1 uncultured Desulfobacterales bacterium
CGCAGAATCGGACATGCCAATGAGAAGATGGAGGAGGGGATAGGGGAAGTATCGGCCGAGGCCGGCGGCGCCGGCGATAGAGCCGTGATCACCCGCAGCAACGTCACGGCCAGGTACAATGAATATGACGGCATTGAAGACATCGAAGCCGAGGCGCACGGAGCCGGCGGGAATGCCAGCATTACCCGTGACAACGTCACCGTCAGCAACAACCTGGATTACGGGATTGACACTGTCTATGCCTATGCCGCAGATGGCGGGGCCGACATCAGCCTGAACAACGTCACCGCTAATGCCAATGCCGATGGCGGCCTTTATGAAATCGAGGCCGCTGCTAACGGCGGGAGTGATGCCACCATCAGCCTCAGCAACATCACCGCCAAAAACAACCGGGATGATGGCATTTATGAGGTTTACGCCGATGCTAACGGCGGGGGCGATGCTGCTATCAGCCTCAGCAGCATCACGGCCAGCAATAACCAGGATGAAGGTATCTCTTCTATTTACGCCAACTCCGAAGACGGTAATGCCATTGTCGAGGCCGACGACATCACCGCCAACTACAATATCAGCGATGGTATCGGCGAAATTCAAGCTTATTCCGGTGATGTCAGCAATGACGGCGGCGAAGCGGCCGTTTCTTTTACCAACAGCACGGTCGTCGGCAACCACGGGGTGGGTGCTTACCTCTTTGCCGACTCTGACGGCAGCGCCTCGAGCAGCATCTTCGGGCAGGGCAATACCATTACCGACAACAGCGGCAATGGCCTGGAAGTCAACGCCCAGTCCGTCAGCTCCGACTGGCAGGTGGATTTCGGCGGCGGCGACCTGAACAGCCTGGGGCGGAACCTGCTGTTTAACAACGGCGGGTATGACGTTGACAACATCGGCGGCGGCACCGCCTTTGTCCGGCATAACTGGTGGGGCGCTGACGCCGATCCGGTGGCCGGCGGCCAGACCAACGGCACGGTGGATGCCGAACCCTGGCTGGAAAGCGCGCCTGAAGAATAAACCGGGCTTTATCTGAAACCATCGCCCCGGCCGGTTGCGGCCGGGGCGATTTTTTTTAGCGCGGCCGGGCTGACAAGGCAGTGTGATTTCCGGCAGGTTGGATTGCCGGTTGGGATTGCGGGCTACACGGGCTGGCATTTTTGAAGGAAATATGGTAGTCGGAAGATCATCAGACCGGAACCCCGGGCAGTTACTATCATCGCGGGCTGCTGGCCCGGCAATTTACTGCAAATAAATCGAGCGCCATGGCTGGAATGCTGCAAGGTTCGCTGAAAGAAAACTTCCGCACCGGCACCACCCCGGATACAGAGGAGTTGCGGGGCTATTACCAGGTCCGGCTGGTGACCCGGCTGCTGCCGCCCATTCGTTTCTTCGGCCACGTGAAATTTTTTCCCATGGATGTCCGGAATCCCGAACCCTGTTCCGGGGGGTGGAATGAATTTGCCGGGCGCATCCGCCTCGGCCGCTTTGGCGTCAGTTCCGGTAAATCGGCCCTGGGTGATGGCCAGGCGGTGCTGCGGATCATTTACAACCGGCCCGGCAACCCCTTCTGGCTGCGCCTGCTGACGGATGAACTGAAGCAGATCGGTCCGGATCACTATCTGGGCCGGGGGATCATTCGCATCGGCGGTTTTCGTTTCAATTCGTTTTACTTTACGGTGGCAAAGGAAGGGGAAGGGGCTGGCGCCGCCGCTGCAATCCGGCGGCGGTTTTGGCGGAAAAAAAGACCGGTGACCGCCAAGACCCGCCGACCGTTTTTTCGTGGCCGAAGAGAAATTGTCATGCGGTCCGTGATGGCCGCCCTGATTCCCCGTGGAGGGGCGTTTTTCGCCGGGGCCAAAGATTTTGACCTCATCGGCCGGCTCAATGAACTGCTGGACCGGGTCGACCCGGCGGTGCGGCTGGCCTTGCCGGCAGCCCTGGTCTGGCTGCAAATCCGCAGCCTGGTCTTTACCGGCCGTCCCCTGGCGTCGCTCTCACCGGAGCGGGCCACCCGCCTGCTGGCCGGCATGGAACACAGCCGCCTGATGATCAACCGGCATGCGCTGCTGATTTTCAAGCTGCTGACCATGATGGTCTTTTATGAACAGGAATCGGCCGCCCGGGCCATCGGCTACGAGCACGGCTGCCACTTGTATCCTTCGTAAACAAACGGACCAACAGATGATCCATACCTTTGCCGATTACCACCAGGATTTCCAGACCGACTGTGATGTCTGCGTCATCGGCAGCGGTCCCGGCGGGGCGGTGGCGGCCCGGGAACTGGCCGCCCGGGGACATGCCGTGGTCCTGCTGGAAGAGGGCGGCCACTTTACCCGGTCGGACTGGAACGGCCTGCCCCTGCCGGGATTGATGAAGATGTACCGCGACGCCGGCACCACCGGCACCATCGGCAATGCCGGCATCTCGGTTACCCTGGGCCGCTGCATCGGCGGTTCCAGCACCATCAATTCGGCCACTTGTTTTCGGACGCCGGCGAGTGTTCTGGCCAACTGGCGGCACGACCTGGGCCTGGAACACCTTACCCCCGAAGCCCTGGAACCGGTCTTCGAGCAAGTGGAAGAAATCCTCCACGTGACCGAGCTGCCCTGGGGGGTGCTCGGCCGCAACGCCGCTATCGTCAAGCGCGGCTGTGACCGGCTGGGGCTTACCTGCCGTCCCCTGAAGCACAACGTCCGCGATTGCCGGGGCTGCGGCCCCTGCCA
>CAYTQK010000341.1:0-2705 GCA_964439745.1 uncultured Desulfobacterales bacterium
GACAACATGGACTGGAAGATCAAAGAGAACAGCAACATGAGCTATTCGCTCCAGGGCCTGAACAACTATATCTCCTCGGACGTGACCGCCGAATACTGGCTCAACCGGGTCTATCCCCCGGAAGTCCGGCGGGCCCACAAGAGCGGTGATATCCATATTCACGACCTCAGCCTGCTGTCCGTCTACTGCGTCGGCTGGGACCTGCAGGACCTGCTCCTGCAGGGGTTCAAGGGCGTCAAGGGCAAGGTGGAAAGTTCGCCGCCCAAGCATTTCCGGTCGGCCCTGGGGCAGGTCGTCAACTTTTTCTATACCCTCCAGGGAGAGGCGGCCGGTGCCCAGGCCATCTCCAATTTCGATACCCTGCTGGCCCCCTTTGTCCGGCACGACAACCTGGACTATAATAGCGTCAAGCAGGCCCTGCAGGAGTTCGTCTTCAACATCAACATTCCCACCCGGGTGGGTTTCCAGACGCCCTTTACCAATATCACCATGGATCTCAAGGTGCCGGGTACGCTCAAGGATTCGCCGGTCATCATCGGCGGCCAGTACCACCCGAGCGAGACCTACGGCGATTTCCAGGCGGAAATGGACCTGATCAACCGGGCCTTTGCCGACGTCATGATGGAAGGCGATGCCAAGGGCCGGGTGTTCACCTTTCCCATTCCCACCTATAACATCACCGAGGGCTTTGACTGGGACAACCCCAGCCTGGAGTCCATCTGGCGCATGACCGGCCGCTACGGCATCCCCTATTTTTCCAATTTCATCAACTCCGACATGTCGCCCGAGGATGCCCGTTCCATGTGCTGCCGGCTGCGCCTGGACAACCGCGAACTGGCCAAGCGCGGCGGCGGTCTGTTCGGCGCCAACCCCCTGACCGGCTCCATCGGCGTGGTCACCATCAACCTGCCCCGGCTCGGCTTTCAGAATTCCACCCGCCAGGGGTTTTTCGAGGCCCTTTCGGAAATGGTGGGCATTGCCAAGGATAGCCTGGTCATCAAGCGCAAAATCCTGGAGCGCTTCACCGAGAACAATCTCTATCCCTATGCCAAGTTCTACCTGGACAAGATCAAAAAGCAGACCGGCTGCTACTGGAAGAACCATTTTTCCACCATCGGCCTGGTGGGCATGAACGAGGCCTGCCTCAATTTCCTCGGCCACGATATCGGCAGCAGCGAGGGCCGGGCCTTTGCCCTGGAGGTGATGGACTACCTGCGGGACGAGCTTTCCCGGATCCAGGAGGAGACCGGCGAGATCTTCAACCTGGAGGCCACCCCGGCCGAGGGCACCGTCTACCGCCTGGCCATGCTGGACAAGAACCGGGCCCCGGACATCGTCTGCGCCAACGAAGACGGCTATCGCCGGGGCGAGGCACCCTTTTACACCAACTCCACCCAGCTGCCGGTCAATTACACCGACGATATCTTCGAGTCCCTGACCCTGCAGGACGATCTCCAGACCAAGTATACCGGCGGCACGGTGTTTCACGCCTTTCTCGGGGAACAGATCGAGGATATTTCCGGCGCCAAGGCGCTGATCCGCAAGATCGCCGAAAATTTCCGCCTGCCGTACTTTACCCTTTCGCCCACCTTCAGCGTCTGCCCGGAGCACGGGTATCTCAGCGGCGAAGTGGCGGCCTGCAACGTCTGCGGCCGGGAAACGGAAGTCTATTCCCGGGTGGTGGGGTATCTGCGGCCGGTGGCCCAGTGGAACGACGGCAAGCAAGCGGAATACGCCATGCGCAAGACTTTTGACGCCGGGGTGGGCCAGGACGCGCCCGTATCCCGGCCGGCCGCCGTCGCCCGCCAGGACACCGCCGGCTCAGAAGAGCGGCAGGCTGCCGGCGGCCGGTAGCAGGAAAACGGCAGCGGGCAAATTCCAATATTCTATTCCACGGATGACCGCCAGACACGGCATCCCTCCGGCGGCTGGATGATGGTAATCGGGGGACTGCAGAAAATATCGGTGATCGATTTTCCCGGCAAGGTCAGTTGTGTGCTGTTCTGCGCCGGGTGTAATTTCCACTGTCCCTACTGTCATAATCCCGATCTGATTTCGGCCGATATCGAACCCCTGTTTTCCGGGGAGGCCTTTCAGGAATTTCTGGAAAAACGGCGGGGATTTCTGGACGGGGTGGTCATCACCGGCGGCGAGCCCACCCTGAACGAGGACCTGGCGGCGTGGTGCGGCCGCATCAAGGATCTGGGCCTGGCGGTCAAGCTGGATACCAACGGCAGCCGGCCGGCGGTGCTGGAGCGGCTGCTGGACAGCGGCTGCGTCGACTACCTGGCCATGGACGTCAAAACCGTGCCGGAAAAGTATCCCTCGCTGCTGGCCGGGGGCAGTTTTGATCCGGGCAATATCCGGTCGTCCATCGAGATGATCAAGCAGTCCGGTCTTGATTATGAATTCCGGACCACCTGCGTGCGGCCGTTCGTGGATGAAGACGTCATGTCGGAAGTGGCCGGACTGGTGGCCGGGGCCCCCCTCTATGTGCTGCAGCAGTGCCGCCTGCAGCGGGTGCTTGCCCCGGAATTTTTCGACCAAACCGCCGAAATCGGCTCCGAAGAACTGGAACGGTTCCGGGCTCTGGCGGCCGGGCAGGTGGACTGCTGCCAGATCCGCTGAAAGTTTACCTGGCCGGCCATATTTGATGGCTTCGTAAAAAGTCGTCACTCGCTTATTTGCTAAAAAAATCAAGTTGG
>CAYTQK010000342.1:0-2687 GCA_964439745.1 uncultured Desulfobacterales bacterium
ACATCAAGAACGACCCGGGCCGCCCAGCCCTGGTCAAATTTTTCCACGCTCAATCCATGGTAGGTGATCGCCTTGACTTCGGTCTTGAGGAGGTGGTGATCGGGATCAAAGGTGTCCCAGTGCAGCCGGGCCCGCAGTTCGGTTTCCGTCAAAAAGAGGATTTCCACCGCGGCCATCAGCCGGCCGTTCACGGTCCACAGGGCCAGCAGCTCGCGCAGCCAGTTGACCAGCAGGTCGGGCAGATCCGCGCCGCTGACGGAGATATCACTCTGCTGTCTGCCGGTCCGCCCCGCCGCCACGGCAATGGTATCAAACAGGGCCCGGCTGGCGTTGACAAACAATTCCTCGACGGTGGCGCCGAAGATCTCCAGCCCCAGGTCGGCGGTGTGTTCAAAGTGGCGGTAGGGCGGCGTCGCGGTCATGGCAGCGTGATCATGCGGCCGGTCTCGGCGGTATCGTAACCGCCCAGCCGGGCTACCCGGTCGGCAAATGCCGAAGATTGAACAATCTGCCGCAGAACCCGGATGCCGGGCAGCTCCCAGAATGATTCCGGAATGACCAGGTCGTATTCTTCGGTGACCACCGGGACAAATTCCAGCCCCAGGGCCCGGGCCGCGGCCAGGATACCCAGGCCGGCGTCGGCGGCGCCGCTCTTGACGGCGATGGCCACGGACATATGGGTGTATTCTTCGTTTTCATAGCCGTTGATGCGGCCGGCCTCCAGGCCCAGTTCCGTCAGCCGGTAGTCCAGCAGGACCCGGGTGCCGGAACCGCCCTGGCGGTTGATAAACCGGACCTGCTTGTCAACCAGGTCTTCCAGGCCCTGGATTCCCAGCGGGTTGCCGGCAGCCACCATCAACCCCTGCTGCCGGCGGACCAGCTTGACCAGGCGGATATTCATCTTGGGCAGGTATTTTCTGATGTAGGACAGGTTATACTCCCCGGTTTCCGGGTCCAGCAGGTGGCAGCCGCCCAGGTGGCTGAACCCCTTGGACAGGGCCATCAGGCCGCCCATGCTGCCGACGTGGGTCGAGGCCAGGCGTATGCGGCTGTCCGTCTCGGTCACCATATCGGCCAGCACGTCCAGGGTGTTGTCATGGCTGCCCACGATTACCACCGTGTTGTCCACGTCGCAGGAGGGCCAGATCAATTCGGCCCGGACCGGCTCCCCTTCCGGCAGCCCTTCGGTGTCCGGCGGAATGCGCACAAAAGCGTCCGCCTCGGCCAGGGAGGTGATGGAGCCGGCTCCCCGGGGAAGCTGGGTGGCTACCACGGTGTCGGCCACCCGGCCCAGTTTGACCCGCAGAAATTCTTCCACCCCCAGCTTGGAAGCGGCCTGCCGGGCCAGCACGGCCGGGATGGTGGCCGGCGCCGGCGCGGCCAGTCCCTGCAGGGCCATCAGCAGGGGCCTAACCAGGCGGTCGAAACAGATAATGGCGGAAACGGGATAGCCGGGCATGCCGAATACCGGCAACTCGTTCACTTGGCCGATGATGACGGGTTTTCCGGGCATGATGGTGACGCCGTGAACCAGCACCCGGCCGCCGGCTTCAATGGCGGTGCGGGCGAAATCCTGGGCCCCGGCCGAAGATCCGCCCACTACCAGGATCATTTCATACAGGCCGCTGCTGGCGGCCCGCTGCACCGCCGTCTGAATGGCCGCGGCATCGTCCGGCAGAATGGCGTGGCGGGTGAATTCCCCGCCGCAGGACTCCACCAGGCTGCCCAGCATGTAGGAGTTGGATTCCGGGATGAGGCCCGGCTCCAGTTCGGCGGGGTCGAGATTTTCGTGCCACTCGACCAGTTCGTTGCCGGTAGGGATAATGAGCACGGCCGGCCGTTTTTTAACGGGTACCGTGAAGATGCCCGCCGACAGCAGGGCGCCCAGGCAATACGGGGTAAAGACATGGTTGGCCGGGAAGAGCAGTTCGGTGGCCACGATATCCTCCCCGGCCTTGCGCACGTGCTGCCAGGGGAAGGCCGGAGCCATGATTTCCACTGTTGTCTCATCGACAGTGTGCACATCCTCGATCATGATGACCGCGTCGGTGCCGGCGGGCAGGAGATTGCCGGTATTGATGAAGAAGGCCTGGCTGCCCACGGCCAGTGTCCTGGGGGTGGTTTCGCCGGCGCCGAAGGTGGACGACGCCGCCACGGCAATGCCGTCCATGGCGGCCGCGGCATGGGCCGGCGAAGAGACCCGCGAGGTCACGCCTGCGGCCAGTACCCGGCCCACGGCCCGGGAAACCGGAATGGTTTCCGTCTGCCGGAGACCCCGGTCGGAAAATGTTTGCAGCATCAGGCGCCGGGCCTGGTCCAGGCTGACCTTTTCCAGGTAAATGCGGCGGGTCTGGGTGTTGTCCATGAGCGTGATGTCCTGTTGGTGTGTTTGTTCCGGGTTAAAAGAGAATGACCTCCACGGGCGTCCCCCGGTCCAGGCCCTCGGTGTCGGCGTTGATGCGAATCAGCCCCGCGGCGGCGGTCATGGAGTTGAACAGGCCGGATTTGCCGAAGACCGGCCAGGCCGTCAGCCGGCCTGCCTCGCGGGTCAGGCTGACCCGGACATAATCGGTGCGGCCGTTGACCGAGGGAATGTTGCGGCCCGTAACGGCCGGCAGCAGCGGGCGCCCCGGGTCGGCCGGCCGGGCATGGCCGGCGATCCGCCGGAGAAAGGGGGCGACCATGAC
>CAYTQK010000343.1:0-2673 GCA_964439745.1 uncultured Desulfobacterales bacterium
ATTGACGTAAAAGAAAAAGGCCTGGTGAAATTGCGACCCAAGGGCATAGGCAATGGTCTGCTCCATCTCGGCGGCGGTTTCCGTGGGAAATCCCTGCATGAAAAAGCCGCAGGTCATGATACCGCTGGCTGCGGTGTACGCAATCATCCGCCCGGCCCGGTCAAAGTCGATGTTCTTGCGAATGAGACGCTGCAAGCGGGGCACCGCCGTTTCCACGGCGTAGAAAATTCGGTAGGTGCCGGCGGCTTTCAGCAGGTCCACCAGTTCCCGGTCCATGCGGTCGGCCCGCAGACCGGTGGGAAAAGACAGGTGCAATTTTAGCCGTCGTGCGATGATCAGCCGGGCAATGGCCTTGGCCCGGTCCAGGTCAAGGTTGAAACAGTCATCCTCGATCTCGATCTCTTCGGCGCCGTATTCGTCGGCCAGCAGGGCCATTTCCGCTACCACCGCTTCCGGGGAGCGCGGCCGGAACCTGCGGCCGAAAATATTGTGGCAATAGATACAGCCGAAAGGACAGCCCCGGCTGGTGAACAGGGGGACGCAGCGGTGGGAACGCTTGATGATACTCTGGCTGGAACGGCCGGAGAGAGTAAAGTACCGCTGCGGCTGCAGCAGATCCCAGGCCACCCGCAGATGATCCACATCCTCCACAAGCGGGGCGGTCGGGGTCTGCCGGACACATCCATCCCGGGCATAGAAAATACCGGGAACCTCGGCCGGATCACCACCGGATTCCAGAATGTGCAGGTACCGGACAAACGTTTCTTCGCCTTCTCCGAGAAAAGCCGCCTCGATCAGACCGGAGGCGACCATGGCCGCCCCGGAGGTGGATACCAGCGGCCCGCCCAGAACAATCGGTGCCCGGCCGCCGGTTTTTTTGAATCTTTCGGCCAGCGCCAGCACCGCCTTTTTCTCGGCGGCTTCGTGCACCGCCGTCAGCCCCAGCACGTCCGGAGCAAATTCCCGGATGCGCGCCATGGTTTCGGCCATCTCCAGGCGCTCCAGACGCGCATCCAGGATGCGCACCCGATGTCCGGCGGCCCGGGGGCGGCGGCGGCGATATATCCCAATCCAATGGGCAGGTAGGTGGACCGCAACGCGGCGTTGGGCCGTATCAGCTGTATTCTCAACATGGCAACACCCCGGGAATAAAACCGTTTGCTTTCCTGCCCAGCCTACACTGCTGCTTACTTTCCGGCAAGTCTGCCGTCGGTATAAAACGGCCACCATAAAAAAATCGGAAATCAGCACTGTCCCGGGTTTGTCGGGTGGAGACGACTGACCACCAACTATACACTACAGCCATCAGGCTTTTTTTACCATAATCTATTATTAAAATAATATGATATATTTTGATACGTTTTTACTTGACCTTATGGTCAATAAAGTTTATACACAAGACAAGCTCAAAAAACAAAGATTCTTCCGTCTGAATCAAGCGTTTCCAATTTTCCGTGGGTCAATGGCACCACGGCAATGACGCCGCCTTTACACAGGAGGGGATTATGGGAAAAACGGTCGCCATCACCGGTGTCAACAGCTACTTTGCCTCCACCATTCTTCCCCGGCTGCAGGCCGATCCCGAGGTGGACAAAATCATCGGCATTGATGTCACCCCCTGGAAAGGGGGCTACCGCAAGGTGAATTTCCACCGCCTGGATATCCGCAGCCCGGAAATCACCCGGGTCCTGGCCGGAGCGGATGTCCTTTTTCACCTGGCCTACGTGGTCGGCGAAATTCAGGACAAAAAAAAGACCCGTGACATCAACATCAACGGCAGCAAGAACGTCTTTCAGGCCTGCCTGGCCAACCAGATCCCCCAGGTCATCTACGCCAGCAGCACCACCGTCTACGGTTCCCACCGGGACAACCTCCTGGGCTTTACCGAGGACGCCCCCCTGGCCGGCAACAAGGACAGCTACTACAACACCAGCAAGGTGGAAGTGGAAAATTTTGTCGCCGGTTTTTTCGCCGACCAGGCAGACACCATCCTGACCATACTGCGAACCGGACTGCTGGTGGGCCCGAAAATCGACAACATGTTTTCCCGGCTGTGGTCCATGAAAATCACCGCTTTGCCGGCCGGCAACATCAGTCACAACCAGTTCATCCACGAAGAAGACCTGGGCGAAGCCCTCTACCTGGCCTGGCAGCAGGCCCTTCCCGGCGTGTATAACGTGGCCACCGACGATGCCGTCTCCACCCGCTGGTGCTTCCGCCAGGCCGGCGCCCGGGTTGTCTCCCTGCCGGCCCCCCTCCTCAAGATCGTTGCCGATATTGCTTTCAAACTGCGGCTGTTTCCGGCCAGCGGCGGCTGGGTCAGCCTCAGCCGCTACACCATTTTCGCCCGCAGCGACAGGTTCAAGGCGGCCACCGGCTGGCAGCCCCGCTATTCCTCCCGGCAAGCCTTTTTCGACTATCTCAAAGCCCGGGAACGGGACAAGGACAATATCATCCAGGCGATCCTGTCCTGGATTTTCAAGAGCGGCCCCCGCACCCGCCCTACCATGGAGGTGCTGCACATCTTCAAGCTGGGGAAAATTCCGGGACTGCGCCGACTGATTCCCTGGATGAACCCGGCCCAGAACAGCATCCCATACCTGCCGGTCAATCACAGCCTGGGCCGCGGGTCCCGCGAACCCTCTCCGGGCCATGGCCTGCCCTGCTTTCGCC
>CAYTQK010000344.1:0-2671 GCA_964439745.1 uncultured Desulfobacterales bacterium
GCTGTCAGGTTACAATGGCAGGATGGAATCTTTTTTTTTCATGATTGCCCTGATCTCTTATCTTTCTTATGTCAAGAAACCCTCCTGGAAGCGCTACCTGCTCGTCTTCCCTCCCTTTATCCTGGGCTTGATGTGCAAACCGACCATGGCGACACTTCCCTTTTTGCTGTTGGTGCTTGACTACTGGCCTTTCCAAAGGTTCAGCCTGGACCGGGACGGGTTGACGGCGCTTTTTTCCGGATTTCGTCGAAACAAAATCATTGCCGAAAAAATTCCTTTCCTTGTTCTGGTTCCGCTTCAATCCGCGGTAGCAAACCTGATGATCACCGGCCGGTGGGGAGAACCAGGCCCGGTTTCCCTCAGTTTTCATCCGGGAACGATTGTTGACTTTATAATTCATTTGACCAAAGTGATGTATCCCGCCGGCCTGGCCATCGCCCGGCCCGCCCCTGCGGAAACCTCTCTGTGGCCAGCCATGGTTGTCCTGGCGACGCTGCTGCTGATTTCTGTTCTGCTCCTGATGAAAGGGCGTTCGAACAAATATCTCATTACCGGCTGGTTCTGGACGATGATCGCCTTGAGCCCGGTTCTGCTGATGATCTTTTTATCGGGCCGGCCGATCGCAGACCGTCATCTATATATACCCCTGATCGGCCTTTTCATCATGATTTCCTTTGGCCTGTCATCGGTCCTGTCCAGCCTGAAATTCGGCCGTTATTATTTCCCGGCTGTCTGCCTCATGGTAATGGCCCTTTTCATTCCCGTTGCCCATCTCCAGGCCCGGCACTGGGAAAACAGCATCACCATGTTCAACCACGCCATATCCATTTATCCGGAAAATAAAAAAGCCCATGTCAATCTCGGCGATGCGTATATGGAAAGGGGAAAAGCCGGGAAGGCCGCTCATCATTACCGCCAGTTCCTGCGGCTCACCCCCGGCAGTGCCCTGGGGCATACCAAACTGGCCGGCGCCCTGGTCGCGAACAACAAAAGAAAAGAGGCCATCCGGCATTATGAGAAAGCCATGGCCCTGGCCCCCGACTACGCCCCGGCCTTCCATGGGCTGGCGGACCTGAGGATACAGGTCGGAGAAACCGACCAAGCCATAGCCCTATACCGCCGGGCCTTACAGATTGAACCCGAGATGATTCAAACGCACAACAACCTGGCGCTGGCGCTGTATGAACAGGGAGATGTTGAGGGCGCGCTGTTTCACCTGGAGCGGGCAATCCACATATTTCCCCATTACCAGACCGCCATCAAAAATCGCCGCCTTATTCTTGCCGGCTGCTTAGAAAATCCGATATCGGAAGTGCAGCACCTTCCCCGGGCGTTCCCTGCCGATTCAAATTTCAATTCCTTGGGACTTCTTGTGAATTGATCCGGGAGGGACGAGAATGCCGTCCTTTCCTGATATGAAACCGGTAGAAATGTTTCATCGCCTCCACAAGCGTCTCAAGGTCAAAAGCAAGAAAGTCGTTGACGCCGCAACTGACACTGCCTCTGCAGACCTGACAATCCAGGCTGCTGCTGAGCTGATCCCAGGCATCCCGGGCTCCCAGCTCGAAAATGTTTCTGCCGAACCGGTTAAACAGGTTGGAACAGGGATACAGCATGCCGTCCACATCCAGAAAGACCCAGTACCTCCCCATCATGCAGGGGCTGATTTTTCTCCCGCCGGCAATAGAATCCCCTTTTTTGTAAATATCCTCAGCTGTTATGGTATCAGCCGTGGTCATGCAAAGATCAATCGACGCCAGGGTTTTCTGAATTGGATACCCCTGTAGCTTGAATTTTCTCACTCCCTCCCAGAACTCCTTCAATTGTTCTTTGGGAATATGGCTCTTTCGGAAGCAAGGATCAAACTTGTAAACCGCTTCTCCAATTGCGACCATGGCACCGTATCGTTCGGCGATCCCCAGAACATGACCAAAAGAGTGCATGTCGGCATTGTTTTTTGACACCGTGTAATTGATCGAAAATCGAATATTGTTATCGTGCAGAAGCCGCAGGTTCTCGATTATCTTCGCATATGTACCCGGACCCCTATCCAGGTCATGGGCCGGCGCATCTCCTTCCAAACTGACGGTAACCCGGAAAAACTTTTTCAGTGCCTTGAGATGCTTGTGTATCAACAGACCATTGGTATAAATATCGGTAATCATCCCCCTGTGGTTGGCGTAATCGACAATCTCCTCCAGGTCCTTTCGCAAAAGCGGCTCGCCGCCCTGAATGTTTAAAAAACGGGTCCCTAGGGCGTATAGCTTGTCAATAACCCGACAAGTTTCGGCGGTGCTCCACTCCTGAATCGGCCCATCCCTGTTTCTCCTTCTGTCCGGGGAATTGACGAAACAATAGTTGCAGTGCAGATTACAACGCTCTGTGACCAGTAAAAAAACATACCAGGGGATATACTCCCCTTTCGTCCTGGCCAGCAAAAGCCGGGAAAAAGCCTTCCCCGCCCGGTAAATATTAAAAAGATCAGAGGCAGTCTTTTCCAGCAGGCCTGGATTTGGTCTGTGCTTTTCCGGATCGTGATAATCGCAAGAAACAATGCATATGCCTGGAACGATAAAAGCTTTAGACATCATACAATCCTTCCTAGGCTCCTCTTACCTGATTGACAGATAATTATACTAAATAATGGTGATGCCCGTTACATTTCTGTCCG
>CAYTQK010000345.1:0-2643 GCA_964439745.1 uncultured Desulfobacterales bacterium
ACCAGGAAAGGGGCCCGGGGGAAATTGTATCAGCCCCGCGCCCGGGGTGCCGCCCGCCTCGTCCCGGGTAATGTGCGTGGAGTTTGCGGTATGCTCGGCGGCCAGCGTACGGGGGCCGGTGTCTGCCGCGAGGGATGACTACCGGGTGCGGGGGCGGCTGCCCGACGAACCCCTCATGCTGGTGGACCGCATTGTCTCGGTGGAGGGGGAAGAGGGCTCGCTGACCTCCGGCACGGTTGTCACCGAGCATGACGTCCATCCCGATGCCTGGTACCTGGACGGCGGGCGGGTGCCGGTCTGCATCGCCATCGAGGCCGGCCAGGCCGACCTGTTTCTGTGTTCCTACCTGGGCATCGACCTGGCGGTCAAGGGGCAGCGCAGCTATCGCCTGCTGGACGCGGTGGCCACCTTCCACGAGGGCCTGCCCAAGCCCGGCGACATCATCCGCTACGTCATCCACATCAGTCGTTTCGTGCGCCAGGGCAAGACCTATCTTTTCTTTTTCGAGTTTACGGGGTACATCGGCGGCCGGCACGTCATTACCATGGAAAACGGCTGCGCCGGCTTTTTCACCCCCGAGGAGGTCAAGGAATCCGGCGGTATCGTCTTGAAAAAGGAGGACATGCTGCCGCGCCCAGGCGTGGTCGAGGGGTGGCGGCCGCTGGTGGCCGTGGAGCCGGCGGCCTATGACGACGACCAGGTGGAGGCCCTGCGCCGCGGGGATCTGGCCGCCTGCTTCGGTCCGGATTTTGCCGGCGTCATTCTTTCGCCCGCCCTGCGGCTGCCCGGCGGCCGCATGCGCCTGATTCACCGCGTGCTTTCCCTGGACCCGGCCGGCGGCCGCTACGGCCTGGGCAATATCAAGGCCGAGGCGGACATTCATGCCGACGACTGGTTCCTGACCTGTCATTTCGTGGACGACATGGTCATGCCGGGTACGCTCATGTACCAGTGTTGCGACCACGCCCTGCGGGTGCTTGGGCTGCGGATGGGCTGGGTGAGCGCCCGGGAAGATGTCTTTGTCGAGCCCCTGCCGAACGTCGGGGCCCTGCTCAAGTGCCGCGGGCCGGTCACGGCCGAGACCGAGCGGGTGCACTACGAGGTGGAAATCAGCGGCATCGGCTACAATCCCGAACCCTGGGTCACGGCCGACGCCTTTATCCATGCCGGCGGCGAGCGCATTGTCATGTTCGAAAACATGTCTTTGAAGATTACCGGGCTGGGCCAAGAAGAACTGGAAGCCTTCTGGCAGGGACGGGGAACGCCCCCGGCGCGGCCTGCCGGCGGTCCCAAGCAGACCGTCTATGACCGCGACAAGCTGCTGGCCTACGCCATCGGCAAGCCCTCCGAGGCGTTCGGCGAACCCTACCGGATGTTTGACCAAGAGCGCGTCATCGCCCGGCTGCCCGGGCCGCCGTATTTCTTCATGGACCGGGTCACTGCCGTGGAGCAGGAACCCTGGGTGGTCAAGCCCGACGGCTGGGTCGAGGCGGAATACCGGGTGCGGCCGGACGACTGGTATTTTGTTGCCAACCGCCAGCCCTCCATGCCTTTCTGCATATTGCTGGAAATCGCCCTGCAGCCCTGCGGCTGGCTGGCGGCCTATGCCGGTTCGGCCCTGCGCAGCGAGACCGACCTCAAGTTCCGCAACCTTGGCGGCCAGGCCGTGCAGTACGTGGATCTGCGCAGCGAGGCGGCCACCTTGACCATGCGCTGCCGCCTGACCAAGGTGTCCGAATCCGGGGGCATGCTCATCGAGCATTTTGATATCGAGGTGCTGCGCGACGAAGACAATTGCATGGTCTACCAGGGCACCACCTATTTCGGATTCTTTTCCGAAAAGGCCCTGGCCCGGCAGGTGGGCATCCCCGGCGCGGCCGACCGCTCCTGGCAGCCGCCGGAGGAGGCCGCCGGGACCAATGGTTTTGTTTTTCCGGACGAAGCCCCGCTGACGCCCGAAGACAGTGAAGTTACGCCCGCGCCGGCCGCGGCCCTGCCGTCCCGGGCCCTGCTGATGGTGGACGCGGTGGAGTGTTACCTGCCCGCCGGCGGTTCGACCGGACTCGGCTTTATCCGCGGTGTCAAGGCGGTCGATCCGGAGGAGTGGTTCTTTACGGCCCATTTTTACCAGGATCCGGTCTGTCCCGGCTCCCTGGGGCTGGAGTCTTTTCTGCAGCTGCTCAAGTACGTCTGCCGGCAGCGCTGGCCGCAGTACACCGAAACCCACCGCTTCGAGCCCGTCCTGGGCAAGGCCCATGAATGGATCTACCGCGGCCAGATCATCCGCAAGAACAAGCGGGTGGTCATTGATGCCGATATCACCCGGCTGGAGGAATCCCCCCTGCCGACGGTATTCGCCGACGGCTTTCTGCGGGTGGATGGCATTTCCATTTACGAGATGAAGGCTTTCGGCATCCGCCTGGTGCCGGTGGAGTAGGGGGCGCTCACCGGTATGGATACGTACCATTGGACAAGATTCCCACGGGGCCTGCGCTGCGCTGCGGCCCCTCGGAATGACGTGTATGCGGGCGGGCTTTCACCGGTATGGCTGGCATGACAACGTGGCAGGGAGGGCGGTCGTACCTATCCTACGTCATTGCGAGGAGCGCAGCGGAACGCTTGCCCCGCCGGAGGCGGGGCGGC
>CAYTQK010000346.1:0-2632 GCA_964439745.1 uncultured Desulfobacterales bacterium
CCGGTGCCGCTCTCCCCGGTAATCAGAACCGGAACATCCCGGGGCGCCACCTGGCCGATCAGCTTGAAAATTTCCTGCATCTGCCGGCTGTGGCCGACGATCTGGATGGTATCAGCATCCCCAGGCGCCGGGGTCTCAGCCCCGGAGGACAGACGCACCTTTTTTTTCATCTGGCGGCTTACGGCCAGCGCCTCGGTGACGATGCGGGACAGGTCGGACCGATCAAACGGCTTGGTCAGGTAGTCATAGGCTCCCCGCTTCATGGTCTCGATAGCCAGATCGGTGGTGCCATAGGCGGTCATGAGAATGACGGGGGTTTTAACCTCGATTTCCTTGATCCGGGAAAGCATATCCAGCCCGTTGATATCAGGCATTTTATAATCCAGCAGGATCAGGTCAAAATCGCTCGCGGAGATGGCCTCCAGGGCCGCGCCGCTTGTCAGACAGCTCGTTACCTGGTAGCCCTTACGCTGAAAAAATCGCCCCAAAAAATGGACCAGGCCTTCATCGTCATCTATGATCAGTATCCGTTCCATCATTCCTGCCTGATATTTTGGAAATTTCCAGGGGCAAAAACAAAGAAAAGGTGGTCCCTTCATTTTTCTGGCTTACCACCTCCACCGTGCCTCCGTGACTCTGAATGGTATTTAACACAAGCGACAGGCCCAGTCCAGTGCCGGCGGCCTTGGTGGTGAAAAAAGGTTCGAAAATGGCGCTTATGCTTTCTTCGGAAATCCCGTGCCCGGAGTCCCGGATATCGACCCTGACACAGGGTGTTTTTTCGCCGGCATTGTCAAAACTGCCTGCCATCGCGGCAATGACCACCGTGCCATGATCAGGCAGCGCCTCCAGGGCGTTGACCAGCACGTTGATGAGGGCTTCGGCCAGCAGTTGCCGGTCGCCGAAAACCGGGGGCAGGTTTTCCGCCGCTGACACTTCAATGACGCACTCCTGGCGATTGGCCAGGGGCTTGACCATCAACAGCACGTCTTCGATCAGATCACTCACGTCAATTTCCGCGAAGACCAGCTGCCTTGGTCTGGCAAAATCAAGAAACCGGTTGATAGTCTTTTCCATGCGCTGAATCTGGCCCATGGCGATACCAAAGTCTTCCTGGTCGCTGGAGGACTGCTGCAACTGATCGTCGACAGATTCCAGAAAGAGCTTCAACGAAGTCAGGGGTGTCCTGATTTCATGGGCCACGGCCGCGCCCATGCGGCCGATGGCGGCGAACTTTTCCGATCGTTCCGCGATAAGCCGGGTTTTGCGCAGCTTGCTGTCTGTCTCCTTGAGCGCGGCTTCCCGCAGGATGTCCTTTTCTTCGGGATTGCTCTGCCTTTCCTTCAGCCTGACCAGCATCTCTTCAAAAGAGCGGTAGAGCCGGCCGATTGCATTATTACGATCCACCTTGAGGGCGGCCCGACCGAAAGAAAGATCGGCTGATGGGAAGGACCAAGGATCAGTGGTTGAGTCAGGTGATGATTCGGGTGAGGAGTCAGACGAGGCATCCGGCGAAAACCGGGAGGTGGCCTCACTGACCGAACCGGCGTAACGACTCAGCCGCTGAATCGGCCGGATAATTTGACGGGAAACGATACCGGTCAGCATTAAAGCGCTGACCAGGCTTAAAAAGACGACCAGAGAAATGAGGTATTCCAGTTTCCGGGCGCTGGCAAAAGCTTCTTCGCGATCCTGCTCCACTACCACGTACCAGTCGGTTCCCTGGACATTCAGGGAAGTTCCCAGCACCTCTATACCGCGATAATCAAGGTAGGCCTTTTTGTTGTCCCGCTTTTTGAAAATATTTTGAAAACTGCCGGTGCGGGTAATGTTTTCGTTTAAAATACGGGAAGGATCTTTGTGGGCCAGGAAGCGCCCGTCCCGGTCCACCAGGTAACATTCCCCGGTTTTACCCAAAGAAACGTTAAGAATCGAAAAAACTATGCTGCTGGTACCGACCCGGGCGTAGACCGTTCCGGCCAGATGACCGTCATCGGCAAACACCGGCGCGGCAATGTAAAAAACCGACTCCTTGCCCCGGGGGGAATATCTGATCTCGGAGATATACAAGGATTCCCTGACCCGGTATATATCATTATCCCTTTCCCCGGGAACAATACGCCCGTCCCGGCTCCGGGCCACCACCCGTCCGTCCCGGGATAAAACGGTAAAATCGCGGTACATGCCGTATTGGTGGCGGACGTTATCCAGGTAAGGTTTGATCAGTTCCGGGTCCATGGACTTCAGCAGCGAAGATTCGGCAATCACCGTCATATCGGCCTGACGCTCTTCCAGCCAGCGCTCCATCAGGGCGATCTTATCCACCGCCACGTTCCGGAGTTGCTGCAGGACCATTTCAGCGATGGTATCCTTGGATATTTTCAGGGAAAACCAGCCCACGGCCATCAGCGGAGCCAGCGAAAGGACCAGGAAGATCAGCAGCAGCCTGGTGCGCAGGTTAAGTGATTTTCTGAATTTCATTCCCGGCCCCATTTCCGGGTTATCAGCGTCCTGATCATGAGAATCATCTCTCCTGCCGGAAAATACTTCAACCTGAATTGAGCCTGTTACCTGTAACAGATTCCCATCCGGCTGTCAATTTGCGCCCATTCCCGGACCTTCGACCCGAACG
>CAYTQK010000347.1:0-2610 GCA_964439745.1 uncultured Desulfobacterales bacterium
CCATGGGCGAACATCTCAACAGCATCATCAACGTCCGCATCGTCTATCCGGAAGGACGCCCCTCTTTCTGGGGATTTTTGTGCGGCCGGGTTCACCAGGTGGTCGTTCATATCGACACCATTCCCATTACCGCCGAACTCATCGGGGACTACTTTGAAGATGAAGACTTCCGCGGCCGGTTCCAGGTCTGGGTCAATGATCTCTGGCAGCGCAATGATGAACAGATCGAGCAGCTGGGCTTGAAAAACTGAGGACGGTCAGTCGGTCGTAACCGACACGATCCAGTCTTCCCGGGGGTTCCAGACCAGGCACAGGCCGTCGGTCAGGGCCCCGCAGGTAATCACGGCCGGCCGGGAAGCGGCCAGGACCAGGCGTATACCGGGTGATATGGTTTCGGCCTCGACCCGGTTTTCCCGGCAGCGAAGGATCTCCGGGTGGTGACTGTGCCCCCGGAAAAGCACCTGCCCGGGATATTGCCGGCAGAAATGAAGAGCCGCGGCCGGTTCCATCACCCGTACCATGGCCGACAGACCCAGCTCGGCTTCAAAGGGCAGGGAGTGGCAGAAAACGGCACCGGGAAGCTGCCGCACCAGGGGCAGGCGCCCCAGCCAGAGGGCGGTGGCGCTGCTGACAACGCCGTCGTCCCGGTCCAGGGAATTCACGGAGACGGTGTGTTCATTGTTGCCCTTGACGGCCAGGATGTCGTTTTGTCGACGGGTGTCCACGCAGGCGGGGGTGGTTTCCGGGTAGGCGGCATCGCAGATATCGCCCAGGTGGTAGAGGACGGTGCAGCCCTCTTGCCGGAGCGTGGTGACGCCGGCTGCCAGCGCTTCTGTCCGGCCGTGGCTGTCGGCCATGATACCGATCCGCTCCGGTCGGATATCATCGGCCGGGGCCATCATTCCGCGCCAAACCCGGCTTTCAGAAACTCCCGGTTGAGCCGGGCGATGTTGACAATGGAAATCTCCTTGGGGCACTGGGCCTCGCATTCCCGCTCGTTGGAACAATTGCCGAAGCCCAGGCAGTCATGGGCGGCCAGCATGGCCCGGACCCGCCGGGCCGCTTCCGGCCGTCCCTGGGGCAGCAGGGCCAGCTGGGATACCTTGGCGCTGAGGAAAAGCATGGCCGAGGCATTGGGGCAGGCGGCCACGCAGGCCCCGCAGCCGATGCAGGCGGCCGCGTCCATGGCTTTTTCGGCGGCCTCCTGGGGAATGGGAATGGTGTTGCCGTCGGGCACGCCGCCGGTATTGACCGAGACGTAGCCCCCTTCCTGGATGATCTTGTCAAAGGCGCCGCGGTCGACGATCAGGTCCTTGACTACCGGAAAGGCCCGGGACCGCCAGGGCTCGATGACCAGGGTGTCGCCCTCGGAAAAATGACGCATGTGCAGCTGGCACAGGGTGGGTACCTTTTCATGACCGTGGGCGTGGCCGTTGACCATGGTGCCGCACATGCCGCAGATACCTTCCCGGCAGTCGTGGTCGAAAGCAATGGGCTCCCGGCCCTCCAGTGTCAGTCGCTCGTTGACCACGTCCAGCATCTCCAGAAAAGACATATCCGTGGAAATGTTCCTGGCCGGGTAGGTCTCGAACCGGCCTTTTTTATCGCCAATGCCCTGACGCCATACTTTCAGAGTCAGATTGATGGTTTTCATGCCAAAGCGCTCCTCTACTTGTAACTCCGCTGGGTCAGCTCAACATTTTCAAAGGTCAACGGTTCCACGTGCCGGGCCGGGGGCTTGTCTTCGCCGGTATACTCCCACACGGCCACATGGGTGAAATGGTCATCATCCCGCCGGGCCTCGTGTTCCTCGGTCTGGAAGGCCTCGTTGAAGTGGCAGCCGCAGGATTCCCGCCGGGTCAGGGCGTCTTCGATCATGACCTGGGCGAATTCCATGAAATCGGCCACCCGCCCGGCCTTTTCCAGGTGTCGGTCGCGATGTTCGGCCGCGGCATGACGTACGACGGCATGTTCATCAGACGCGCCTTGGATGCCATCCGCGAGTTCATGACTGACGACGGGCTGGGGTTGATCTACATGAACTTTGTTGCGCCGGCTGGTGCACGGGTCCGTTTCTGCAAGGCTCTGAATCGGTCGGTGACCGGGTCAATGAATGAGCTGGAGATGATCGCCAAGTATTTCTTGAAGACCGGCGAATGGTCGCCCTTTGACGTCGGCCGCAAGCTCAACGAAACGCCTCTGTCAGCGGTCGCCTGTGAAGCCAACCGCTATGCCACGCCACGCGAGGCATTTAAAGCGCAGGGACCATGATCTCGTCTGCCTGGCAGGACTGGCCTTGCCTCTGGGATACACTGGAGGTCGGCGGCAGCCTGCAATGGCGTCCGTTTTTCCAGCCCTTGGAGTCGGAAGCGGACGATGAGGTAAATACCGCTCAGCCTGGACTGGAGGCACACCCTCTGGAGCTTGCCTCCTTCGGTCTGGCGGCGGCAGATCGTGCCGAAGGAGCTTTTCCGCCTGGCCTGGGGAAGGTGGCGGATGTGGCGCGTCTGGCATCGCCGGAAGCGGATGATGCCTCATCAGCCGGATTCATCGCTCCGGAGTTCACGCGGCGGGATTTTCGCTCGACCGCATACTGGAATCCGCGCGTGG
>CAYTQK010000348.1:0-2600 GCA_964439745.1 uncultured Desulfobacterales bacterium
CAACCGGCTGGAAGACAAGCCCGGGGCCGCCATGATTCCGGCCTATAATGGCCGCGAGGTGGAAAAAGACTGGTGAAAAAGTATTTTGCCATATTGCTGGCCTGCTTTTGCCTGGCTGGCGCAGCCCGGGCGGGGGAGGTGAACGTTTCCGCCCTGGTGGACCGGAACGCCATCAAAAGCGGTCAGGCCCTGACCCTGACGGTTTCCATCCGCGGCGGAAAAGGCGAAGTAAATCTTTCCGGAATCCGTGATTTTGAGGTCGTCTCCCGGGGTACCTCGCGTCAATACAGCATCGTCAATGGGCAGACTGAAACCAGTACTTATTATACCTATCGCCTGATGCCCCGGCACGAGGGCCGGCTGCTGATTCCTCCCCTGCCGGTAACCGTGGATGGAAAAACCTATTATACCGATTTAATCGAGATCATGGCGGGCCGGCAGACCGGCGACAGCAATGCTGACGACAGCCGCCCGGATTTGTTCGCCGAGATTTCGGTTTCCGACGATCAGCCCTATGCCGGCCAGCAGATCGTCGGCCGGGTGACCTTTTACAAGGCCGGCGAGATCCGCGCGGCCAATGCCGAACTGACGCAGGTTCCCGATTTCCAAGGATTTTCCGCCGAACAGGTCAAGGAGAGCCGGAATTTTACCCGGACCATCAACGGCCGCCGCTATCAGGCCACGGAAGTGGTCTATATCCTGACCCCGGAAAAAGCCGGTGAATTTACCGTCGGCCCGGCGGAGATTTCCTGCGACGTCCTGGTCAAAGGAGAGCAGCGGGGGCGTTCCCCCTTTGATGATTTTTTTGACGATCCTTTTTTCGGCGGTTCCCGGCAGCTGGAGCCCCGCCGGATCACGGCCAAGCCGGTCACGGTGAAGGTCCGGCCGCTGCCCCCCTATGCCGGACCGGGAAGTTTTTCCGGCCTGGTGGGCACTTTTGATATTTCGGCGCAGATCGACCGGGCCACCCTGGCAGTGGGGGAGTCGGCTACCCTGCAGGTAACGGTCAGCGGCCAGGGCAATATCAGCGAGGCCGAAATCCGGGACCTGGATATTCCGGCGGCCTTCAAGGTCTACCCGGATTCCCCGGAAGAGGACATTGCCGTCAGCGAAGCCGGGGTGTCGGGAAAAAAACGATTCGCCCGGGCCCTGGTGGCCCTGGATCCGGGCGAATATTCCCTGGGACCTTTCTCCCTGACCTATTTTGACGTGGACCGGGAAACTTATGTCACCACCGTGGCCGAACCACTGGATGTCATGGTGAAATCGGCCCCGGCAGGCAGCCAGGAGGAGGCTGCGGAAGGCCCCGGGCAAACCCGGCCTTCGCCGCAAAAAGAAACCCCGGAAAAATCGACGGTGGAACTGACCGGGCGGGATATTTTTCCCTTGAAGGCGGACCTGGACGCCCTGACCCCGCAGCACCGGCTTCCCTGGTGGCTGTTCGGCCTGCTGGTGGCGGCACCGGCCCTGTTCTACGTGCTGGCCGCATTTGTCCTGACCCGCCTGCGGCGGGAAGCCACCGAGGGCGATGTCATGGCGCGGCGGGCCCGAATGGCCGTAAAAGAAGCCGCTTCCCAGGGGATCCAGGGGCATGAATTTCTGGCGGCCCTGTACCGGGCCGTGGTTTACGCCGTTTATGCCCGGGCCGGAAGGAAAGGAGAATCCTTGACCGCCGACGAAACCGCCCGTATCCTGGCCGAAACCGGCTGCGACGGGCAGCTGGCCGCAGAAGTCCGGACGCTGATCGCCGAAATCGAGCAGCGGCGGTACGGCGGCGAAGCCATTGACCCGGACCGGGCCCGGGAACTGCTGGCGGCGGTCCGGCGGATAATAAGGGGGCTGCTTTCATGAACCGGTTGCAGTTATGGATTATGGTTCTTTTCTTGATGCTGGCCGGCGGTATCATTGTCCCGGGCGTGGCGGCGGAAAAGAATTTCGATGACGCCCGGAAATCGGGCCGGCAATTTCTGGAGGCCGTGCAATTGTATGAAAACGGTCTGTATGCGGCCGCGGCCGATAAATTCCAGACGGTGGCCGAAAGCGGCATTGAAAACGGGAAATTGTATTACAATCTCGGCAATGCCTGGTTCAAGGCCGGCCAGCTGGGCCGGGCCGTCTACTGGTATGAAAAGGCCCGCCGGCTGATCCCGGCTGATCCCGAACTGGCCTTTAACCTGGAGTACGCCCGTTCCCAGGTGAAAGACCGGCCGCCGGAAGAAAACCGGGTGGTCCGGGCCGTCTTTTTCTGGCGCTACTGGCTGGGCCAGTCTTCCCTGATTGTCCTATCGGTGGTCTGCAGCGGGCTCTTTTTTTGCGGCCGGCTGCTCAAACGTCATTTCCGGGTGCCGTTGCCGGCCGCTGTCCTGGAAGTGGTGCTGGCCCTGGGTATCGTATTTACGGCCACCGCCGGCTTTAACTATTACCGGGATCACACCGTCACCCGCGGCGTCGTGCTGCCGGACAAAATCTCGGTCCGGGCCGGATTTTCGGAATTTTCCACGGAACTGTTCGTGCTTCACGCCGGCAGCCGGGTGACTATCGAAAGACAGCGCAACGATTTTTTCCGCATCCGTTTTGGCGACGATAAAATCGGCTGGGTG
>CAYTQK010000349.1:0-2590 GCA_964439745.1 uncultured Desulfobacterales bacterium
GGCCGATCCGGCCCGCCAGCGCATCCCCGCCAGCAAGCCGGTTCAAGGCCCGGCGGAAAAGGTTGGCCCAGACATAGCCGTTGATATGCAGCAGCTTGCCATCCGGCGTGGTGTCAATGGTGTTGTCCAGAGTTTCATCCGGCCGGCCGGTGCGGATCAGCAGGTTGGTTTTCAACCGGAAGGTAAGGTCAAACTGAAGGGCCTTTTTGCAGGTTGCAAGGTTCATGAGGTCGCCTCCTTTTTCCCGGAAGCTGTTTTGGGTTTACCGAATTTTTGATTCCACTCTTTTTTCAGTTTCTCCGCGGTCCCGGTTTTTGTCTTTTCCCACTCTTTTTCGGCAAATGCCTCGCAAAGGGCCTGGATTTTCGCGTGGAATTTTGGATATTCCGGTTTATTATCAGCTGCCAGCAAGGTGAGCAGATCGTCCAGCACTATTTTCGGTATCAGGTGCTTATCGATTTCCTCTTTTTTCCAGTCTTCATATTTTTCCAGAATGTCCTCAATCCTCTTTTTGGCGATGGCCGGCTTTACCAGGCGCAGTTCCCGCAGGTTCCCGGCCTGGGACCGACTCAGGCCCTTGATGGCCGCCACAATCTCTTTTGAGAGGACAGCGGCGTTTTCATCCTGCTTTGTCTTACCCTTTTTCGGAGGCCCTACTTTCGTCTGCGCCTTTTGTATTTCTTTGCCCAGATGCGGCCAGGACAGGGTTTTTCCGGTAACTTCCTCCTGGATCAGGGAGCCGGGAGCCACCACGATCCGGTTCCGGCGGGGCCGCTGCTGCATGGTGTTGTAGGTGCGGGACACGGCCATCTTGATCTGGTTGCCTTTGTTGCCAAGAAATTTGGGCTCCAGCACAACCGGCTCGCATACCAGCCAGGGAGGGTCACCCTTTGATTTTGCCAGGCCGCTGCCGGCGCCATTTTTGAGCTCGCCGGTGAAAAAGGTACCGTTAATGTCCGGCATGACATTTTTTAAAATAAACCCGGCTCTGGCCGCAAAGTCGTCCCCGTTAGCGGGCGTTATTTTTACCGTAGCACAGAAAGGCCGACCCGGCTGGATCAATTCCTGGGCAAACAGGCCGCCTTCCTTGAGAGTGGCAAAGGTTTCATCACCGAATTCTGGGCTGGCGTTGGTGAGGCGGTCTTCTTTGACGGTGGCGTTGCGCAGGCGGGTTTCGGTTTCCAGCCGCACCAGCCGGGGTTCCATTTCGCATGTCAGAAACATGTTGTCTTTTAAGGGTTTGGCCTTGGTGTGGGTGAAGGTTTCTTTGTCTTCGGCGCCATTTTTCGTTTTGTCCTGTTTGCCGTAGCGGTCCTCAATACGTTTATCGTCCATCTCCAGGGTGGTGCAGGGCGAAGGAACGGCCGGGACAACAGCGCCATTTTCTTTGAGGCAGGGCCGGGCGGCGCTAATTTGAAGCCGGGCCATCTGTTCCGGGGATGGCCATTCGTCGAACAGGGCCTGATATGTTCTGACAAACCATCCTTTTATCTGGGCCGGAGCAATGCTTTTCTGGGAGGCAATCAACTGGGTGGCGCCGGGATTGAGGGGCTTGCTGCGAAAAGGGGTGCAGGGGGTGAGAAAATAAAGGCCGACGTCATCCTGGCTGTTCCCTGGCGGCATGGGATCGGCCGACACGGTTTTAAATGTTTCAAAATTAATGGTAATCGTGCCCCGGCCATACCCCCGGGAACGGGACGCCCCGAAGCCGCTGAGCAGGGCCACGGCCTGCTGGATTAACTCCTGGGCCGCCTCAAGTTCGTTTTTATCGTAAAAATATCCCAGAAAGATTCGGCACTCCAGGGTCAAGTCATTCAGCCAGGCCCATTCCATGTCGGCCAGCATCCCTGCTTCATTGGTCCGGGTGTCTTCGTTGATCCGGCATCGGGTTTTAACGTCAAAACGTTTCTTCTCCCAAGGTATTTTTGCCTCTTTTGTCAATTCCAGGTCGGTCAGTTTCAGGCGGGAAGAGGCCGCCTGGCCGGCATGGCCGAAGACGTTTGCGATCAGCGCCGGATCTGCCGCGCCCAGTCGGGCCAGCCAGCGGGCCGCCATTTTCAGGTCCCCGTGGACCTGGGTGTCCGGGTAAACCGGGTAGACCTGATCGCCTTCCTTTTTCTTAAGGTGGGGGTAATAACCAAAGGGCGCTTTATCGCCGCCGGAGGTAAACCAGTAGCCTTTGGCCGTAACTGTGATCGTTCCTTCGGACAGATAAAGTGTTTTGGTCATGATTTTTCCTCCCCGGCTTTTTTGATGTTGAGAAGTTCCAGCAGGGTAGCCAGTTTGGCAATGTCGATGTGGTCGTCTGTTTTTAAGTCTTCATCACACAGCAGAAAACCGGCAGCCGTATCTCCCCGGGCCGCGTCATGAATCAGCGCCTTTTCCACCCGGCTGGCGTTGCCTTCGGCCTGGACCAGAATTGCCCCGAGCTTGGATTGCTTGGAGCCGGTCAGGTCTTTTCTATAAAAATTGCGCAGACGGACATATTCTTCAAAAGACAGGCAATCGGCAATCTTCGGCGGCTGTGCTTTACTGCTTTCGTCCACAACAATGGGTTTTTCAAAATTAACACACGCCCGGTCGGGCCCGG
>CAYTQK010000350.1:0-2583 GCA_964439745.1 uncultured Desulfobacterales bacterium
AACTCGGAGGCCAGGGTTTCGGCTCCGTTTTCCGAGTCGTCGTCCGAGACCGCCGGGATCTGGTACTCTTCAGCAGAGTCAGAGTCATCCACCTCTTCCACCAGGTTGGTCAGTTTGCTGGGGAAGCGGTTGGTCTGCTCAAAGAAACTGGACATCATGGTGACCATGCGGTTCTGGTTGGAGTCGCATACGGTGTCCACGGCCGAGCCGGAGATGCCGGCCAGGCGGGGGGCCACCATGGCGATGAGAAATCCCATGATGGTCAGGACCACCAGGATTTCAAGAAGGGTGAAACCCTTGTTTTGAGCGCTGGGTTTCTTTGGTAAAGGCGTGAACAGTTTTTTCATTGAACGTTTCATGAAAACTCTCCTGATTGCAAGGAATGTTTGTATTCCGTGTCAGCAACCCCGCCCCAGGGTCTGCCCCACTTGCCGTTGCGCTTGTCTGGTCTTTATCCCGGCAGCCCGGCTGTCCCTGTGGGACCCGCGGCTTTCCGTCCCCCGGTCGCCCGGGGTTTGGCCTTAGCGGAATACAACGTTCCTTCCGGCACCCTGCCGTGACAGGCGCGGGCTGTCGGCGCAGCCCCTCGATTTACCGTGGCATCACCTCCTTTCCAGGTAGATTTTTTTTTATCACGCATTGGCGTTTATGATCCGCCGTCGAGCGTGCCGTTGGGGTTGCCCAGGTCGATGCCCCAGACCTCGTCGTACTTCCGGCGGTTGGTGTCAAAATCCCAGGCGGGCATGGCCTTGTGCAGGCCCAGGCCGTCGCGGATTTTAAAGTGATCACCGTTTTCGTCGATGTCGTAGTTGGCGGAAGGCGCCGGGCCGTCTTTGGGCCAGGAGACCGCCTTGAGGGCTTCGTCCGACAGTTCGGCATAGTCAAGGCCGCCGGGGCCCCACAGCGCTGCATAGCTAATACCGTCATCGGCCAGGCGGTCTGCTGTGGACTGCAGGCGCGGCAGGACCAGGTAATAGCCTTCCCAGGTGTGCTGATCAGACCTGCGGACCGAATTGGGCGTGCGGGCCGCGTTGGCAAAGATCCCAGAGGTGACCAGCTCGGATTCCGGCCCGATTCCGAAAACAATCCGGCCGAAAAGGTCTTCCTCGGCCCATCCCCGCTCCACATGGACATAGGTCAGTTCGTCGCCGAGGTTGATGCCGGCCCCGCACATGGCCACGCCCACACCCTCTTCCACCGGGCAGGACTCCATAAAGGGCCGCTTATCAGTTATCGCCTCAACATTGCCCCAGTTGCTCACCCGGTCGCCCTGGGGGTTTGCGCCCGAGCGGCCGTTGGCAGCCCCGCCGTCCAGGCCATCGGCATCAGCGGCATAGTCGTTGAGGTTGTAGATGGTGGTAATGCCCAGGCTTCTGAGCTCGTCGGCCTCTTCCTGGCTCAGGCGGTGGATCATGAACTTGTAGGCGTTGTTGTGGCCGAAAGGCAGCACCTCAGGACCATTGCCCACATCCTTGTCCGCGCAATAGGGGATCTGGTAGCCCGCTTCCGCCGTGTTGGCCGCGGCCAGGTCGGTTCCGTCGGTCATCACCAGGTTGGTGAGCCGGTCGGGAAAGCGGTTGTATTGTTCCCAAAAGGCCGACACGTAGCTTTTGATCCGGACCTTGCTGGAGTCGCACACTGTTACGGCCGCGTCATCTCCGAATCCGGCCAGCCGCGGGGCCACCATGGCGATGAGAAATCCCATGATGGTCAGGACCACCAGGATTTCAAGAAGGGTGAAACCCTTGTTTTGAGCGCTGGGTTTCTTTGGTAAAGGCGTGAACAGTTTTTTCATTGAACGTTTCATGAAAACTCTCCTGATTGCAAGGAATGTTTGTATTCCGTGTCAGCAACCCCGCCCCAGGGTCTGCCCCACTTGCCGTTGCGCTTGTCTGGTCTTTATCCCGGCAGCCCGGCTGTCCCTGTGGGACCCGCGGCTTTCCGTCCCCCGGTCGCCCGGGGTTTGGCCTTAGCGGAATACAACGTTCCTTCCGGCACCCTGCCGTGACAGGCGCGGGCTGTCGGCGCAGCCCCTCGATTCACCGTGGCATCACCCCCTTTCCATGGTTTTCCTCCCCCCTTCCGGCGCGACGCCAGCCCCAGGCACAGTCAGGGCGGCCGCCGCAGCGGAAAAGGACAGGGAGGCTGTCAGATTGTTTTTTTCTGGTCATCATTGTAAGTAATCCACCACAAACCGGTATTCCTTGCCGCATATGACCAGGATTTCCTTCTGCCCCTTTTTCAGAAACCGCATCTCCACCCGGAGAGTGCCGTAGCCCTCGTGAAAAAAAAGCTCCTGGTAAAGGGAAAAGATCCTGTCAAGAATCTTGTCATGTTCCTGCGGCAGCACGCCGTCTTTTTTTTTGAATTTATCAGACATGCTGCTAGAATTTCCCATCGGCCCTATTTATATTGTCCAATATTTTGTGCGGAACCATTTAAATTTCTCAACATTTTTTATCAGCGCGTTTTTGCCAATAAAGTTGTGCTTTCTTGTATCAAGTGCACATTGATGATTCCTATATCTAACCAAATTAGAAACATCTAACGCTTGAGGCCAAAAATTTAGCGGTACAAGCCAGA
>CAYTQK010000351.1:0-2548 GCA_964439745.1 uncultured Desulfobacterales bacterium
CATAAAAGTAGTATTCCCAGCAAATCGTCTGCCCGGCTTTTTGCACGCCCCAGACGGTGTTGCCCCGGCCCAGTTCCTTTCGCAGACCCGCCACCAGGTCATGCATGGCGTCGCCGGCACCGAGCACCGCAAAGGAGTTTCGCAGCAGATTTACGGAACGGAACTTACCCGCCGGGGATGCCGGCGGTTCATACCGGTGGAGGCAATAGTCATGGAAAACATCGCCTGGCCGGGTGTATTCAAAATCATCGAACATGATTCTGTTCCTTTTCCGGCAGCGGCCGCAGGCGCTGCTTTTCCTCCCCGAATCGTTCCTGGTAGGCCCCGGAAAGCCCCCAGCACAAGCGGTCCGCGCACTGCTGCCGGTGGGGACACTCCCCGAAACGGCTCTGGTCAAACGCTTCCCAGAAAACCCTCGGCAGTACCGTCTCGGGAAAGCGACTGTCAAGAACCACCCCGTCCGGGGCGGGCAGACAATGCGGGAAGGCCTTCAGCACCAGTGGCCGCGGGCCGGGGCCCAGCATTTCCCGCAGGCGGGGAAGCTGTTCGACCATTCGGTTCAGCGGCACGATCAGTTCGGCCCGGTCCTGCGCCCGCATGGGGAAAAAGTTCCAGAGGTGGAACTCGCTGATGGCTTCGGCGGACAGAATCGCCAGGAGTGTCTCCAGGTCCTCCTGGTTGGCCGTGGTCATGACCGTGTTGCTGATGAGGTTGGCGTCCCGGCCGGCCAGGTTGCGAATGCCCTGCATGGTCTGGCGGTAGGATCCCGGCCGCCGGGTAATGGCGTCATGGACGGCCTCGGTGCCGTGAATGCTGATAAAAAATTCGTTGACCCCGCGGGCCACCAGCTCGGAAAGGTAGGTTCGGTCGGCCAGTCGGCGGCCGTTGGTCTGGATCTGGATCTTGTCGAACCATTCCAGGGAAGCGGCAAACTCCACGTAGCGAAAAAGTTCAGCCAGGGTGGTCACTTCCGCCCCGGACAGGATCAGGTTGCGGCAGCGCCCCTGCCGACGGATGGCGGTGACCACTTCGCAGAACCGGTCAAAACCAATGGGCGGCAGCTGCTGCCGTATTCCGGCCAGCATGCACAGGCAGCAGTCGTTGTTGCAGCCGAACCACAGGGGAATGACGGTATAGCCGCCCAGATCCACCCGCGGCCGTGCGGAGGCATTGCCGTTCACCGTGATCTTCCCGCCACCCCGTAATAAAAGGTCAAAAAATCCCGTCCTTCCCGGTCCCGGCCCCCGGAAACATGACCGAAAATTTTGTCTTTCATGGGTTCGTACAAACGATGAAACGTTTCCGGACCGATGCCCTTGACGCGGCAGGCCTCCCGGAGCGAGGAATAAAATTCCCGCAGGGGCAGTCCGGCCCGGTACAGGTTGATATCATACGACCGACGGGGATTGCCCTCCTCTTCCACCTCCAGGTAGAGAATTTCGTCCGGTGGCATTTCGTCGGCGGCCCGGTCCACCATGCCGCGAACGATCTCATAGGAGGAGGGATCACCGTCTCCGTAAAACCGTTCCGCGACCCGCTGGAGCATCTCCGGCACCGTCAGCTCGGGATAACCGAAATACCGGGCCAGGGCGGCCTTGCCGCTGTCGTCGGCAGCCCACTTGAAGCCCAGATGCAGCAGGGCCGAGGCCGGCTGGCCCGGCTTTCGCGCCACCGTTACATAATCTCCGCTGAATTCCAGGTAGGCTTTCCAGGTACCGCCCTGGTCATGGCCCTCGTAGCCGAAAAGAATGATGTTCGCCTCGGGCAGGCGCTCCTGGTAGATCCGCAGGAACCGGTCGGGCATGCCCAGGTCCCGGCAGATACCGGGGAGAGACGCGGCGGCCTCATCGCCGCCCAGGTCATCATGGTTGAATCCCAGCAGTATCCGGTCGCCCAGGATGGCGCCGGGAATAACCTTGAAGGAATACTCCCGTTCATGGAAGACCCCCAGCCCGTTCACCAGCCGGGTGAGACAATCAACGCCGGAGGGCGGGGCTGCCGAAGGGAAAGGTTGCCCCGGAACTCGGGGCGGCCGGGATTGCTGCCGCGGCGCGGCCAGGGGGCCGTGAAGGGATTCATGCCGGGCCAGCACCTGCGACAGCACCTGTGACAGCCGTTTGGCTGCCGGCGGCGTCAGGATAATCTGGCTGGCCGTATGGAAATCCGGCTCGACCTGCCCGGCGGCCGGGCCGCCGGCGCCGAAGCAAAGCCGGATTTCCTCGCGTGTCTCGACGATATGGACATCTTCGGCACGGATTTCTCTGGGAGAGGTGTCACTCATGGATGACCCGCAGTTGCCCTTTCCCCCTGCTTTGCCGGAAGAGCAAGGCAGCCTCAGGAGCCTACCCGGCCCCATCGTTTGTACCTTTTCTTGTCCTGTCGCCGGGCCAGCTCCTTGAACGAGGCCCGGTCAATCATCCCTTTCCGGTCGGTCGAACCGCCGGCCAGCACCTTCCAGCCCATCATGCCGACCGCGGCCATACCAGCCCCGGCATCAAAAAATTTCGCGCTTTCCGCCGCCTTGTCCGCTTGGCTTTGCTCCTCCGCT
>CAYTQK010000352.1:0-1074 GCA_964439745.1 uncultured Desulfobacterales bacterium
TTGTAGACTTTTTGGGATTAAATAAACGCTTCAAAGTTCGTTTTCTGGCCGGGGTTTGGTGTTGGCCTTGTTCTTTTCCAAGCTTTTGCCTGTTTTTTTGTTACCTCTTGGTTTGTCGCTGGTTATGCTGGCAGTCGGTCTGGTTGGTTTGTGGTGGCCCGGTAGCCGAAAACGCCTTGCCAGCTTTTGTGTGATCGTTTGCCTGGCGATACTCTGGCTGGCCGGCAGTCCTTTTTTCGCTAACAGGGCCCTGACCTTTATAGAAGGTCAGTTCATGTCCCGGCCGGCAACAGCGTATCCCGGGGCCGATGCCATTGTTGTGCTGGGCGGCGATGTGGCCCGGCAGAACGCGGGCGGCCGGGCGGTGCTGCCGGGGCAGTCCTTTGACCGGCTATACCTGGGGCATCGACTTTACCGGGCGGGCAAGGCACCGGTGATGATTCTTTCCGGCGGCGGGATCAGGTGGCAGCGGCAAGCCGGTGCCTGGCCGGAAGCCCGGGGGATGGCCGCGCTGGCCAGGCAACTGGGGATTCCGGAAAAGGCACTGATTCCGGAGGGAAATAGCCGCAATACCCGGGAGAACGCCTGGTATGTCCGGAAAATACTCCGGGAAAAGGGATTGAAGGGAAGTGTTTTGCTGGTGACCTCGGCTTTTCACATGCCCCGGGCTCGGGCCTGTTTTGAGAAATTGGGGATTCCGGTGATCTCCTGTCCGGCGGATTTCCGGGCTGATCCTTATGCCCGGATTACTATTATGGATTTTTTGCCGGATGCCGGGGCCTTGGATGAGACCACCATTGTCTTGCGGGAATTCATGGGGATGGTATATTATAATATCCGTGGCTGGATTTGATTTTATTTTTTCAGGCAGGGTATATCGTCTCGGCGGCAGATAAAACAATCAGAGAGATACAAATAATAGCTGAATAAGAGCAAGGAGCCGAAGAAAAAGATGAATGATCAGCATGAGGATACCCCCAGGGAGTTGGTTTATGTCCGGCCGGTGCGGGATGACTATTATGGCGCCGGCGATGAAATCAGCCTGATTGATCTGTGGCTGGTGCTGTCCCGGCG
>CAYTQK010000352.1:1174-2535 GCA_964439745.1 uncultured Desulfobacterales bacterium
TTTTTCAGCGAGTTCATCAGCAAGGCCCGGGCCATGGCCGCCCAAAAGAAACAGCAGGAAAGACACACATCGTAATCAGAAAGTAAAAACTCATCATTGTTATGGGGCACGCGTCAATGGGGTCATGGAACGACAAACGGGTATTGGTGACCGGCTGCTGCGGTACCGTCGGCAGCGAACTGGTGCGCCAGTTGATCGAGGATTACGCCGTCAAGGAGCTGGTCGGGCTGGATAACAATGAGAGCGAGCTGTTCTTTACCCAGCAGCGGTACGCCGACAGGGAAGCCCATTTTTTCCTGGCGGATGTGAGAGACCGCCAGCGCTTGCAGCGACTGTTTTCGGGCGTTGATGTGGTCTTTCATGCCGCGGCCTTCAAGCATGTTGCCTTGTGTGAGATGTCGCCGTTCGAGGCGGTGCAGACCAATATCCAGGGGGTGCAGAATGTGGTTATGGCGGCCACCGGCAACCAGGTCCGGACCGTGGTTTTTACCAGTTCCGACAAGGCCGTCAATCCCACCAATGTCATGGGCACCTCCAAGCTGATGGGCGAGCGATTGATCACGGCCGCCAACAGCAACCTCCGGGACGGCCAAAGCGTTTTCGCCTCCACCCGTTTCGGCAACGTGCTGGGATCGCGTGGTTCGGTCATTCCCATTTTCCGGGAACAGATCCGCAAGGGCGGCCCGGTAACCATAACCGATCCGGACATGACCCGGTTTATCATGAGCATCCGTCAGGCCGTGCAGCTGGTCATCGATTCGGCCGCCATTACCAATGGCGGGGAAGTGTTCGTGACCAAGATGCCGGTCATCCGTATCCAGGACCTGGCCGCGGTGATGATCGCCGAGCTGGCCCCCAAATACGGCCATGCTCCCGATGATGTCCGGATCGAGATCATCGGCACCAAGCCCGGCGAAAAATTGTACGAGGAACTCATGACCGCCGAGGAGATCCGGCGCAGCATCGAACTGGAGAGATATTTCGTGGTCAAGCCGGCCTTTGCTTCCCTTTATCGCGATGTCCGTGATGAGTACCAGGGGATCGTCAGTGACCAGGTGGATCGTCCCTACCATTCCGCCAATGAGACGCCCCTGACACAAGCAGAACTGCGCCGCTTTCTGTATGACAATAATCTTTTGGAAGGCGAGGACAAAGAAACCTACACGCCGGATCAGCGGTTCTGGGGGTAAGTCCTGCGCCAGTGGTGTCGCCGCTGGCCGTACCATCATTATAAAAAGGTTTTGTTTATGTCACATGTTTTGATTCTGGGAGGAGACGGCTACCTGGGCTGGCCCACGGCCATGTATTTTTCCGCCCGCGGTTTCGCGGTGACGGTGGTGGACAACTATTTCCGCCGCAAC
>CAYTQK010000353.1:0-2530 GCA_964439745.1 uncultured Desulfobacterales bacterium
AATTACGCCATCTTCAAACAGATTCTGCGGCGCGGCGGCTGCATCAAGGGCATTAACATCAGGGGCCAATCCGCCCGGCTCTCCAAGAACGTGCTGCAGAACGAGTACGCCAAACAGATCGCCCCCTTGTTCGGCGCCAAGGGTATGACCTGGATGCGCGCCGAAAACGGGCAGTTTGAATCCAACATCGTGCAGTACTTCAGTCCCGGGGAACTGGCCGGGCTGCGGCAGCGCTTCGGCGTGGCCGACGGCGACGTGCTGATCATGGTGGCCGACCCCTCTTACGCGGTGGTCACCTCGGCCCTGGGCCAGCTCCGCCTGCACCTGGCCGACCGGCTCGGCCTCATCCCGGTGCACGCCTTTTGCCCGGTCTGGATCACGGACTTTCCCCTGTTCGAGGCCACCGAGGACGGGCAGGTCACCTCCAGCCACCACCCCTTTACCGCGCCGGACCGCACGGATTTTGACCCGGACAACATCGAGGACCTGCTGGCCCTGCGTTCACGAGCCTACGACCTGGTCGTCAACGGGGAAGAGCTCGGCGGCGGCAGCATCCGCATCAACGACCGGACGGTGCAGCGCAAAATTTTTACCGCCCTGGGGCTGTCCGCAGAAGAGACCCGGGAAAAATTCGGCTTTTTCCTGCGGGCCCTGGATTTCGGGGCGCCGCCCCACGGCGGCCTGGCCCTGGGCATGGACCGCACCGTTTCCATGATCCTCAACACCCCTTCCATCCGCGACGTCATCGCCTTTCCCAAGAACCGCAGCGCAGCCTGCCCGCTCACCGGCGCCCCGGCAACGGTGGCCCGCGAACAACTGGCCGAACTGGAGCTGCTCGACCTGGGCGGCCGGGAGGTGCTCCCCGGCGCGGCGGAACAGGAAAACGAGCTTGATCGCGTCTCCTGGGTCTCCCGCCTGGGCATGGACGAGGCCGAGCGTCCCGTCATGGCAGAGGTCCTGGCGCGGGCCGCAACCCTGGCCCGGCTGGCCGAAGAAAAGGCCGGCAGCGAGGCGCCCGTCCGCACGGTGGCGCCGGTGGCCAACCGCACCCGCCCCGGCACCGAGGCCCGGCGGTCGCCCCTGGCCGCATCCGGCCAGCTCCTCAAGAGCGCCCCGGCCGTCAAGGGCAATTACTTTAAAGTCGCCAGCATTCTGGAATAGGAAATAAGTTTATGGAATCGATATTTGTCTATCATGACCCGGACGCGGCCGGCGGCAACAGCAGCGGCCCGCTGGCCGGCGTCACCATCGCCATCCAGCCCAACGTCTCCGTGGCCGGCTGGCCCACCGAGGCCGGCTCCCGGGCCCTGGCCGGGTTCACCGCCCTGGAGGACGCCACCCTGATCCGCCGGCTACGGGCGGCCGGAGCGGCGATATGCGGCGCTACCCGCATGAACGAATTCGGCTTCGGCCTGGACGGAAGCGCCGCCGGCCGGGCCCTGCAGGCTGACGCCGCCGCAGTGGAGCTGGTCCTGGACCTGATGGGGGAAAGCCGCCTGGCCGCCGACCGGGCCGGGGTCTGCGGGTACAAGCCCGGCTTCGGTCTGGTCTCCCGCCTGGGCCTGATCGGCCTGATCCCCTCCATGGAGTGCTGGGGCCTGCTGGCCGCCGATCCCGGCCGCATCCGCCGGGTTTTGGCCGCCGCGGCCGGTCCCGATCCCCTGGATTTCTCCCAGCCGGATGAACCGCCCCCGGATTTTTCCACCGCCACCACCGACCTGGACAATATCCGTTTGGGCGTCATTGCTGATGCGGCCGGCGACCTGCCGGAAGATCGCCGGGCCGCTTTTCAGGCGGCCGTGGACGAATTGCTGCCGGCCGGCCGGGCCGTCCGGCCCCTGGCCCTGCCCGCTCCGGAACTTTTTGCCCTGGTGCACAGCATCGTCGGTTCGGTGGAAGCCTCCTCCTGCGCCGGCCGGTATGACTCGGTCCGGTACGGCCAGCGCGCCCCGGGCGCCAGCAACTGGAACGAAATGTACCTGCGCTCGCGCGGGGCCGCCTTCGGCACCCTGGTCAAGAGCTACCTCTTCCAGGGGGCCTATTTCCAGTTTGAACGCTACGCCGCCTATGACAACGCCTGCCGGATCCGAGCCCGCCTGCTGGCGGACATGGAAAAACTCTGGAAGCAGGCCGATTTTCTCCTGCTGCCGGCAGAATCCGGCAGCCCGGCCGCGGCAGGCGCCTCCCTGGCCGGCACCTACGAACAGTTCGCGGCCACGCTGTTCGCCAACGTCACCGGCCAGCCCGCCCTGTACCTGCCGCCGGCGCCCGGGTCGACCGCCGCCGGTCTCCAGTTGACCGGGCCGCGGGGCAGCGACGCACGCCTGCTGGCGCTGGGCGAATATCTTCTCAACGCGCGCACGGGAGGGAATACCTGATGGATTTTGAAGCGGTCATCGGATTGGAGATTCACGTTGAGCTCAACTGCGCCACCAAGCTGTTCTGCGATTGTCCCAACACCCCCGGCGACGAACCCAACAGCAACACCTGCCCCACCTGCCTCTGGTTTCCCGGGGCCGTTCCCCGGCTG
>CAYTQK010000354.1:0-2515 GCA_964439745.1 uncultured Desulfobacterales bacterium
CCTCTTCTCCGGCGACGCCGGTGTATGTGCGACGCCTCGTTTCAAAAGAACCTTGTGCCGAGCCGGCGTCAGAGGATGTCCTTGTCCATGATCAGGCTGGCCAGGGTTACCATGCCGACAATCTCGCCCAGGTGCTCCACCGGCGCCCGGCGGATCCCGATCCGGTCAAGCAGGCGGATGGCGTACCGGATATCCATCTGGGCCGGCACGGTGATGACCGGCTTGGTCATGATCTCGTAGACAAAGACGGTCTCGGCGTCCCGATCAGCCACCAGGATATCCTTGATGATATCCATCACCGTGACAATGCCCCAGGCATCGTCCTCGTTCCGCTTGGAGACCAGCAGTTCCGTCACCCTGGATTCCCTCATCATGGCGGCCGCCTCTTTGGCCGAGGCCATGCCGTTGATGCTCAGCAATTCCTTATGCATCAGATCCTTTACCCGAATGATGTCAGCCATCACGCCTCCTTGTTCCGGATGGAACGCGGTTTGTCTGCATGGAGAATTATCAATTTATCAAAAATTTTATTTTTATTCTATCTTATGAAGGCCCCGGGCGGCGATACGCCCACGACAGCCGAATCATAAATACTTGTCCCGGACCTCTTCCTTGAATTTTTCCAGCTGGCTTTCCAGGCCGACAACCTTTTCCACCGGCAGGACAAAGGCGATGCCGGTGCCGGGTTTGTCGAATTCGCCGGCTTTCTTGATGGCTTCCAGGACCTGCTTGACCACGTGCTCTTCCAGGAGAAACATGACGATATCGGTCTGGTCCTCCAGGGTCAGGCCGAACACGGTTTTGGCTTCGTGCATGCCGGTACCGCGCGAAGGAATAATGGTCGCGCCCGTGGCCCCGGCTTTTTTGGCCGCGTCAACAATGGCGTCGGTCTTGTGGGTTTTGACCGGCGCGAAAACAATTTTAAACTTCATCCTTTTTCTCCTTGCGTATCAATTTTTTTCCGCCGCGTCCGGTCATCCAGTGGGTGATCTGGGCATACCCCAATACGGAGATGATCGGAAACAGGCTCGCAAAAGTGATCAGGCCGAAACCGTCCAGGGCCGGGTCGCGGCCCGGCACAGCCTCGGACAACCCCAGGCCGAGGGCGGCCACCAGCGGCACCGTCACCGTGGAGGTGGTCACGCCGCCGGAATCATAGGCCAGGGCGATCATTTTTTTCGGGGTGGTAAAGGTCTGCACCACCACGATGATGTATCCGGCCAGGATGTAAACATGCAGCGGCGTACCCGTGACAATGCGGAACGAACCCAGGGCCAGTCCCACGGCCACCCCGATGGCCACGGTGACGCGCAGCCCCCAGGGGCTGATGATGCCGCTGGACACCTCGCCGGCCTTAAGAGCCACGGCCAGCAGGGCCGGCTCGGCAATGGTGGTGGAAAAGCCGATCATGGCGGCAAACAGGTAAATCCAGCCGTAGGACGTCCAATCGGTCAAAGCCGCCTCTCCCCCGCCGGTCAGGAAGGCCGGGTCTGACAGCTGGGCGGCCATGGTTCTACCAATGGGAAAGAGGGCTTTTTCCAGGCCGATCAAAAACAGGGCCAGGCCGAGGACCACGTACACGCCCCCCGTGATGAGGCGGCGCAGATGCGGGATGGGCTGGCGCAGGACAAACAGTTGAAACAGGATGATCAGCACCAGGATGGGCAGCACATCGCGCATCGTGGCCAGCAGTATCGTTCCGGCATCCGCCAGAAAGGACAGCATGGTCTTGTCCCGTTATGAAAAAATAATCAGCCCGTAGCCCATCACGAAAATCATGGGCATCAGCGAGGCAAAGGCAATCAGCCCGAAACCGTCCACCAGAGGACTGCGCCCCCGGATTATGGAAGCCAGCCCCACGCCCAGAGCGGCCACCAGCGGCACCGTCACCGTGGAGGTGGTCACCCCGCCGGCATCATAGGCAATGCCGATGATTTGCTTGGGCGCCACCAGGGTCATCAGCATCACCCCGCTATATCCCCCGATAATCAGGTAGTGCAGCGGCCATCCCCGGAGAATCCGCAATACCCCGACAAGGATGGCAATTCCCACCGACAGGGCCACCGACAGCCGCAGCCCCAGGGCATAGCGGTTCCGGGCGGCTTCCGATCCTTCGATCAGGTTGCCCCGGGCGGCGATGTCGGCCGCCTCGCCGGCCACCGCGATCAGGGCCGGTTCGGCCACGGTAGTGGCAAAGCCCAGCAGAAAGGCGAAGACCAGCAGCCAGAACAGGCTGCCCTTGCGCGCCAGCTCGTGGGCCAGGGTTTCACCGATGGGAAACAGCCCCATTTCCAGGCCCTGGACAAACAGCATCAGCCCGAACACGACCAGTATGCCGCCGAAGAGGACTTCGGCAAAATCCGGCAGGGGCTGCCGCAGCACCAGCAGTTGAAAAAAGCCGATCACCACCACGATCGGCAGTAAATCTTTAAAGGAACTCCACAGTTTATGTAAAAGCGCCCGCAGCACCGGCGGCAGACGTTGCTGGCCGATATTTTCACTCATAATGGTCTTA
>CAYTQK010000355.1:0-2508 GCA_964439745.1 uncultured Desulfobacterales bacterium
CAAAGAAGCTGGCGATCTTGCGGGAACGCTTGCGGAACACGCCTTCCTCGGTGTCCTCCGTTTTGGCGACGGGGCCAGGGGCCGGGGCCGGGGCCGGTGCCGGGGCCGGGGCGGCAGGGCGAATGGATTTCACCGCAGCCTCTTCCCGGGGCGGTACTTCCCGGGTGACCTGAACATCCACCTGTTCCTCTTCACGGGCTGAATATTCCTCGGCCATCCGGTAACTGGTGACTTTCTCGCCGGCTTCGTCCTCACGGACCCGCAGGATCTCGAAATGGGGCGTCTCCAGGTGCGGGGCCGGCACCACCAGGATATCGACCTGCTGTTGCGACTCGATGTCAGCCAGCTGCTTGCGTTTCTCGTTGAGCAGGAAGGTGGCCACCGACACCGGGACGATGGCCCGCACTTCGCCGGTCTTGTCCTTGGAAGCTTCCTCGAAGATCAGCCGCATGATGCTCAGTGCCAGCGACTCGATGCCCCGGATGGTGCCCTGGCCGCTGCAACGGGGGCAGACTTCGCTCCGGGTCTCGCCCAGGGACGGCCGCAGCCGCTGACGGGACATTTCCAGCAGGCCAAAGCGGGAAATCTTGCCCACCTGGACACGGGCACGATCGAGTTCCAGGGCCTGACGCATGCGCTGCTCCACCTCCCGCTGGTTGCGGGCCGGTGTCATGTCGATGAAGTCGATCACGATCAGGCCGCCCATGTCCCGCAGGCGCAGCTGGCGGGCAATTTCGTCAGCAGCCTCAAGGTTGGTCTGCAGGGCGGTTTCCTCGATGTCCTGGCCCTTGGTGGCCCGGGACGAGTTGATGTCAATGGATACCAGCGCTTCGGTGGGATCAATGACGATCGAGCCGCCGGAAGGCAGCTTGACCTCACGCTGAAAGGCCGTCTCAATCTGGGCCTCGATCTGGTAACGGCTGAACAGGGGGATCTCGTCGCTGTACAGTTTGATCTTGTTCTCGAACGACGGCATCACCTGACGGACAAAGCCCAGCACATTCTCGTACACATCGGCAGCGTCGATCAGTACCTCACCGATATCCTGGCGCAGGTAGTCCCGCACGGCACGGATAATGACGTTGCTTTCCTGATGCAGCAGGCGCGGTGCCTTGTGCTCACCGGCGGCGCCGGTAATCGCTTCCCAGGTGGCGACCAGATAGTTGAGGTCCCACTGGAGTTCCTCGGCGGTGCGGCCGATGCCGGCGGTGCGGACGATAATGCCCATGGACTTGGGTACGTCCACTTCGTTGAGGGCATCCTTAAGCTGGGCACGCTCATCCCCTTCGATACGGCGGGAGATGCCACCGGCCCGGGGGTTGTTCGGCATCAGCACCAGGTAGCGGCCCGCCAGGGAAATAAAGGTGGTGAGGGCGGCGCCCTTGTTGCCCCGCTCTTCCTTGTCGACCTGGATAATGACTTCCTGGCCTTCGGACACCACTTCCTTGATATTGATCTTGCCCTCGATCTGGCCGGGGGGCTTGCGGAAGTATTCCTTGGAGATTTCTTTCAGTGGCAGGAAGCCGTGGCGCTCGGCGCCGAAGTCCACAAAGGCGGCTTCAAGGCTGGGCTCTACCCGGGTGATGCGGCCTTTATAGATGTTGGCCTTTTTCTGTTCACGGGTGGAGGATTCAATGTCGAGATCAAACAACCGCTGGCCGTCGACCAGTGCAACGCGCAACTCTTCTGGGTGAGTTGCATTGATAAGCATTCTTTTCATGGAAAAGATGATTCCTGTCAATTGGTTAGACAGGAAATCGCGGGTAGTCACGAAGCGCAACTGCGTCTGGCCGGGCGGGCCCGGCCACTACAAAGGTCAGGCGAGTACGGCGGGTCCTATTCCCGGTCCGGATCCGCGGCATACACCCACACTGCCACAGGGCAGGGAGAGGCGGTATGGCGTCAGTCTCTGTTTACGCATGCTACGTATCTTTCGGTTCACGCGGGTGCCTGGGTCTCATGTCGTATTGGTCAGCTGGACGGCCCGGCCCCGCGTGGTGGTATAAATCTTCGCGTTTCCCCGCAGGATTTCCTGCGTGGTTTACTGTCATACCCGGTCTGAACCTGCGAACCCTCGATACCGTTGATGCGGTACCGGAGCAGGTGGCCTGCCGTGTATCGGCGGGCACTCCGGGCCTGGTGTTACCAAGATGCCGGCCGGCTGAACCTTGGTGGCCGGTCGGTTTCGGGGCTGCCTGGCGGCATGGGCCGCCGGGCGGACACCCGGATTTCTCTGTCTGCTTCTGCCGTGTTGGTTGCCCTTGATAATGCCCGCTTGTCAGGGCATCGGGCATTCAAACTACCGGTCAGTCTCTGTATACTTCCACCGCTCCGGCAGCCGGCGTATCGGCCGGGCCGTAGACAAACGGAAAAGCATGCCGGAATATAGCAGCAAAGCCCCATTTCATCAATCCCGCACGGTTCAGGAACCCGTTCCTCCTATGGCATCACCACAGCGCAGTCATTCCGCGAGGCCCCGGCGGGGCCCGGATCAGGCGGACAGCCGGG
>CAYTQK010000356.1:0-2503 GCA_964439745.1 uncultured Desulfobacterales bacterium
GAAAAACCTGTGGCAAAACGATTATTATCAATTATTAATCCGGCAGGGACTCCCCCCGGGGAAAGATGGCGGCCATGAGTGATAGAATATGGTATACTAAATTGCACAAAGGGTGATGTGCTCCAAGCAGACAGCACACCTTGCCAGTTCTATAGGTTTCATAATATTTGCCGGTTCCTTTTGACTCATGAAAAAAATTGCCCTGGTTTTTCCCCGTTTCCGCTATCCTTCCGGCGAACTGCCCACCGGACTGGCCACGCTGGCCGCCTATATCCGCCGGCAGATCAAGGACACGGATATCCGGATCATCGACACCAGCTTTGCGCCCTCCTTGGGATATATCGAGCAATTCCTGGCCGATTTCACCCCCGACATCACCGGCATATACCTGGATGTTCTGCTGGCTGCCAACGGACTGGCGGCGGCCCGGATGGCCCAAAAATACGGTTCGACGGTGATCGCCGGCGGGCCCCACGCCACCATGGCGGCCGAAGATATCATCCGGGAGGCGGCGGTGGATGCCGTCTGCCTGGGCGAAGGCGAAGAGACCTTCCGGGAATTCATCGAAGCCGTTTACCGGGGCGGGGACTTCAGCGGAATAAGCGGCCTCTGGTACAAGGCCGGCGGCCGGATCCATAAAAATCCTCCCCGAGAGCTGATCGAGGACATGGACGCCCTCCCGGCACCGGCTTATGATCTGTTTGATATTCCCAAATACATGGATTATTTTTTTCAACTGGACTCCTGCCGGCCGGACGCCCGCGGTATCTCCCTGACCGTCTCCCGCGGCTGTCCATATAATTGCACCTTCTGCCAGCCCACGGTCAAAACCACCCTGGGCGCCAAGGTACGGATCCGCTCCCCGGAAAGAGTCATCGATGACATCCGGTTTCTGCACGACAATTACGGCCTGAACGCTTTTTTCTTTGCCGACGACCTGATCGCGGTGGTGCCCGGCTGGCTGGAAAAATTTTCCCGGGAACTGGTCAGACAAAAAATGAACATTGCCTGGGCCTGCAACAGCCGGGCCGACACGCTGGCTTATCCTGTTTTACAGACCATGAAAGCAGCCGGCCTGGTCAAGATCAAAATCGGCATCGAATCGATCTCTGATCGGATCCGTAACGGCATCTATCATAAAAAAATCAGCGAAGAAGATATTCTTTCGCTCATCGACGCCGCCGAGCGCCTGGACATTCAGGTATTCGGATTCTTCATGCTGGGCGCACCCACGGAAACCTTTGGCGAGGTGTGGCAGACCATCCGGTTCGCCGCCCGTTCCGGCCTGACCGAGGCGCTTTTTTCCATCACTACCCCGACGCCGGGTTCGGCCTTGTATGACCGCTTGACAGCGCAAGGCTGGACACCCCCCCCCCGGCTGGACGACTATGACTTCAACCGGGTGCGGCGGCCCCGCATGAGCCGCGGGGAGATTGGTCCTGCCGCGCTGTTTTTGATGAAAAAAATCGCTTATCTTTATTTTTACCTGCACCCGCGCCGCTGGCGAAAGACCCTGGGCCTGATGCGGGGGCGGGGAGGTACGCGAAAGATGTGGTTGAAATTAAAAAGGGTATAAGCTTGTGATGCACTCCCGTTCTGCGACACTACTGGCCTGCCTCTGCCTGGCTGCCGTGGTGCTGGCCGTTTTTTATCCGGTTCACGAACACGATTTTCTGAATATGGACGATCCCTTTTTCGTGGAGAAAAACCAGGTTCCCGAGGGGTTATCCCCGGCCAACATCAAACGGGCTTTTACCATGCATTACGGCATGTGGATGCCGTTGACCTGGCTGTCGCACATGACCGATGCCCAGGTATACGGGAGGAATCCGGCGGGCCATCACCTGACCAGCCTGTTCATTCACATGGCCAATGCCGTCCTGCTTTTCCTGTTGCTCCGCATAATGACCGGCGCCTTTTACAAGAGCCTGCTGGTGGCCGCGCTCTTTGCCCTGCATCCGGTCAACGTGGAATCAGTGGCCTATATCGCCGCCCGCAAGGGATTGCTGGCCGCCTTCTTCTGGATCCTGACGCTCCTGGCCTACACCTGGTATGTCCGCCGCCCGTCCGCTTCCCGATACCTGCTGACATTCTGCTGCTTTTTCCTGGGCCTGATGGCCAAACCGGTCCTGGTTACCCTGCCGCTGATCCTGCTGCTGCTCGATTACTGGCCCCTGGATCGTTGTGGCAAGGGCCGCCGGAAAAAATTGATCCTGGAGAAACTGCCTCTTCTGGCCTTAGCCGTTTTGATCAGCCTGGTCACCCTGTTTACGCAACAACAGGCAAACGCATTGACCCCGCTGGATACCGTCTCCCAGTCAGCCGGCCTGACTGCGGTTCTGGTCAATTATGTAATTTATCTGAAACATATTTTCTGGCCGGTGGAGCTGGCCATTTTCTATCCCTGGCCGCAGTCCCTTTCCTGGTGGCAGCCCCTGGGGGCAGCCATCCTGCTGCTGTCCGTATTGTTCAAGGTAATTCGTGACCGGCTGGAAATGCCATA
>CAYTQK010000357.1:0-2503 GCA_964439745.1 uncultured Desulfobacterales bacterium
CCCAGCCTGCGGCCGGCGGTTCTTCCCTATAGGCCCGGCACCGCTGTATCATGGCCTGGCTGGGGCCGTCTCCGGGGACGATGGCCAGGGCCTCTTCAAAAAACGCCGTGGCCGCAGTCCACTCCCGGCGTCGATAGGCCGCCAGCCCCCGGGCATAGGCCGCCGCCGCCCGCTGTTTTTCTTCTGCCACCTGGCCGGCCCGGCCGAGCAGCTCGTAAATCACCACCGGCTCGCCCCGGCCGACCACCTTGACGGCGTCCAGTTCCCGCACGGCAATACTTTCTCCGGCCGCCCGGCGGGTAGGTTCTCCGATCATGGTGTAGGTGCCGTACCGCTTGTTGACCCCTTCCAACCGGGCCGCGGTATTGACCGTATCACCCATCATGGTGTAATCCATGCGGTTGCGGGACCCCATGTTGCCCACCACCGCCGGTCCGGAAAAAAGACCGATACGGACGTTCAACTCGGGCTTGCCTTCCCGGCGCCACTTTTCCCGGAGCGACACCATCCGGTCCTGGATTTCAACACAGGCCAGGCAGGCGGCCTCGGCGTGATTGGGCAGATCGTTGGGCGCCCCGAAAAAGGCGATGGCCGCGTCGCCTTCAAACTTGTCCACCCCGCCGCGGTACTTGAGGATGATGTCAGTGATTTCCGTAAGAAACTCGTTCAGCAGCTCGACCAGTTCCTCGGGCGCCAGCTTTTCGGAAATACTGGTAAATCCCTGCACATCGGAAAAAAAAGCAGTGATCTCACGCCGTTCTCCGCCCAGCACCAGCTTTTGCGGCGATTCGATGAGCTGTTGTACCACTTCCGGCGCCAGGTACTTGGAAAAGGCCTCCCGGATAAATTTCTTCTGCCCCTCCTCGGTAAAATACTTATACGAAGTCGCGCCCAGGTAAACCAGCAGGCAGACGCACAGGGGATAGACCATGTTGAGAATCCAGCCGGTGGCGGCAAAAAAGTAGTAACAGATCCAGACATAACCGCCGAATATAATTATGGCCACCAGCCCGCCGAGCAGCGCGCCGGAGCGCGACAGCACCACGGCCAGGAGCAGCCCGCCGAAAATCAGCACCAACAGGTCCACCAGAGGGGCCCAGACCGGCCGGTAGAGAAAATCCCGGGACATGATGCTGTCGATGACGTTGAGATGCACTTCCGGCCCGGGAAAGACCTTGGCCGTGGGGGTGACGCACTCATCATGGATGCCGATGGCGGTCGCCCCGACCAGAACGATTTTGTCCCGGAGCTGCGCTTCGGGGACACGGTCATGAAGGATATCGGTGACGGAAAAATGGGGAAAGGTTTTGGGACCGCCCCGGTAATTGATCATCAACTCGCCGCGGTCATCCACCGGGATGGAGCGCTCGCCCACCCGGATCATCTCCACCCCGTTGCGGGCACCGAGCTGGATCATGAGAGGCTCATCCAGGTAGGCGCTGATGGCTTTGAGTGACAAGGGTGCGTAGAGGGTGTTTTCAAACCGGATGGCCAGGGGAAGTTCCCGGACCACCCCGTCGGGATCGGTCAGCTTATTAAAGTACCCGGCATAATCCGTGGCCCCGGCGATCCGGAAAATATTGGACTGGGGCGCGGCCGCTTCGGGCAGGGGAACATGACGCGCCCCGCCCGAGGTAAAACGGGTGATATCGTAGCGGCCGCTGCCGATGTTGGCGGCATGTTCCTCCCGCTCCGCGTCGCTGATATGGGCCGCGTCTTCTTCGTTGATCTGGAAAAAATATCCCAGCACCACCCGGGCGGAGGATTCTTTAATGGCGCGGGCCAGGATCCGGTCATTGTCCCGGCTGACTTTCAGGGCTGCCAGGTAATCGGCCAGGCCGCCGGCACCATGGGTGGCGGCAATTTCATCCAGCACATCGACGACTTCAGAACTTTCCGGCTCAAAGAATCCCACATCAAAGGCGATGACACGGGCGCCTTTTGCGGAGAGCTTGGTGACCAGTTCGGCAATGATGGAGCGGGGCCAGACCCAGCGGCCCTCCGCCTTGAGGCTCTTTTCATCGATGGCAGCCAGAACAACCGTATCGCCGATGGATTTTTCCCCCCGCATCTTGAACCGCAGATCCAGGGTTTTCAGCTCCATGGTATCCAGGAAAGGAATGGAAGTAATAAAGGCCAGGCAACCGGCCAGGATGATCACCAGGGAAACGGCCATGGGCCCGTGGAAAACGGTCTTTTTCAAGAAAGCAAGCATGCCGCCGCGTCAGCTCCAGCTGGAGTGTTGTCGTGCCGGGAAATATCTGGGCAAATTCTTTTTATTGCCTTATTGTGCTGCATATTGTTAAAAAGAAGGTAAGTCAATTCAAGTTTAACGGTCATGATTTTTTTGCCGGGATTCATGCGGATTTCCGCGAATTCAGGTCCTAACGACGGGAACTTTGCGGGAGGAATATTCAATGATGAACGATCATGGAACGATCATGACCGGGAAAACTGTGTACTGGACGGAGCCGCAATAGCACCCGCTCACTCCCAGACCTAC